>NZ_CP036266.1:7096563-7396563 GCF_007744075.1 Gimesia chilikensis | reverse complement strand
GTCTGAGAGCAGACCACCTTCGCCGGTGAGTGTCATCCCGAACGGCGATTCCTGACGATGATGCATATTAATGAAATAGCGGTCCTCAGTGGAGGGGACCAGAGCCCGACGGTCGGCACCCAGGTTATCGAGACCGGTATCGTGAATGTAGAACATCTTGGCGTCACCGCGGAAGACATTATCGAAGCCCAGCATGTTGGCTCCCTGATAGTCTCCCGACTGACCGATGCCGACACCACGGTATGAGTAGTAATCGACCTGACCTTCCCACTTCGTGCCGGGCAGACGCTCGAGGCCGAGCAGTTTATACATATCCCATTCGGTCTCAACCTGAAAACCGAAGATCCGGTCGTTCCCGAATCTCAGACCCGTGATTGGAAAATAGATATCCTCGGCCGGGCTGGAGACGTAGGGCAGATAAAACAGCGGTACGTCACCAACCTGGAAGGTATTGTTCGAACTGGAAATCCAGGCGCGCTTATTCGGTACTGGTTCATTCGTGAGCGGATCAATTTGCGGTGAGCCTGTTCCCAGCCAGGGAGTTGTATAGCGATCTTCGATGAACACATCCGAGGATTGAATTTTGTAGCCCGGCTTTCCAAACTGGCTGCCTGTTGCCCAGGCGTTCTGAGCCAGATAGGCCCCTTTCGACAACTGACGGATCTGGCTGGCCCGGACGCGGACGTCTTCTCCCAGTTCGGGGATATACGTTTTGAGTTCCGCGTCCAGCAGCACGCCCCGTTCTTCCCGGGCATCGTAGTAGGCACGGTTGGCCTGGAGATAATAGGTTCCCTGCCGGATCTCGATATTGCCTTCGAGGTAGATTTCGAAGGGTGTTTCTTTGGACTGTCGGATTTCCGAGTTGAAGTTCTGCGTATCCCGTCCGTCGGTCCAGATGATAATCCGATCCGCGGACATGTCGACCATGCCCAGTCCTTCCACACCGTCGATCAGCAGGTTGACCCCGCCGGTAATCACCCAGATCTGTTCCGGGGGAACGGTATGTGTCGAGGGAAAACTTTGTACGTTGTAAGGGACCGCACTCCGGGGGAACAGGCGAATGCGGCGGAAGCCGACGTTCATTTCCGGTTCGGGCATGGGAGCCAGTTCCGGTCCTTCGATCGGCGGTTTCTCGACGATGAACTGGGCACGCTTCAACTGATGATCGTGGGGCATGCCCCGGCGTTGTGTTGCTCGCTTGAGCAGGGGATCATCCTCGGCGGGCGTTCCGTTCGTCGGGCGACGGTATTTGGTTTTCAAACCGTTCTGCGTGACCAGATTGACGAGCAGACTGTTCTCGCTTTGGGATTCTCCCGGCAGATCGACGCGGACTTCCCCTTCCAGATAGACCGAAATGCGATCCGTCTTACGGGATTTGGCATGCCAGATAACCATCTGTCGCGAACGGAGAACAGCGTCGCCCTGTTGAATGCGGCAGTTCCCTTTCAAAATCGAAACATTGACGAAATCCTGTTCCCACTGCTGGGAGTATTCCGCCTCGATCTGGATCGATTCCTGTTCCGATGGTTCGTACTCCGACTCTTCGTAAGACGCTTTGGGAGCACCGAAGAAACTGGTCTGAGCAGGCGCAACGGTGGTGACACCGCCGAGGATTGCAATCAGCAAAATCACTCGCCAGATACGAAGCGAAACATACCGAGAATCGGAATAGATCTCGCCCGACACGGGCACTCCTGAAGTGATAACCGGGTAGGTCAATCTTCTGATGAGAGGATAGGATCGAAGTGGAATACGCTCTGCTGCCAAGGGTTTAGCAGTAAAGAGGGTAACGATTTGAGGTCGGCAGGCGGTAACTCAGTCTGTCGACCCGAGATAAATGGGTGCGGATTATAGGTCGATTTCTGAAAGAGTGTCAATAACAATCACTGGCCGGGAATGAGAGTCAGCCTGCTTGTAAGTGATTGATTATTCAGACTTTAGGGTGATCCGTGTTCGGGCGGGTCCAGAGTCGGTCGATTTTGCAGAAATGAATCAGATGGGACCAGCCGAAAACGCTCAGCTGGGCGATCGCAGGCACCAGCGGCGCCCGCATTCGCATGTTGGTCCAGTAGAACAGATGCACGATGGTAAAGCTCACCAGCAGCCAGATTAGTGGCGACCAGTTTCGCTCTCTTTTCCAGACTACCAGGCACACTCCCCAGAGACAGCCCAGCAGGACAACAAAGTAGTAGCTCGCCACTCCCAGTAGCAGGGTTCGAGAGGGTGTCTGCCCCGCACTTGCGAGAGGGGCGATATTCCAGAAACGCTTGAGTCGCAGCAGACATGACTGGGCAAACAGCGAAGGTTGGGATGAAATATTCTGGCGTGCCCGCTGGTACATCCAGCGATCCCGTTCCTGTTCGGTCTCGAGGGCTGGCTGCAGCTGCGCGATATCCGCCTCCAGACTTTTCTGCCAGGCATCCAGGCTCTCACCTGTCCACACCGTTCCCCAGGGCTGCTGCACCACTTCATTGTAAAAGACCGGATTATTCCCCAGCAGGAGCGTGTATCCGCCATGCGTGGTCGTCAGAATTGGTGCGCGAAACACGACCAGATTGCGAATGAGCCAGGGGGAAACAGCCAGTAAAATTCCCGCTGCCAGAAATGCGAGCTGCTGGCTGACAGATGCGGGGCGTGACTCCTCACTGTTTGAGAGCAGTCTCTGTTTCAGTGAATCCGCCAGGCGGATCACCAGCCAGATACCCAGAAACGCCAGAAAAGTGGGCCGGCAGAGAATCGCCAGCCCCCAGACGGCGCCGGTCCAGAACAGCAGGGGTTTGTTGGTTGACGCTGATAATTCCTCTGAACGCGTGGAAAAACTGCAGACCAGCAGGTAGAGCAACAGGCTGCATAAGAACGTGGCCAGCACTTCGGTCATGGAGTAAGAGGTGTATTGCAGCAGAATCGGATCCGTCGCCACGATTCCCGCTGCGAGCACAGCGGCCCATTGTAACTGTAATCGCTGCCCTGTTTTCCAGGTGAACCAGACGGTGGCGATCCCCAGCAGGACCTGAAGGATCCCTGTCACCTGGGGACCCGCATTCAGATAGTAACCCACGGCCAGCAGGCAGGGGTAAAGGGGCGGACGAAAGGCCGTCGGTTCGAGGTCCTGTCCCGCCTCCATGCGACTTGAAGTGAAACCATTTCCCGCAGCGAGGTTACGGGCAATCGCGATGTAGGCATCCCGGTCTTCCCGCAGTTGATCACTCTGCCGCATTACGATTCCCAGTCGCAGACCGCCTGCCAGGAGTAGAATCAGTACAAGGGCCGTCGTTAAGAATCCGGTTTTGGTCACAGACAATGTTCCACTGTGGAAAAGCGAGATCCCGGGGGGACAACCCGACTGGATCGGCGTATTCTCGATCTGGTGTTTCGATTCCCCAAAGTATTAACATTACGGCAGTTAACCAGTGGGAAGACTGCCCTAAGTATGCAGATCTCACACGGCAGAAACAAGGGGACTCTGCTCACCAGAAAAGGGGTTTATGTGATTTCTGACGTCTGTAGGGACTGAACAGACCTGCGATTCGAAACGATCCAGATATCAGGAAATATCGATGCTGCAGGTTCTGAAGTATGCCCGTTGGAAAAAAACAACACGATGCAAAAAAGGCACACTTTGTCGTGAAATCACGGTTTCCGTGAGCTATAGTTCGACAAGAGTATCTGGGTTGCGAGAGCTGCGGAAGTTTTCCTGCATTATCGTAACGGGCCGAATTTTAATCGTATTGCCTGTCGGGCAACAGGAAGTGGTTTCCCCTTATGAGTCGTCAACCAGAGAGCTGGCTGGAATCAGGGGTAAACCTGCTCTATAAACTCCGCTGGGGCCTGCTGGTCGTTTTTTTGATTCTGACCGGCTTCGCTTATTTTCCAGCGTCGAAGCTGGACTTCGAACAATCGATTGAATCTCTCTACGCTAAAGATGACCAGCACCTGCTCGATTACCTCGAGAGCAAACGGCTCTTCGGCGGCGATGAATTTGTATTCGTCGCTTATACCGTACCAGGTCTGCTGGGCGAAGAAGGATCCCGGGAAACTGACGAGCTGAAAGAGGTCCGTAAATTCTCTCAGGAACTCAGTCAGGTTCCGGGTGTCAATACAGACGTCACACAAAACCTGGCCAATGCGCTCAGCCCTCCGAAATTAAACTTCCTCTTGCGGGTATTGATTCGACAGAAACGTGATGAACTGATCGAACTTTCGCGTGGTGTGCTGATCGGTGACGACAACGAAACCACGGCCATCGTCCTGCGCCTGCTTCCCGAAGATCAATCACCCGTTCCCCGTGCTGAAACATTCAAACAAATCCGCGAGCTGGCACATGCTCACGAGCCCCGCGCCTATGTGGTCGGCGAGCCCGTGCAGGTCTATGACATGTTCCGTTACGTGGAAGAAGATGGCGATGTGCTGTTCAAAGTCTCGCTCAGTCTGCTGGCGGTCGTGCTGCTGCTGTTGTTCCGTCGGCTGCGCTGGGTCGCCCTCCCTTTACTGGTTGTGATCTGTTCCATCTGGTGGACCGAAGCCACACTTGTCATCGGCAATCTCCAGTTGAGCATGGTCAGCTCCATGTTGAATTCCCTCGTAACGATCATCGGCATCGCGACGGTCGCACACGTGGCCGTCCACTTTCAGGCCCTGCAGCGCGAGAACGTTCCCCGTCCCGATGCGATCCGCCGGACGATGGTCGAACTATTACCCGCGATCTTCTGGACCTGTGCCACCACGGCAGCCGGATTCCTCTCGTTGTTGACCAGTGAAATCGCTCCTGTCCGCAGCTTCGGTATCATGATGGCGCTGGGAACTCTGATGGTACTCATCGCCTCCACGGTCCTTCTGCCCGGCGGAATGTCTTTGGGATATCTGCGTCAGCCTTCAAAACAGTCAGACGATAAAGGTCTGGCCCGAAAGCTGAAACAGGTCGCTCAAATGAATGAGCGTTACCCCAAGCGGATTCTCTGGGGTTCGCTGATCTTCGTGATTTTTGCTGCTGCCGGCTTCAGTCGCTTAACCATTGAAACGGATTTCAGTAAAAACTTCCGCGACTCCAGTGAGATCGTCAAGGCGCTCGACTTCGTCGAAACCCGGCTTGGCGGTGCTTCCACCTGGGAAGTCAACTTTCCTGCTCCCTCTCAACTGAATAAGGAATACCTCGACCGCGTCCGGGCTCTGGCGGAAGACCTGCAACAGGTTAACCCTCCTGACAAAACACAGTTAACTAAAGTCATCTCCATTACGGACACGCTCGACTTCGTGCCGTCAAAACCGTTCGCCTCCGACCCGATCCAGTCCAAGCTCGACCAGATCGAAGACCTGCAGGCGGACTTCGAAAGCAGCCTCTACAATCCCGAACAGGGTCGCATGCGTATTGTCCTGCGGGCCCTCGAACGACAGTCGGCTGAGGAAAAACTCTCCCTGATTCACAAGGTCGATGCCCTCGCGAAAAAACATTTTCCCGGCTCGGAAACGAAAGAGTCCGATCAGGATTCAAAGTCTGTTCATGACGAGCCTGGTAAGGCCGCCGGTATTTTTATTCTGCTCGCCTATTTGATTGACAGTCTGCTCAGGGACCAGCTTTACAGCTTCCTGCTCGCTGCCACCAGTATCTGGTTAATCATGTCACTCGCCTTTCGCAGTCTGAAACTGGGACTGATTTCCATGGTTCCCAACCTGTTTCCGATTGTCGTCGTGATTGGTGTCATGGGCTGGACCGGACTGACGTTGAATATCGGTACCGCCATGATCGCCAGTGTTTCAATGGGACTTACGACCGATTCGAGCATCCACTTTATCTCAAGCTTCTTAAGAGCACGTTCGCGCGGTGCTTCTACAGATGAAGCGCTGCGATCAACTCAGCACAGTGTCGGCCGGGCAATCATTTATGCCACGTCCGCCCTGGTTGCCGGCTTCAGTGTACTCACCCTGTCGCACTTCATCCCCCTGATTTATTTTGGGGCGCTGGTGAGTGTCGCTATGGTGGGCGGCGTTTTTGGTGACCTCGTCCTGATGCCCATTCTGCTGCGACTGACCTATCCCGACAAAGCGGAATCAGCTGCGTAACGGCATCGGTTTGTATTTTCGCTGATCCATGCCCACATAGCGTGAGAGCGGCTGGTACAGGTGATTATTCTCCGTCTGTTCGACGATGTGTGCCACCCAGCCTGCCATTCGCGAAACCGCAAAGATCGGCGTGAACAGCTCAGGCTCGAAGCCCAGGTAATGCAGCAGTCGACTCGCGTGCCATTCCACGCGGGGATGAACGCGGGAGACTTTCGCCATGACATCTTCGATCGCATCCGCGGTCGCTTCCATGGCATTCAGGCCCAGTGCATCGGCAACCTGCACACAGTAATTCTTCAGGACCGCTGCCCGGGGATCGCGTGGTTTACGCGGCGAGTGCTGGAAACCGAGTACCCGACGTCCCTTGGTGATTTCCTGGCAGGCCCACTCTTCTGCATTTCCTGAGTGCATCGCTTCCTGTAATGCATCCAGAACGCCGGCTCCGGAGCTGCAGTGCAACTGGCCGTTCAGCGAACCGATGGCGGCATTGATCGATGAATACAGGGGACTCCCCGTCGATGCTACCACGCGGGCGGCAAAGGTGGATGGGGCCAGACCGTAATCGGCCTGTGAGATCAGCAGGGCATTGAAGGCTTCTTCTTCGAGCTGAGTCGGCTCGTCCCCTTTAAGCATGTACCAGAAACTGCCCGCATATGAGTGCTGGAAGTTAGGCACCACCGGTTTCTTCCCGTTGACGTAATGATAACGGAACGAGATCAGTTGCGGCAGCATCGCCAGCAGGTATTGGGCATTGGAAATGTCCGACATGAACATTCCGTATTCCATCTGCGGGTCGAAATGTGCCAGCAGGCTGACGCCGCTGCGGACCACTTCCATCATGTCGATGTGCGGAGGAATTGATTCCAGAGCCTTCAACACGGGGTAAGGGAGCTGACCCGATTCGATCAGCATCGTCTGAAAGTCAGCCATCTCTTCGTGGCTGGGAAGTTCACCGTGCAGGAGCAGGTAAGCAACTTCGAGGAACATGGCCTCGCGGGCCAGTTCATCTACCAGGTAACCCCGATAAGTTAAACCATCCTGGATTTGTGAGATTTCAGTTTCCGTCGCGATGATCCCGGTTAACCCGGGGCGATAAGGGTGACGTTCCATGTCTCAAACCTTTCGCTCTTCCTGAATACGATTTTGAGAGGCAGTCCATTTGCACAGAGTATAACCCAAGTGAATCACAGAATCGACATACGTTACAGCCTGTTTTTTACATGAATAGGGAAATAATTTACAGGTCCTTTTTTTGGGTTGACGTCCCGCCGCCCAGTCGTTCGCGATTCAGGGGGCCTCCGGCGAGCCGGGACCGGGCGAAATCAACCGGTCTGCCCCCGCTTCCAGCAGTGCCTCCGCAGCCTTGATCCCGGTCTCCGCTGCCGCTTCGAGTGGACCACTCTCGGAAACGAAGATCCGCTCCTGACCGTCGCCGCTTAATACGACTGCTTCCAATGTCAGTTGATTCTCTTCCAGTCGAGACAGACTACCAATCGGGGCATGGCAGCCCGCACGCAGATGCGAAAGCAGACTCCGTTCCGCCGTGGTTGCGGCACGCACCGCGGGATCGGAAATCGCTCCTAGAATTTCAATGGTTTCGGTATCGTCGTCCCGGCATTCGATGCCCAAGGCGCCCTGACCGACGGCCGGATAGACTTCCGGCGGACTCAACAGCAGCCAGTTCCTTTCGGCCAGCAGTTCCAGTCGCACCATTCCGGCTTCCGCCAGACAGAGGGCGTCGTATTCGCCGGAGTCCAGTTTCTTCAGACGGGTCTGCACGTTTCCGCGGACTTCGAGCATTTCCAGGTCACTTCGCTGATGCAGCAGTTGAGCCCGGCGCCGCAGACTTCCCGTTCCAATCCGTGCCTGTTCGGGCAGATCAGCCAGCGACTCAATCGGCTCGGAACCCTCGGGCAGAATCAACACATCATACAAGGGACCCCGGTCCGGGATTCCCGCCAGGGTCAGACCGGGAGCCGGCTCGGTCGGTAAATCTTTGAGACTGTGAACCGCCAGATCAGCCCGTCCGTCCAAAACCGCTTTCTGCACTTCGCGTGTGAAGACACCCAGTCCGCCGAACTGGGACAGTGGCGAGGTCAGATCGCGGTCACCTTCCGATGTGATGTGCACGATTTCAATCGGCCGTCCGCTCCCCTGAGCTTCCAGCAGGGCAGACACATGCTCTGCCTGCCAGAGCGCCAGCTTGCTGGCCCGGGTTGCGATGCGCAAGGGACGGGGTTCCGCTGTCTGATTCATCAGTCAAATTTGCTTTCTATCCTGCGTATTCTGTTTCCATGTGTCTCTGGACCGAATCGATCAACGTCAGACCGCGGTCTATTTCTCTGGTGGCTGCTCTGAAGAGTCAGTGGAATTTGGCTCGGAAGCATCAGTCGTTTCTTCCGATTCGGAATGTTCGCTGGCGAGTGTGGTGGTCTGAGTCGTGGGTTCGGGCGGGGCGATCTGAACTTTGAAGCCGGCCAGCTTGCGATCGCCCAAAAGACGCTTGCCCAGTTCCTCCCGCAGCAGTTCATCAGTCACTCTCTGTTGCGGAGGCACCAGCACTCCACATGACAGGCAGAACTGAAACGCCTGGTCGACGGTGATATTCAAATCCACAATCTCGCTTTTCGGAACGCTCATCGTATACCCGGTCACCGGCATCGGGGAGGTGGGAATCAGGATCGCCACCAGGGGTTCGCCCGCAGTGACTGTCATCTCCAGCATGCTGTCACCCGTGACAAATCCCAGCGACCAGATGCCGCGCCGCGGGTATTCCACCGCAACCACGCGACTGTAATCGACCGTGCGTTCGCTGAAGAAGAAGTCGGTCACCTGCTTCACCGAAGAATAAACGTTGCTCACCACAGGCAGTCTCGCCAGTACGCCCTGTTCGAACTTGTAGACCATCCAGGCACCAATCCGGGCCGTCACGAAACGTCCCAGGAAGTACAACGCCACAATTGTTAACGCGACCGCGACCGCGCTCAGGTTGAACAGACTTTTGAACCAGCGGGTCGTCGCCAGTTCCATGTACAGCCCCATCGCCGTTGTCGGCATGTCAGAGGGGCGAATTCGTTTGGCCACTTCCCGATAGTCGGTGTAAGGTACCGCCCGATCTCCAAACGGGACCCAGGCTTTGTCCGTCAGCTGCCGTCGGGGGATTCTTCCCAGCGTCTGATCGTCAATTGCTTCCAGCTCTGCTGCATCTGCTCTGCTGACCAGGTAATCCTTGCGACAGTATTCCAAGGGGGGCAGACTTTCCAACTGCACGAAGTTATCCCGCGGCTGCGAATCGTCGGTGAAGTAGGCGATGCAATAGCGCACCGTGGTTGTGGTAGGCGTGATGATATAGTCATTCACGATTCCCGCAACCCAGATGACGATCACCAGCGTCAGAATCGGCGGCAGGCTGATCGCCAGGCCCCGCAGAAAGAAGTGATGGGTTCTCCCGATCTTTTTCTTCTCCTTTTGTTCAGGCGAATTCTTACCAGGGGGTGGCGGTGTGGTACTCGCATCCATCGAGATAACTTACCTTATCTGTTGTATCCACTGAAACAGCAGCCATTTCCGTGGAGTATCGATCTTAAATCTTTTATTGGCCCAGGGCCCTGGCAATGACTGCCACGTTGATCTCGCGGGCTCCTGCCTCCAGCAGCGCCTGCGTCGCAGCATTGGCGGTTGAGCCCGTAGTCAGGACGTCATCCACCAGTAAAATGCTCTGCCCCTGGATTCGCCTCGCTCGACGCACTCGAAACGCATCCCGTAAATTTCGTCTTCGTTCTGAAGAATTCAATCCGAGCTGCGCAGGGGTCCGTTTTCGTTTCGCGAGTATATTCACGTCGAAAGGGGCTTGCAAGCGGCCCGACAATGCCTCACCAATCAGAGTCGACGGATTATGAGACCGGTAGAGCCGGGATGTCCAGTGCAGCGGGATCGGAATGATCAGATCAAAGTCCATCTTCTCCAGTGTTTCCTGATGGCGGTAGTATAGTAGATTTCCCAGGCTCACTCCCAGAGGGGCTCCCGGGTTCTGCTTCAGTTTTAAGATTAATTCGCTCAATGGCCCCTGATATTGTCCCAGGGCAATCGCTCGCTTGAATAAAAAACGATCTTTCCTGCAGTGAATGCAGCCGGAAGACGTCTCTACATGCGGTCCCACTGGTGCACCGCACCGTCCACACGTGTGAGCCATCAGGGGGGCGATCTGGTCGATCCGGGGCCCGCAGTTCGTTCCCTCGCACAGCCGGTCTTCACCGCATAGTACACACCGGGGCGGATAAACGAAATTCCTCCCCGCCTGCAGCCAGCCGCGGGAAAGTGTCTCAATCAGGGGAATCCCCGAATATTTCATGATTTCACCAAAGTCACTACTGGGATCTCAGCTGATTTTCGATATCCTCACATCTTAAGGCAGCAGTCCCGGAAAATACAGATCCAATGTACAGATGGGGCGATTTCACATGCACGGCACGTTGGTCAGGGAAAGTCATTGGAAGACAGCAGCACAGCAACAGTCATTGTCGGAGGCGGTCTCGCCGGCCTGGCCTGCGCTGCGGCTCTCGCGGAGCGGAGCCAGCCTGTCATGCTGCTCGAGTCCCGACCTCGACTCGGGGGGCGCGCGAGCTCCTTTGAAGACCAGCAGTCCCAGTCGCTGATCGACAACTGTCAGCACGTCAGCATGGGCTGCTGTCACGAATTCAATCGCTTCTGCGAAACCGTCGGCATCGCCGATTCCTTTGAGCGAGCCGAGCAGCTCTACTTCATCGGTCCCCATCAGAGCGGTCCCGTCAGCACCGACACCCGCTTTCAGGTGAACCGCTTTGCCTCCAGTCCGGCGCTCCCCACACCCCTGCATCTGTTTCCCGCCTTCGCGCGACTCTCCTATCTCAACTTCCGCGAGAAACGCGAACTGGCCCAGGGGCTCAAACAGCTCGCACGCACCCGCGTCAATCCGGAAAACGAACCGACCATGGCCGACTGGCTCCAGGCACACGGGCAGTCGCAAACCGTCATCGACCGCTTCTGGAACGTAGTTCTTGTCAGCGCACTCAGCGAAAGCCTGGACCGCATCAGCCTCTCGCACGCCCGCAAGGTTTTCGTGGATGGCTTTCTTCGCGCCCGCGACAGCTGGCAGGTTCTGATTCCCACTACGCCCCTCGAACAGTTGTACGGCACCACAATCAGTGACTGGCTGACCGCACGTGGTACTGAAATCCGTCTCAAGACCGGCATCAAGCAGATCCACATCACCGAGGGCAAAGTAACCGGCGTCGAACTTCGGGATGGTACTCACATCGATGCAGACCGCGTCGTGCTCGCCGTTCCCCACCAGCGCGTGCTCGATCTGTTGCCTGCCGAGTTCCCCGGTCGCACAGAACTGTCGCGCATCGAACAGCTTGAAGCGGCCCCTATCACCAGCGTCCATCTCTGGTTTGATCGCGAAATCACACCGCTCCCGCATGCGGTCTTCGTGGATTGTCTTTCTCAATGGATGTTCAACCGTACGCAGCTGATGCAGCAGGAGCACGACGGACGCTGGTATTACCAGATCGTCATCTCGGCCAGTCATCAACTCACCGCAGCCGGACGCCAGGGACGTTCGCAGGAAGAGATCATCCAGGAAGTCATCGCCGAGCTCACCCGGATCTGGCCTGTCACCGCAGAGGCCCAACTGCTGCATAGTCGCATGCTCACCGAACATCATGCGGTCTTCTCCGTTCAGCCCGGCGTGGAACAGCTCCGCCCCGCGCAACGGACGCAGGTCGCAGGTCTGTATCTCGCCGGAGACTGGACTTCCACCGGCTGGCCCGCCACGATGGAAGGGGCTGTTCGCAGTGGATTGCTCGCGGCCGAGGAACTGCTCCACGATCTGGGGAAACCCGAGTCATTATTACTGCCTCCTGAAAATACGGCTTTTCTATCCAAAATGCTCTTCAGACTGTAAACTTTCACGCATGTTTCAGCAGCTTACCTCAACCCTGGATCCAAACCGCTCGCAGAAGCAGTCGCTTGCGCACTTCTTCCGCATCATGGTTCTGTTGATCGGCTTTACGATTTTCGGAACGGTCGGCATTCGGGTGATCGAAGGTGCTTCCTGGCTCGACAGTCTGTTCATGATCGTGATTACCGCGACCACCGTCGGATATGAAGACCCGGTGTCGCTGTCTGATAACGGCAAAATTTTTATCATTTTCTACCTCATGTTTGGTCTGGGGATTTTCACCTACAGTGTCTCCCAGCTCGGTCAGTGGATTGTGCGCCAGCAAATGAGTTCGGTTCTGGAGAAACGACGCATGCAGAAAACAATTGCCAATCTGGAAGGTCACTACATTGTGTGTGGCCTCGGTCGGATGGGACACTCCATCTGTGAGTATCTGCACGAACGCGAAAAACAGTTCGTGGTCATCGACAGCAATGAAGAACGCCTGGAGCAGACCTGCACTCCCCGCAACTGGTACTACATCCAGGGCGACGCCACCGATGACCAGGTCCTCAAAAGTGCCGGCATCGAACGGGCGGCTTCCCTCGCAGCAGCCCTCCCCGGAGACGCCGACAACGTTTACGTGGTCCTCACCGCACGGATGCTGAATCCCGGCTTTCAGATCATCGCCCGCGCCAGCGACGACAAGGCCGGCGAGAAGATCAAACATGCCGGTGCGAATCGAGTCGTCAGTCCTTTCCGCAGCGGTGCCGTCAAAATCGCCCGCTTCATGATTCACCCCGCAGTCGAAGATTTCGTCGAGGTCGCCAGCAAACATGTGGGTGGGTTCGAAGTTGCCGACCTGCAGATCACCGACGCCAGCCCCTACTGCGGCAAGAAACTGAGTGAAACCGATCTGAGCACCAAAGGCATAATGGTGGTTGGCATCTGTCGTCCCGGTCATCAGCCCCAGATGCCCCCCTCCAGTTCGTCGATTCTCAACACGGGCGACAGTATCTTCGCCCTGGGTTCCTCGGATGCGATTACGCAGCTGATGGAAGAATTCAATCCGCCCACCGAGACATCCGCCTGACAAAGGCCCGCGGTTTCCGTTCGCCACTACCTGCCGCGCAACCTGAATCTGCCTCACCACTGTCTCAGAGGAAGTGCATAAACTCCCCTTGATCGCCTCCCGCCGATGCGTATGCTGTTCTAACTTTGGCTCGCGCGCGAGACAGGTGATCTGCACTAAAACATTCGGCACCAGTGCTGCAACAACAGCTGAATCCCCATTGCTTTTCACCGGTTGTCTACTGGAACAGATCGCACTACTTCGCAAAGTCAGCCCTTCGATGTTCAGGGCAAACCAGGACACAAACCGGTCACAGCAGGACAAAATCCCGGACAGACCAGGACAAAATCCGGGCACAAACGGACAAAATTCTGTCTTGACCCCCTGCCGCCATTTTACAAAATTCACATCCTCAATTGTGACGATCGAGTGCCACCGTCGGCTCGCTCGACAGTGCTTGAACCAGTATATGAAGAAAAGCAATTCATCCATGACGACATTCCTTTTATGACCGCATCAACTCGTAGGGGCTGGCCTGTGTGCCTGCCCGCCTGGCGGTGATCTAAGCGTGTCAACTTCCGAGGGAATCACGTTGTGGCCGAGGGACTGCTGTTCCTTTTGTTCTCAGCACTCCAACAACACAAAACCAAATTAGCCGCAGTGCGTTAACCCCGGTTGAAACGAATTTGGTCTGGAGCATTCGAATTAAGAATCACGAACTGCCCAACAGCAGATTATAAGAAACCGCACCCACCACCCGCAGATAAACAGCACGCAGCACTGAAAAGCCGGAACCGAAGAAGGGAGAACACTGCAGCTCACCCAACAGTGAAAACAACCCCACCAGAACTGAGCGGAATGGAGCTGGCCACCGGTAACACGGGTAGATGCTGACCTCAGAACCAGTGACGAGTCCTATTACGCTCACAGATCCGTGGCCGAGGGTATGCTGTTACTCTTGTTTTCAGGACTTCAACAGCAGAAAAGAAATTAGCCGCAGGGCATTAGCCCCGGTTGAAACGTCTTTGCTATATATCATCCGATTTAAGAAACGCTACCTGGCGCCTTGCCGCTCAAAAAACCGGGTAAGCCCGAATGTAATTCGGGCCGAGCGCAGCGAGCAGGAAACAGACAGCTCAAGCCTTCAATTCAGCAACCGCGATCCCACCACAAATCAGCATCGAACCAGGTCACCCTTTTCGTGCTTTTCGTGTCTTTCGTGGTAGCAAAAAACAGGATCAATCCCGCACCAGCGACCACTGCTGATCCAGAATCTTCGGCGACACCTTCAGCGCCGTCCCCAGTTTCTGGGCGAACAGCGACACGCGGAATTCTTCCAGCAGCCAGCGGAACTTGATCAGTTGCGGATCAATAATCTCCCGCTCATGATGCTGCCGGGCCCGCTGGGCGTATATTTCAATGTACCGCGAAATACTGCGAATATTCGCGATGTCCCGCTGCAGTCCGCTCCCGCCGAGTTTACTCAGACGCATTTCAATGCCCTGCAGGTAACGGGGAACCTGTTGCAGCCAGGGATAGGGCGTATTCACCAGGAAGCGGGCGTTGATCAGGGCATTCAACTGCGCCCGCATGTCGGCCAGCGGTTCATTCCAGGCGGGAACCTTGGTCTTATCCAGCGTGATCTTGATTTTGTGATACTGCTCAAACAGCGTCGGCAACAGTGACGCCAGATCCTGTGCGGCGACCGGAATCTGGTTCCGCCATTCCTTGATCAACTGACGATACTCGGCCTCGGACCGCGGCTGGCGTTCTTTCTGTCCGCACAGCACCCGCTCCGCCAGCAGTTCGACCAGTTGCTCCCGCAGATTGATCCCGCCGATTCCCGCGGCATACAGTGAGATCCGTTCCAGGCCCGGGATGTTCTCCACCTGTGATTTCAATCGCCGATGTTCGGCCAGCACAAACAGTCGCCGCAATCCGAACCGCGTCTCATAGGCGGCCCGCTCCGGTGCATCCCGCAGGCAGAGCATCACCGACTTTCCTTCATCCACCAGGCTTGGAAATCCGGTGAGCGATAGATTATCGTGATCGATCTGCACCTCGGCTGGAAAATCGCCGAACGTCCAGTCGGTCAACCCGCTCTGGCTCCAGTGATCATCCGAGAGTGCCGAGAAGCTGCTGGCCGCTTTCGAACCATATTCCTGTCGCAACTGCGTCAGGTTCCGGTTGACGGCGATCGCATCGCCCCCCTGGTCCAGCACGCGGATATTCATCTGCAGATGCTGAGGCAGCCGCTCGGTTTCAAACATCTCCTTTGTGATCCGCTCTCCCGAAATCTGGGACAGCAGCGTCGCGACTTTCTCTTCAAACGAACCCTGGCCGAACTCCAGTTGCTTCACGACCTGCTTCGCGGTCTCCGGTGCCGGCACCAGCATCCGCCGGACCGACTTGGGCAGTGCCTTGATCATCGCCGCCACCTTTTCTTCCAGCAGCCCCGGCACCAGCCAGCCCAGTCGCTGCGGTGACAACTGATTGAGACTCTCCTGCGGAATGGAAATGGTCACGCCGTCTTCCGCGGCCCCCGGTTCCAGGTGATACTCCAGCGGAAACTGCATCTTCCCCATCTTGAGTGCGTTCGGAAATTCGGTCTCGTCGACCTCTTCCGCCTGTGCGTCGAAGAAGTCTTCCAGCCGCATGTTGAGCAGTGTCGGCGTCTTTCGTTTGGCGACCTTCCACCACTTCTTCAGGCTCACGCCGTCATACACGTCTTCCGGAATCCGTGCATCGTAAAACGCGAACAGCTGCTCCTGCGAAGGGATCAGGTCGTACCGCCGCGACTTCGCCTGCTGCTGTTCCAGGTCGCTCATGAACTTCTGATTGTGCGCCAGGAAGTCGACATTCAGCGTGATATCCCCCTCGACCAGACCATACTGCAGCATCAGGGTGCGTGACTGTTCGGGATCGATCTTGCCATAATGCACCGAACGTCCCGGCACGATGGTCAGACCAAACAGCGTCACTTTTTCCGTGGCCATCGCAGACGCCGCATCCCCGTTCCAGCGGGGATCGCTCCAGGTCTTTTTCACCAGGTGCGGTGCCGCGGGCTCAATCCAGTTCGGCGAAATCTTCGCAACCGTGCGGGCATACCGCTTACTCGTTTCGATCAGCTCCGCCGAGATGACCCACTTTGGCTTCTTCTCAAAAATCCCCGACCCGGGCCAGAGGAAATACTTCTGCCCGCCGGAACCGGTGTACTCGTGCGTGTCCGACCGCATGGCGATGTTCGACAACAGTCCCGGCAGCAGGGCCCGGTGAATCGCCGCCGAGTCGTCTTTCCGCGGATGCGGTTTCAGCCCTGTCTCTTCGACCAGCTGACGCAGCTGCCGAAAGATGTCCGCCCATTCCCGCAGTCGATTGTACGACAGGTAATTCTGCACGCAGGCCCGCCGCAATCGGCTCTGCGACAGATCCTCTTTCAGCTTGTGATAAAAATCCCACAGCTTGAGGAAGCTCAGGAAGTCCGAATCGGGATCGCGAAACTGTTCCTGGGCTTCGTCGGCCGCCTGCTGTTTATCGATCGGCCGCTCGCGTGGATCCTGCAGTTCCAGGGCCGACGCAATCACCAGAATCTCATGCAGACAGTTTTCATCATGGGCCGCCAGAATCATCCGCGCAATTCGCGGGTCGACCGGCAGCCGACTGATCTGCCGCCCGATATCGGTCAGCCGGTTCTGTTCGTCGATCGCCCCCAGTTCAAACAGCGTGCTGTAGCCATCGCGAATCGCCGCCGGCTTGGGAGGATCGATAAACGGAAAGTCTTCAATCGCACCCAGCTTCATATTCAGCGTCTGCAGAATCACCGAGGCCAGGTTGGTTCGCTGAATTTCCGGCGACGTGAATTCATCGCGGCTGTTGAAGTCCGCTTCGCTGTAGAGCCGGATACAGATCCCCGGGGCGACACGTCCGCAACGACCGGCCCGCTGATTGGCAGACGCCTGCGAGACTGCTTCGATCGGCAAACGCTGCACCTGCGACCGACTCGAATAGCGGCTGATGCGGGCCAGCCCCGTATCAACCACATAGCGAATGCCCGGCACCGTAATCGACGATTCAGCCACGTTCGTTGCAATCACAATCCGACGATAGGTGGACGGGCGAAAGACCTTATTCTGTTCCGCCGTCGAGAGTCGACCATAGAGCGGCACAATCTCCGTTTGCCTCCCGCCGTCATCACCGATGATCGAGCGACCTCGCAACAGCTTCGCCGTCTCGCGGATATCCCACTCGGTCGCCACAAAGATCAGGATGTCCCCATCGTCAATCGCCGCGAGTTCATTCACCGCGTCCGCCAGCTGCGACTGTTCGTCGCGGTTACTGTTTTTGCCTTTGCCCTGTCCCTTGTCGTCCGTCTCTGCATCAAACGGACGATAACGAATCTCCACCGGATACGTCCGCCCCGAGACATTCAGAATCGGCGCCGGCCCTTCGCGGGTCGCAAAGTGTTCGCTGAAACGTTCGGCGTCGATGGTGGCAGACGTGATGATCACCCGCAGATCGGGCCGCTGCGCGAGCAGGCGTTTGAGATAGCCTAAGAGAAAGTCGATATTCAGCGAGCGTTCGTGGGCTTCGTCGACGATGATCGTGTCGTACTGATTCAGAAAGCGGTCGTTCTGCGTTTCGGCCAGCAGAATCCCGTCGGTCATCAGCTTGATGTAAGTGTTCGGGTTCGTCGTGTCGGTGAAGCGGATCTTAAAACCGCAGGCGGTTCCCTGTTCCCGTCCCAGTTCTTCGGAGATGCGGGCCGCCACTGATCGGGCGGCAATTCGTCGCGGCTGGGTGTGACCGATAATGCCATTGATGCCCCGTCCCATCGACAGCAGCAGCTTGGGCAACTGCGTCGATTTTCCCGAGCCGGTCTCCCCGCAGATAATCACCACCTGGTTGTCGGCGATCGTCTGTTTGATGTGATCCAGTTCGTCATGGATCGGCAGACTGCCGTCAAACTTGATCTCGGGCCGCAGCTTGAGCCGCTCCTCCCGCCGGGCCAGCGACTTCTTGAGTTCCTCCTGCAGTCGCTGCAGGTTCCTGTCGAACGGCTTTTTGTTCTTCTTCGCCTGCCGGATCGACCGCAGCCGTTGTGAGAACCGAAACTGGTCCACAACCATCGCCTGTGAGATCTGCCCGGGCAGCTCTTTCAGCGCAGCGTTCAGATCTTCACTGGCAGCACCAGCGTCAGCAGCAGCCGAATTCGCATCACCACGGGACATCACACATCAACAGACAAAACAGGGAAACGCACAATAGTAAGCAGAAGGACCCGCATTATGCAGCGAAAGTTCGGCAGCGCGAAGGGTTTCCACCGGGAATTGTAGGAATCCGTGGGGAACGGTGATGTTTTAGAACCACGAAATGCACAAAAAACACGAAAAGCCTGTGACAGGAAACAGCTCAAAGGGTGGTCTCGGATACAATCCGAGATTGTCGCAGGCAACGGGAGGTCGCAGAGAAATCAAACGAAACAGATTCATCAATCCTCACCAGTACCAGTTGTAGGGGCCACCCTGTGTGGTGGCCCGCCGGGAGAGAAGCAAAGCTGCTTGCCACTCTGAATGGAGCCAGATTACAATATTCAAATGTTCTCAATCGCATCTCCTCACAAGCGCAAAGGTCACCCGCATGGCACTCAGCGAACTGTTAAAAATTGTCACACCACCGGACAAGCCAAAAGAAGTGCCTGCGAAACCGAACTGGGCCGCCGTCGAAAAGAAGCTCGGCCTGCAATTGCCCGATGATTATAAACTGTTCGTCGCGAAGTTCGGCAGTGGTCTTCTGGGGAGTTTCGTGCGAGTCTATAATCCCTTTTCCAAAGACGAATACTTGGCTTTGCAAAAAAGTGTGATCAGTGTCTGTGAAATTTATCAAATGCTATCCGACACTTTTCCCTACGAGTTCTATCCCGAAACGCCAGGCTTATTACCCTGGGGTAATGATGACAACGGCAATAGTCTCTTCTGGTTAACCCGCGGCGCCCGTAACAAGTGGCCTGTCGTCGTCTGTTCTGGCCGCGACAATCGTTATCAACTCTTCGAAATGGGTATGACCGCCTTCCTGGCCCGCACCTTTACCGGCGAAGTCAAATGCAAAATCTGGCCGAAACCATTCGCGGTAACGTCACGCCGCGCCAAGTTTGAACCATATTGAAGTGTCTCTTCACGCTCCACACTCCATCAATTTCAAAGCAATCCTAACATATCCAGTACGTGCCCCTCTGAATACCTGCCTGTAACTTCTTCCTTGCACTGGCCTGGATTCACATATACCATATCACTGATGCAAGGTTGCTGAGAGTCCCACCTGATTTTCCTGCCTTCTAAGCTTCTATGTTGCTGTCGTAATGTTTCTCGCCCGTATTACTCCATTTAGAATGGAACAGCGCTATGAGTCTATCTGCACCCACCGTCCGCAAACGCGGCTTCACCCTGATCGAACTGCTGGTGGTCATTGCCATCATCGCGATTCTGATCGCCCTCTTACTGCCCGCCGTCCAGCAGGCACGCGAAGCGGCCCGCCGCAGTCAGTGTAAAAACAATCTCAAGCAGATTGGCCTCGCGCTGCACAACTACAACGAAACTCATCGCGTCTTCCCACCCGGATTCATTAACGATCACGGCTGGTTGTGCAACCTGTTTATCCTCCCTTTCATGGATCAGGCTCCTCTCTACAATAAAATCAGCCCCAACAGGCCCATGGATCTGACCAACACCACCGTACTCGCCGATGTGCGTACGGTTCTGCCCGCCTACCTCTGTCCGTCCAGCGCCGATCCCAACCCGGCTCAGAACGCAGACAACAGAGTGAGTGGCGTGGCCATCGGTCTGTCCAATTACCTCGGCTTCAATGGCAACGGTGATTATCGTTGTAACACTTCCCGGCCGAACGGCATGTTCTACATGGACAGCAAAACCCGGATCCGCGACATTACCGATGGGCTCTCCAACACGTTTGCGTTCACAGAACGAACCACCGTGAACGACGCTGCCGGCACGAACCACATTGGTTCGATCTGGGCAGGAGTCACTCCCTGTGCTGCGACTACCTACAAATTCGAAAACATTCGTTACGGTCTGGTTCAGGCACGTGTCGGCTGGTCCATGATCAACGGCACCGGTTACCAGTTTGGTCCCAGCAGTCTGCATGAGGGCGGCGTGCATGTGCTCATGGCAGATGGCGCTGTTCGCTTCGCCAGTGAAAACATGGATGCTTCCAATAATCCGGGCACCATTTCTTCCGCAACCAGCACTTACTTCCGACTGGCCGTCATCAACGATGGTCAGGTCATCGGTGAATGGTAAGCCGAAGTAACTTCTGCTTACCTGTGACATAAACAGAGCTCCCTGGTGTTCAGACGCCAGGGAGCTCTTATCGTTTCATCTTAATTGGAAACTGTTACAGGACAGTCTCAGTCCTCACCTCATTCCTTGTCCAGCTTAAAGGGGAAATCGTTTTCCCCGGGTTTGACTTCCACCGTCAGACTCGAGCTCTCATTGTACTTGGCAGGAATGACCTCTTTCACTTCGGTCGTGGTTCCATCCGGATTTTCGACGTAGCGTGCTGTCGAGATGCGAACCGTATGCTTGCCGATCTTGGCTCCCTTGGTGGTCGGGTTATAAGCCAGTTCAAAGATCCCCTGGCTGTTTGTGATACCCGTCGAAGGCCGCCCCGCTTCAGGAGCAAACGTCACGACCGCTCCCTCGATCGGCTCTCCTTCCATCACGACCAGTCCCTTTACCGATGCGGTATCAGGCTGATCCTCAGGTGTGCCGGAACAACCTGTCAGTAGAGTACATACCGTAAAAACCAGTCCCGTGCAGCGTAACGATCGCGGAGATAAAAAGTACATTGTGTTCCTGTATCCAAAAGGGGCGCGCTTAAGAAACTTCAGCCGCGGCACAGACTCGAAACAATCTGTCCGCAGACTGCTGAAACAGACTCCATTCTCAGGAATCGCCGCACAGGTGTAAAGCCAGACGGAAATCTGTTTTCCCGGACGCAGGAAAGATCAGTTACCCGCTTTCTGCCTGGGGGCCTGCTTCACATGCTGATCCAGGAACTTCACGATGCGGTCGTTGGTCTCAGGAGTATTGAATTCCCGACCGCCGTGCCCGGCTCCTTCGACGACGATCAGCTGCACGGGCACCTTCGCTTTTTTGAGTGCCTTGTCGATTAACTGGCTCTGATGCACGGGTACCAGCGGGTCTTTCGAGCCGTGAATGATCAGGAACGGGGGATCCTGTTTATCGATGTAAGTGATCGGGTTGGCCTGTGCGACTTTGTCTTTGTTCTCCAGCACCGGTCCGCCCAGCAGCAACGATTCCGGCGAACGGGGATCGTTGTGTTTGAAGCGGGCGTCGGGCAGGGCATGCGCATCCATCTGCAGAAAATCGGTCGGTCCCCACATGTCGAGCACCGCCTGTACCTGACTCGATTGATCCGCATGTTTGCCGACTGTCCCTTCCAGCTGCTTGTCGCCCCCGCTGGTTCCCAGCAGGGCAACCAGGTGACCGCCGGCGGATGAGCCGCCCACGCCGATGCGGGTCGCGTCGTATCCGTACTCTTTCGCATGGGCTCTCAGCCAGCGGATGGCGGCTTTGCAGTCGTGGATCTGTGCAGGGAATGTTGCCTCGCCACTCAGCCGGTAATTGATGCTCGCACAGGCATAACCGTTCTGCAGACCCAGGGGAACCAGGATCCCGCCCCGGCCTTTGTCGCCACTTCGCCAGCCACCGCCGTGAATCCAGACCAGCAGGGGAGGCTGCTCGACACCTTTCGGCAGATACAAATCAAGCAACAAAGGCTTCCCGTCCACTTCCGCGTATTCCAGGTTCCGATGCACGTCCGCATTTTCGCGAACCCAGCGGGGCGCACCGCGGCGGGGCTGCTGGGCCGAAGCGGATTCGCTCAGGACGACGGTAAAGGTAAGTAGAATCGCGATGAAAGTCAGGCGGTCTCGGTGCATCTGGTTCTCCAGTGGTTCATGGGACGTGAGTCCGTTGCAGGCTCAAGTCAGTTCAGGTCAGCGCAGTTCCCCATGAAACCCACTTCAGCTGCAACAGTTTCGCGGCAGCTCTCGATTTAGAAAAATCATCCCCGCTATCTGTATCGGACGCGTATCCACATGTTTCGTTATGTGAATTTAATAATAGGTAGTATGTGGTGAATGGGACATGAATGACGTGGTTTGTCGAAAGTAGCGATCAGCCCCCTGCAGGGGACAGTGTTCAATTAGACAGACGGAACGCAAATATCAATAGATAAACATGTTGCGATGCGTTTGTTCGATGAAAAACACCGTCAGAATGTCGGATTTTGAATAAATAAAGATTGAATTGTTAAAAAACATTATTAATATCGAGTTAGATATCTTAATAATTCTTAATAAAGACAGCTGGAGTTCTTCCGGCTGATACGAATCACTTCCCCCGCTCAAGGGATGTTGTCTCGTCAGCGATTTTAAAAATCGTACTTATCTATTTTATTCTTCTACCCAACGCGAGAGAATTTCATGCAAGTATCCACAACCCGCAGGCGTGCTTTCACGCTCATTGAACTCCTGGTCGTCATCGCCATTATTGCGATTTTGATTGCCCTGTTGCTGCCCGCTGTCCAGCAGGCCCGTGAAGCCGCCCGGCGTTCCCAGTGTAAAAACAATATGAAACAGCTCGGACTGGCCTTTCATAACTACCACGACAACTTCACCATGTTCCCCACAGGTTACTTTCATAGCTCAGGCTATCTGACCGGCTGGGCTGCCCGTATTCTGCCTTATATCGATCAGGCACCCCGCTACAACCAGATGACCTCCCTGGGAGAACTGACCCGCATCCAGCCCTATCGCTTCACAACATCTCCTCACAATGGAGATACAAACCTGTTTACCGATCCGATCGCGGTCTTCTGTTGCCCCTCTTCGGAAATTGGCGAACGGGCTAACGACTACTCAACCGCCTGGGGTGGTAACCCCGGGAATGACGGCTCGCTGCACTACCGTGGCAATGGCGGTTCCGTTGATGTCGGCTTCGTTAACGGTTCCAATTCGAGTCGGCACTACGGAACTTCAGGGGTCCTCTATCCCGGTTGTAAAACCCGGATGCGCGACATCACCGACGGTACCACCAACACCTTCCTGCTCGGCGAGCTGTCCAGCTACATTGGCTGGAGTGGTTCCAAAGGGGGCTGGGATGACATCGCACCCTGGACCTGGGCGACCTACTACTACGGCTCCGACGGTTATCTGATGATCGACACCAAGCTGATGCAGTATCCCATCGGTTCGGGAAGTCACAGTCAATATGGTGTCGGCTGGCGCAGTCAGCACGTCGGCGGCGCGCACATGCTGCTCTGTGATGGCAGTGTCCGGTTCCTGTCTGAAAGCACCAGTCTGGATCTGTTGAAAGGACTTTCCACCCGTGCCACCGGCGAAGTGGTCGGCGAGTTTTAATCGCGCCGCTTTGCTGTTGTCAGATTCAGAAACACCTATCAGACTCTACAGGAACAGGATATAAATGAACGCAATTTTTTCTTTAAAGCAATTTTCACTAGCCACGCTCTGCCTGCTGCTGCTTGCGCAAGCAGGCTGCTCCGGCGGTTCAGATCAGTTGGAGACCGCTGAAGTGCACGGCAAAGTAACTTACAAAGGTGAGCCTCTCGAAATGGGAACCGTCACTTTTATTCCGGTTGGACCAGGGAAATCCGCCACCGGCGAGATTCAGGAAGATGGCACCTACACCCTGACGACTTACACGAAAGGGGATGGCGCCACCATCGGCAAGCATGGAGTCATGGTCATCTCGGAACGGGATACCTCCAATCTACCGGCCGAATCAGCAGAGGCGAACGTGGATCTTTCCCTGATCCCGGAAAAGTACAGCATGAGCCCCAAGACTTCCGGTCTCACCGCCGAAGTCAAAGAGGGGGGCAATGAAATCAATTTTGATCTGGAAGAGTAATCTATCAGACGGCAGTGACAGGCAATCGTTGTCCGGGCGCATACGTCCCGATTCAGGCAATGGGTCACTGCAGGTTTGACAGGATAGAAGTTGACAGTTCCAGAACAGATTGAAGGCGAGAGGCGATCTCTTTCTGCAGAGGGAGATCGCCTTCTTTTTTTCCTCGTGCGACAGCAAATCAGATCAGCGAATCGATCGTCAGCATCACCAGGATCACCACGCCGATCGCCAGCTTGCCTACCACGCCCAGCAATCGCCCCACAAACGCGGCCCGGCTGATCTCCATGCGATCCACATCCAGGTTCCCTTTCCACGCTTCACCCAGGTAAGCGCCCAGGTAGGCACCGACGGCGCCGCCCAGAATCGCCCCCACGACCGTGCCCACAGGCGGGAACACGGGAGTCGCCACCGTCGCGCCGATCACACTTAACAGGAACGTGCCCAGTAACGCCAGAATCATCGCCCGCCGACTGGCTCCTTTTTTCGCAGCCCCCGCAGAACTGCCCAGCGCTTCAACCAGTTCTCCCAGCCCCGCCAGTAATATTGCGATCACCAGCACTGTCAGCGAAATACCCTTGCCACTCTCTTCGGGCATGAACAGGTAAAACAGTGCCGAAAGCAGGACCATGATCCAGTTGCCCGGAATCAGAAACAGAATCGAGGCCCAGGCAGCGAAGTTCGCCAGGAACAGCAGCAGCGCCATCAGGTAATAAAACGTGAAGGGCAGCCACTCGGTCAACCACTCAAAGGACATAGGTGATACCAGATCTGAGTCAGAATAGTGTGTTTAACAGCCCCGGATTCATAAAACGGGAGTCGCAGGGGGCACTCTTACAGTTCGTCCATCGACTTAAATTATTGCAGAATGCAAAAATAAAGACGAATGTAAAGCCTGGTTTTGAGGTTAATCTGGTAGCACGTGATGGGTACGATGTGCAGGAGTGTGTACTTATGAATACATTTCTGTGCGGTCTGGAAGGGCAATGATTGTATTTGTCTCCCTTCAGGGGTAAAATCTGACATTTGACGCACCATTGATGGACGGATTTTCTTATAATCATCAATGTTAACTGATGTCAGTTGCGGGCTGCGGTATCCGTGCGGCCTGTGAGTGACAGCGTTTTCCGTGCAGACGTACAAAGCGCGTGCTTGAATTACAGTCTCATCCCAAGGAGCAGACCGTGAGTATTGCCAATTCCACCAGAGACGTTCATGTCGAAGAAATCGTCGACGTCGAACACCGCAGCTGGCTCAATATGAAAGAAGTTCCCGCCTGGTTTATCAGTCTCGGGGTCCACCTGCTGATTCTGTTTGTCCTGGCAAGTATCACCCGCATTACGCTCCTCGATTCGGAACATGCGATTATTTCTTCCATCGAAGAACTGGACGACAACGTTTTCAAACTCGATCCCACCATTCAGGACGTCGTTGGTTCCGCCGGCGATACCGAGATTCTGGCCCCCTCCATGGCGGCCGCCCCTGTCTCAGCCAAAGAGCAGCAGGAAGCGTTAAAGGATCAGCTGGAAAATGATATTGAAACTCCCGAACCGGTCTTTGATGACAACCTGACTCAGCCCGCCCAGGAAGAACTGACGGCTGCCGTGGAAGTCACCGGCGAAACCGACCGTCCGGGCGGAGTAGCGGGGGCCATCGATCGTCTGACCCTCGAAATCGCTGCCGCGGTCAAAGAGAAAAAACTGCTGGTCGTCTGGCTGTTCGACGTTTCACCTTCAGTCAGTCAGCGGCGTAACGAAATCGCCGATCGCTTTGAAAACGTCTACAAACAGCTGGGCATCCTCGAAGCCGCCGAAAATGAATCTTCACTCAAAACCGCTGTCGCCGCCTTTGGTGCGACGACCCAGTTCGTGACCAAAGATCCGGTCAGTGATGTCAAAGAAGTCGTTTCCCAGATCCGTTCGATCAAAGAAGATACCTCCGGCGATGAAAACGTCTTCGCTGCTGTGAACCAGGTCTCCAAACGCTGGTTGTCCTACAAACGTTCCAGCCGCCGTAATATGATGGTCATCGTGGTAACCGATGAAGCAGGCACCGATGCGGTTCAGAACCTGGAAGAAACCATTCTGCTCACCAAACGTAACGGCATTAAATGCTACGTCGTGGGGAACGCCTCTCCCTTTGGTCAGCAGGAAGTGGTCATCCAGTTCCCTATCGAACCTGGTATTGAAGTTCCTGCTGTTCAGCAATCCGGACCGGAAACTGTATTGCCCGAACGTATCAAACTGCCGTTCTGGGGGCAGTCCGATTACGACATTCGCCAGATCAGCTCAGGCTACGGTCCCTACGCACTGACACGTCTCTGTGCGGAAACCAACGGGATCTACTTCATCACCGAAGATACGTCTCCCAATTTTGAAGCAGCCGATATGCGGGACTACCATCCCGATTACATCTCCATTCGCGATTACGAGCGAATGCTCACACAAAACATGGCTAAGCAGGCGCTCGTCCGAACAGCCGCGGCAACTCGACTTTCTGACCGTCGACTGCCTCAGCCCACTCTGGAATTTCCTGCCAATACCGATAACGTTCTCAGGCAGGCGATTACTGAAGCCCAGAAGCCGGTCTCGCAGCTCAGCTACGGCTTGAATGAACTGCAGGTCATGCTGGAACAGGGGCTCAAAGATCGTAAGAAAATCACAGAACCCCGCTGGCGTGCCAACTACGATCTGGCCTTGGGCCGCGTCCTGGCCAATCAGGCACGTGCTCACGGATACAACACGATCCTCGCCGAAATGAAAAGCAATCCCAAAGTCTTCGAGACAAAAGGCAACAACGCCTGGAGACTGGTAGCCGCCAAAGACGCCCGTTCCAGCCCAACTGTACGGAAACTGGAAAAGCAGGCCATGGAACTCCTGAATGGCGTGATCGACGAGCATCCGGGAACTCCCTGGTCCTATCTGGCCGCCAAAGAGCTGGAAAAACCACTGGGCTGGAAGTGGCAGGAAATGAAGCTGAACCTCGACAACAGCGGTAACCGGGTCCGAACACCGAACCCACGTTTTGAGGAAGAACAGCGTAAGAGAAATGAAGCCCTCCGAAAACGGGGTGTTTCTCCCAACAAACCGCTGAAGATCTGATTTACCTAACTGAATACACCGACAACACTTGAGTTTTATACTGAGGCTCCTGAGATTGCAGGAGCCTCGGGTTTCTGACATATCATTTCAACTGATTTTTCAAGACTCGTTTCTGCAACATCCAACGCTGAAACAAAACAGGCACAACACTTTGAAAGCAGTTCGCTGAGAAAGTGCCGGGGGGATTATTACTGATGGCTCAAGCGCGAGACTATTCAGCCTTTTTTACTTCTTTGATCGTTCACGCTGTGATTCTGGTCGGCATGGGACTGATCCATCATCAGCTCACCGACAGTCAGCCCGAAGTCGCCATCGAAACCATCTTCGATGACGAACGCGATCAGGCGGAGTTCGAACAGGTTCTGGAAACCAATCTTGAAGTCTCTGAAAACCTGAGTGTGACCTCCGGTGGCATGGTCTCGACGAACGTCGGCGCCTCAACGTCAACCGCCGTCTCCTCTCAGAAAATTGAAACCTCTGAGAGTCTCAAAGAACCGGAAATCAAAATCAACGCCGGCGAAATCACAGCGCCCGGCGATGACATCCTGGGCGAAGACCTCGGTGTCGGTGAAGTCACCGGTGAAGTCGGTGCGGTCGTCGAAGGTTATGGCACCGCCATGAGCCGCATCTCCAAAGAACTGATCCGCATCATGCGGGAAGAGAAAATTCTGGTGGTCTGGCTCTTCGACGAATCGGGAAGTATGAAAGACGACCAGAAAGAAATTTCTGAGAACTTCAATAAGATCTACAGCGAACTTGGTATCGCCGCCAAACAGGAAAAGAAAACCCGCGAACGGGACCAGACCCTGCTGACGGCCATTCTCAGTTATGGGGCCACCGTTCACGTACATACCCCCAAGCCGACCATGGACGTCAAAGAAGTTCAGGACGCCATCGGCAAAATTCCCATCGATGAAACCGGCTTGGAAAACATGTGCCAGACCGTCGCGGCCACGATCGACAAATACAGTACCATGGCCCGTAAAACCGACCGCCGTCTCTGTATCGTCTGTGTGACCGACGAGTCCGGCGATGACGGCGCCGCCGTTGAAGAAGTCATCACCCGCGCCAAGCGGATGAAGTCTCCGATTTACATTCTGGGACGCGAGTCGGTCTTCGGCTATCCCTATGCCCGTCAGCTCTGGCGTGATCCCGTTTACAATCTGCCCCACTGGATTCAGATTAACCGGGGACCGGAAACCGCGTTTCCCGAGTCTCTGCAATACGACGGTCTGCACGGCCGCTGGGATTCCTTCTCGGCCGGGTTCGGACCTTACGAGCAGGTTCGCATCGCCCGTGAAACCGGTGGTATCTTCTTCGTTCTGCCCGGCAAAGAACAGCGTCTGGCCGGTGCCGGCAGCAACCAGGAGCGGCAGTTCCGTTTCCAGGATATGAAAGAGTATCAGCCCCTGTTGCTCTCACGTCGTGAATACGATGCTACCCGTTCAGCCAGCAAGTTCCGTTCTTCTATCTGGAAGGTGATCGTCACGCTCAATCCGCACCTGGATAAGCAGTTGAATATCAAGGAACTTTACTACCCACTAAAGAAGAAAGAATTTTACGAAGCCGGCAGCAAGGAAGTTCCCAAGGCCATCCGTGCCATGGGCCTCCTGCAGAAAGCCGTCGACATTCTCGAAGACATCGAACCGCTGCGGGCTCAGGAAAAATCCTCCCGCTGGCGTGCTGCCTACGACCTGACACTGGCACAGTGTCTGGCCTACCGCGTTCGTCTGTTCCAGTACTGCCTGGCCATGGACTCGCATGCTAAAAACATGCCTGCTCCCAAGGACCAGAAGAGCAACACCTGGAATGTGAAACGTGGTAAAAAAATGCTGCCCCCGGATCCGGTCCAGGTCAAACTCACCAAGGTCAGCCCGGAAGAACTGGATAAGCAACTCAAAAAAGCGGAAAACCAGTATAAGCTGGTGATCAAAGAGCATCCTGGTACCCCTTGGGCCCAACGGGCACAATACGAACTCAATCAGGGTTTCGGCATGTACTTTGTAGAACACTTCCGCGATCCACGCTACGACAAAGTCGGTAAGGAAATCAAAGTTCCCAAGCTGTAAGCAGGCTTGAATTACTAAAGATACTTAACACAGGCAGAGCACTTTTCGGAAAAATAGCCGGGAAGTGCTCTGTTTCCTTTTAACGGGTGCAACGCCTGCGTAGCATATAGAAACTGAGCAAGAAACCTCTGTCTTATTTCTGATCCGCTTCCAGGAGTGATACCCACAATGAACAAATACCGCTCGCAGTCTTACTTCAATGTCTTCACCGGTCTGATGGCAGCCCTGGTGATCTCCTCTGTTCTGGGCAGCACGACTGCCTGCTCCGGTGATAACAACGCAGCTTCTTCTGATGGCTGGGTTGACCTCTTCAACGGCAAAGATCTCACCGGCTGGAAGATTGCAGAAGGGGGCCCTTTTGAAGTCAAAGATGGCGTGATCGTCGTCACCGGGAAGCGTTCGCATCTCTTCACTGAAGAAGAGTTCAAGAACTTTGAATTCAAAGCAGACGTCAAAACCACCCCGGGCAGCAACTCTGGTATCTTCTTCCACACTAAATTCCAGGAAGAAGGCTGGCCGACTCAGGGATACGAATCGCAGGTCAATGTGAGTCACAAAGACCCGGTCAAAACCGGCAGCCTCTACAACCGCGTCAAACTCTTCAAGACACCCGCCAAAGATAACGAATGGTGGACGCAGCACATTATCGTCAAAGGTCGTCACGTGATTGTCAAAATCAACGACGAAACCGTGATCGATTACACCGAACCCGAAGGGGCCACCGGATCACCCTCACTGGGAGACAAGGGAAGCTTTGCTCTCCAGGCACACGATCCCAAGAGCGTGGTTTACTACAAGAACATCAAGGTCAAGCCACTGGCTGACTGAGCCTGATCGCGTTATATTGAAAGCCTGATACCGGCCCTCGTTACACAACGAGGGCCGTTTGCATTCGACTGACATCCGCTGCGGAGAACTGAGACGTGAAACCGGGATTTAACACCAACGGTCTGGCCTTCCATCGCTGGGACGATGCCCTCCGCCTGATTGCCGAGACCGGTTATACCTCCGCAGCCATCACCGTCGATCATTACACGCTTAATCCTTTTGCTCCCGACCTCCCCCGGCAGATGGCAGCGACACAGCAACTGCTGCAGGAATGCCAGCTCTCCACGGTCATCGAAACCGGTGCCCGCTTCCTGCTGGATCCCCGCGTCAAACACGAGCCGACGCTCGTCAGTCCGTCCGCGGAAGAGCGGGAACGCCGCATCGACTTTCTCAAACGCTGTGTTGATCTGGCCGCAGCTCTGCAGTCCGACGCCGTCTCATTCTGGGCTGGTCAGTTAAAAGAAGACCTGCCCCGCGTCGCAGCACTCAACAGGTTAGCCGCTGGCTGTCGCGAGGTCATCGACTACGCTGCAGACAAAGAAGTGCGTCTGGCATTCGAACCGGAGCCGGGAATGCTCATCGAGACGCTGGCTGATTTCGAGGAACTGCTCACACTCGTTGATCATCCCTATTTCGGACTGACCGTCGACATCGGTCATCTGCAATGCATGGGAGAACTGCCCATCAGCGAATTTCTCAAACCCTGGCGTGAGCGCATCTTTAACATCCACATCGAAGACATGCGCCAGGGTGTGCACGATCACCTCCGCTTCGGAGAAGGGGAAATCGACTTCGACGATGTATTCGCCGGCCTCAGACAGATTGACTATCAGGGAGCGCTGCACGTCGAACTCAGCCGACACAGTCATATGGCCCCCGATATCCTGCGCGAGTCGTTTGCCTTCCTCCAGCAGCATCTGCAGACGGGTTGACAGATCGACACCTTTTTCTGTGTCGCAGCCTGCTTTTTGAGGCCTTCCTGCCGCAAGTGTAACGGTTATGCCGCATAGCAGGGTTAAAACACTCTGGCTGCAGAAGGCCCTCTCAGATTCTCGATATTGAAAGATAGCGGGCAGGAAATGCGCAGTTGCTGCGCCGGCGACGGGCAGGGGACAAACCCCTGGCTCTTAATCCCGGGTTTGCGCTGCGTTGGCAGATCCAGGCACTTAATTCGATCTCAAGTCAGCATGGCCTCCTCAATTACCAAAACCTTTGATTTGTTGGCGCAGAGCAGAAATTCGCATGCGATCAACGCCTTGATCCTGGCACTCGACGTCGAAGACGAGTTGATCCAGGAACAGGCTGTCTTTGCGCTGCTCCAGCAGCAGAGTGCCCGCGGTCTGGTCGAAGTCATCCGTCGGTACGCAATCCACTCGCCGTCTGTCCGCAAGCTTTTGGAAACACATACCAAAGCCCTCGATGCCGCCATCCGTCAATGTCTGCTGCACGGCAACCGCGAGCTGCAGTACTGTGGCCTGGAGTTCGTCCGCATCAACCACGACTTCAGGCAGATCCCCGCCCTGATTGATCTGTTTGAAAACAAGCGGCTGGTCAATCATCAACCCGACCTGGCTACACAGACACTCCGCCATCTGATCGGTCTGTTGTACGAGCATTTTCTCGATCGCAGCGTTGACTCAGCTTACTCCCGTTTGTTTCTGAAGAACGCCAAAGAGATCCGTCGCGAGATCCTCAGTTCGCTGATGAAAGCTGCCGAAAATCTCCCCGAATTCGATCGGCCCGAAGAGATCATGGAGAGCCTGCTGATCCTCGGCAATGTCGATGACGCCGCCATTCGTAAGATTCTCTGGCACTCCGATCCGGAGACGAGAAGACTGGCAGAAGAAGTTCTTCACGAGAGTAAGCATGTCGGCGTGATGCAGCTGATCTGTGATTTCACCGGCGTAAGCTATCCTAACACCAAAGCCCTGGAGGCACTCGCGAATCGCGAAGATCCCGAGTTCATCGCACACCTGCTCCGCTGGCTGCCCGAACATCCTTCAGAACTGCAGCAGACCAACTTCCGACAGATCGGCAAGCTGGCCTGGCTCGAAGCCGATCACCAGGACTTCACCCGCATTCCACCTGTGTTACAGACCAGCGTCATTCGGTTGATCAGTCTGCTCGATCTGGATCTGCCGAGTAAGAAGCAGGCACAGCGCTGGATGCTGCAGCACGGCACCCCCGCCGCTAAGGAAGCCGCGATCTCGATCCTTCGTAATCCCGATCGCGCCGAGGTTGCCGAAATGGTTCTGGAAAACCTCGACTCCGAAGATCCGGTGCAACAGGCCTGGGCGACCTGTCAGCTTCGCGCGCAGCACGTCCCGGATGCCATGAATCTGCTGGTTGAAAAAATCGACAGCCCCATCGAAGAAGTGCGGGAAGCCGCCCGTCGCGAACTCGCAAGTTTCGACGTCGATTTCGTGCTGGAACATTTTGAAGAATTCAGTCCCCAGGTCTGTCCCTCTGTTGGTAAGCTGTTGCTCAAACTCGATCCCCGTTGTCTGATCGATTTGAGTCGGGCCATGGCACATCCGTTGAAGAAACGCCGGATTCAGGCCGCCCGCTGTGCACAGGTCTTACAGTTACACGGAGAAGTGGTTCCCGCTCTGAAAGCCCTCACCGAAGATTCGGATGAACTGGTCCGCCGTACCAGCGCCGAGATCCTGGGCACGCTTTCCACCCCCGAAGCCCGACAGGCACTGCTGCACCTGGTAAGTGATGAGAAAACAAGGGTCCGCGAGGTCGCCATTAAAGCCCTGCGGGTTCCGGAGAAGTCAAAAGAAATACCCGCTGACCAATCAGCAACTGAGAAGGGAGAGTAATCGATGTCCTATGATTTCTTTCTGACCCTCGCCGGTCACACCGATGATGTTTCGCGTGCCTTTCGTAATCGTGGAGTACTGCAGGAAAACTGGTTGCTGATCACCGCGACGATTGTCATCAGTTCCATCTGGCTCGGACTCTATCTCTGGGAAAACCTGCAGATTCAGCGGAAGGCCAGTGCCGATACGCCACAGGGGCTGTTCTACGATCTGTGTAAAACGCATCGATTGAGTCGCACGGATATCAGCTACCTGCTCAAAGCCTCGGAAGAACATGCACACGAACAGCCCGCGCTGGTGTTTATCGATCCCGGCATCCTGCACCTGCATGCCTCGGATGGCGGGACCGATGCCCGCTATTACGAAGAGCTTTCTAAAAAGCTGTTTCAGCGCTAAGCGAGGTTTCCGCAGCCACACCAGGTCGCGCGATGTAATACTCGTGCAGTACATCCTCGGGCAGCAGGCGATATTCCAGGTCGCCCAGCCCTGCTGCTGTCAGACTGTTGCACAACGCTTCTCTGCCGCGTTCGTTACCCGCTGCTGGACGTTCGGCTCCGGTCAGATTCCGCAGACTGCAGATAGATAACAGCAAAGCCGACAGCGGGTGCTGCAGATTTTCTTCCCGGCTGCGCGAACAGGCCAGTTCTCTCAGCAGCAACGTTCCATCGGGTCTGAGTGCCGTCTGGACGGCCTGCAGCATCTCTTCCCGTTCCTGCGGCGCCACGGTGACGTCAAACACGGTGATCAGATCGAAGGCATTGATTGCATGAATGGCTGTCAGCTCGCGTTCGATGAATGCGATATTCTCCAGACCCAGCGCTGCGGCACTTTCGCGTGCCTGTTTTATTAATTCGGTCGACGGATCGTAGCCCACAAACCGACTCTCCGGAAACGCGGTCGCCAGTTCCAGTAACAGTCTGCCGTCGCCACAACCCAGGTCCAGTACATCCAGGCCTTCGCAGAGTTGCATGATCAAACCGGGAATCAAAGGCAGGATCTGCTGAAACAGCTGATTTGTAAATGAGGTCGAACGCTCTGCACTCTGTGCCTGCAGGATCCGTTCGCGGGTTTCGTCTGATAGCGGTGCTCCCGCCCGCAGACTCTCTGCCAGTTCGTCCTCCAGTTTCCCCAACAGTGTCAACCAGCGCAGGCTCTCCTCGTATTGGGCGGAGCCGGTCAGAACTTCCGCATGCTCTCGCGGCAGTCGGTATGTCTGGAAGATCGGATCATACTCCACCAGCCCGCCTCCCTGCATGGCCGTCAGCCAGTCGGCGACATACACTTGTTTGAGACCAGCTTCCGCTGCAATCTCACTGCTCGTGGCATGCTCCAGCAGACTCATGATTTTCCAGAGCCCCGTCCGGTAACCCAATGCGACCAGCAACGCCAGGCTTCCCTGGTTAATCTTGTTTTGCAGCTGGTTTTCAAAAGCGATGGTCCGATCTTCAGAAATGGTCAGTGTGGTATAGCTGGTTGTCATTCAAAGTCTCCCCTCAAAGAAAATGAATTTGTGTCCTCTACTGACTACCAGGCGCAAAACCGCAGCAGCTGTTACAGGGTTTTTCAAAAAAAGCAGAGACGGAAAAAGGAGGGGAATACCTCGCAGTGGGGTTTGCTGATGCGTCATTTGTAAATGCTTGATTTTGAACAGGATACGATGTCTCCCGTTATCACAGGACATCTGTGTGAAAAAATCTTTAAACTCTGGGCGGACAACAACTGTTTTGCTGTGTACAATCAGTTAGTGAAATGAAGTAAATTAAGGCGACATTTTTAACTGACGGGCTCCTGCAAGGGAGCGGTTCAAACGGTGCCGGAACTTTCTGAGTCAGGATTCAGAAGCAGGCAGAGGGAGAGCGGGCAATGTTTCGACAATTGACTTTAGTATCAACGATCGTGGTGATTGCGCTGGCAGGAATCGGCTGTTTTCTGTTGAGTTCTGATTCAACACAAAATGCCGTCGCCGACAAGCAGCAGGACTCACCTGCGCCACCTCTCAAACTGCAGTCCGATCCTCGTGTGCTGGAACGGACCAGGAAACTCGAAGAGATCAATCAGATCCTCGCGAGCCGGGTCCCTCATATCACGGAGACCGCTGGTACCTCACATTCCCATGAAACAGAATCCTGGCAGGACCCTGCGCTGGAACGGATCTATCAGCAGATCCGCAATCAGAAACTGACAATCTGGTTTCCCCGGAATGATGAGCCATTCTCGATCTGGGTCGGCAATCCACAGAAGACAGTCGATGGCAAGAAAGTCTTTAACCACACCGAAGCACTCACCAACGCGATTCCTCACATTAATCAACTCCCGTTCCCGGTACGTGTCTGGTTCTATGGAACCCGGGATCAATCCAATCCGGAACTGGGAGCCTGTGTCGAAACGCTGACAAAAATTGAAAAACTGCACAGCGTCAAATTTTCCTATTGTCGCATCAGTCAACGCGGGTACGAGGCACTTCACGATCTTCCCCAACTCTCCGATCTGGAAATCCTGCATTCGCATCTCGATGAAACAGCACTGAAGCACATCGCAGAACTCGCGCAGCTCCGTCGCCTGCACCTCAGTTTCGGCGATCAGAAGATGTCCACCATCGCTGCAGAGCAACTGCTCAATCTTTCTGAACTGGAAGACTTCAAACTGCAGATCCACCTGGAGCCCAAAGAGGTCGGACGCTTCTGGAAAAAACTGGCCGGTTGTGAATCGCTGGTCAATCTGGAAGTCGACTGTGGAAAAGTCAGCCAGGACATGATGTATGACTTCCTCACCAAAGGGGATCATCAGCGTCTGAAAAGCTGGACCATCCGGGAACGCATTCCCCGCCAGAAACTCGCTGATGCCCTGGCCCTGGCCCCCAACCTGGAAGTACTTAAAGTTCCCTCTGGCTCTCCGGAAGAGATGGAATATCTGCTTGAGCGTCTCGCGAAACAGAATACGAAGCTCCGCTCGCTGACCATCGGCTGGGACACGGGAGAGCATCTCAAAGGCAAACAGGCTCGCAAAGCACTGCAGTTGCTCTCTGCCTTTCCGAATCTGCAGCAGGTACACATTCCAGTCAAGTTGCCTGACGTCAATGCACTGGAACCGCTCACGCGTCTGCATCAGCTCGAATCTTTTTACTGTCGTAATCTGAATCTCCATCAGTCGACATTGATCTACCTCGCCCGCATGCCCGCGCTGAAACATCTCACCGTGCGAACGCTGTCATTCTCTGATGAATCAGCGCACCTGCTGCCCTGGCTCTCTCATGTAGAGACCCTCGAAATCGAATACCCGCAGTCACTGACCAATAAACGACTCACACTCCTGGCCACCATGCCCGAGTTGCGCGAGCTCAAATGGTGTGATATTGGTTCAGAACAATCCGCTGTACTCAGCGACGAGGTCAAAGCCCGGTACCCGTTTATCAAATACAGTGTCTGCGGTAAGTAGCATCAGCCGATCCTGAGACCGGCGAGTCAACCACGCCCGGCGAGTCAACCACGCGTTGAAGTTCCCGGCTGCCCCGTCTATTCCGAAAAACAGGAACCTGCGTCTTTACGGGGCGCACTCCGGAAGGGACTGCCTTGTATGCAATCAATCTGACCAAACTGGGACCGCCGCGCAGGCTGGAACCCAGACAGCAGGATCAGAAACTGCTCAGTCTGTCGATGTCACCTGACGGACGTTTCGTCCTGTTCTGCAGTGATTGACCGGTAGAGGAAGACTAAAGAGCAGTTAAAAAGCGTGACTCGCTCAGGCCTGAATTGACTTCACAGAAAATTCATGCAGCGATTCCGGCCAGATGGCGCGAAAAGTATTGTCAGTCACATTACGATAGCCGGCACGCACGCGTTCCATCAGCGGATGTTGAATCTTCCCACGGATGCGGTTCAAGACGTTCTCCGGATCATCCACGGTCAGAAACAGATTCATCTGCGAACTGCCGAAATCATGTCCGTCCACGGTCGCCTTGCCATCTTCCTGAATTTGTTCAATCAGCACCGACTCCAGGTCTACCAGTGAATCATAGTCAGGAATTACAGTTCCCGTGAATTGCAGAACGAGTTGATACTTCATAAGAGAGCCCCCTGTTCAAAAGAAAGAAACGGCGGGTCACAGAACATTGGACCGATGTGCCTCACTGAATTGAGGCTTAAGACTGGTGTTAATATATTATAACGGTGAGACGACGAGTCTTCACATAAGGTTCGATGAATTTCCTGTGATTATCCCAAAGCGGACTTCTCTGTCAAAATAGGCAGTTCTATCCGCTAGAATCACAAGTATGATGACAACAACAGGTTCAGATGAAAATGATTTAATTCGGGAAGCTTACAAAATGCCCAGTCGGAACTCATTTTTTTATCATAAAAATCTGCTGGCCTGTTTTCTGGCCTGTCTGATTGCAGTTGCGGCCCTCTTTTTTCTGGTTCCGCCGCCTCAACAGACAGAAATCGCCTGGCAGGAATATTCCCTGCCGCACATCCAGCGTGACATGGATCAAGGCAAAGTCATCCTGATCAGCGCCATGTCAAGCAAAGATTATTTGATCCTTTTTTTAGAGGCACGCTACTCGCACGATCCCGCCATGCTGCAGTTCCTGCGCACGCATCCGGTTGTCTGTTATCGCATCGATCTCACCAGCCTCTCCGAGGAACAGTTCGAGGCCTGGCAGGGATATTTTGATTCGCTTTCCCCGCTGGGCGTCGTGCTACTGGTACAAACGCCGGAAGATGATGCGGTGATGGAAACGATCAAAGTCGATGGTGACCAACTCTCTCCGCAGCATCTGATTTCACGTCTGGAAAAACTGCTCGCCCGGCGAAAAACCAAAACAGGAGCCGGCGTCTAAAACGTGCGCTCCATCAGGTATTTCTTCCAGTTCTCTTTTTCCAGCCGCTTGAACTCGCCCTCGATGTCAGTCCCGGTATAAAACGTGAGAATACCGTAAACCCGTTTGATTTCTCCCGGCGGACAGTCAGGAAAAATCGGATCCGAGTGCAGGCAGGGACACTTCTGATTGCCCCACGCTTTAAAGCAGGGAGTCCACCCCATGATCACCCAGTGGTTGCCCTTAGCAGACCGGCAGGCGGCATACGGTGCGCGAAATACCTTGTTGTCATTGCTCTGTTGGGTGAAGCCGTCCATCATTTTCAGCATCGCACAGTTCTGCACCCGCAGCCTGGAAAGAGGCTCATCAGTGCCATTCTTCAACCACATCTCCATCAGCACCGCTTTCTGAAGAGGCAACACGATCGTTCCGAATTCGATACCATTGGGCAGTCGGCGTCGTGCTACCATGGATCCGTCTAGATAGACTGACCATTCCTGCGGGGGCAGTTCCTTATTCTGCTGTGTCCAGATCGTAGGCACATGCGTGTGCGCCAGGTACGTCAGACCCAGGTTCGACCAGATCGCTTCCGGGATATCCAGCACGACATAGCTGGCCGGATCCCAGGGGGCAAACACGGAGATCTTCGTCTCCCGCTGGGGGTTGATCGCCCCTTCCAGAAAACCGATCCGCGGATGCCGACCGCCCGGATACGGCTTCACCGTTAAGATATCCGCAGGCTTACGCTCCGGTGCGAGTCGCTCCTGCAGTTCAAACCGTTTCAGTGCCGACTTGATCTCCGGCTTCGAAAGCCCGGTCGCCTGCTGCATTTCATCCAGCGAATAGTGATGATACAGCGACATGTTTTCCAGCCAGTATTTCAGCTCCTCATCCGTCGCCGGCTTCCGTGCATTCGGAAAAGTTTCCTCTGCACTGAGGGGCACAGCCAGACAGCAGCAGATCAAACTGAAAACAGCAACGCGACAAATCCACAACATCGGAGCACCTCGTGTTCTGCAGGGTCGGTTCGGGTTCACATTTCACTCTTTGATTCTAATACATTCCAAATCCCGCTGCCTGCATTTCCAGAATAGGATTCCGAAATTTCCGGGGATCGTATAAATGAACCGCGTCGTCCTGCAGACAGCTCTGTATAATAGGCTCTCATGTGCAGGCATGAGTCATGCTTTCTGCAAGAAACTATTTGAGGATGAACCCGGATGCAACTTTCTTCCGACCTGGACCCCTGCGAATTGATCGTTCTGGATCCACAACAACGCCCCCTTGGCATGAGTGCGTCACTGACACTCTCATCCATGCTCGTCGATGGTCTCTATTTTCTGATACAGATTCTGGGGTTTGCTTTTCTCTGTGTTTTCCTGCTGGTCTTCTTTCTGTTCGGCGAAGATCCCTCCCTGGTGCTGGGAGTCCTGATGCCGCTGGTCATCTTCTATATGATTTTCCGCCTCGGCGTGATTTTCGGATTTCGCAGCAAACGTTCCCGACTGCTCTTCAAATTCCAGCAGTTTCTGCAACGGTGCCTGCAGACTGCGCCGCAGGAAATCAAAGTCTGTCTCTCCCGTTCACAATTGGATTTGCTGATCGCAGACAGGCAGGATAACCGCGATATCAGGCAGACCTTTACCTGGGACCAGGTTACAGCTCTGATCGAGGAGCAGACCGACTTCCGACTGCAGTTTCCCTGCCTGCCCGAACTCTGTTTGCCCAAAGAGCAACTACCGCCGGAATGGCAAGTCGCGTTACTGAATGATTTGAAAGATATGCAGCTGATTGACCAGGAGGAGCAATGAGTGAACTCTTACGAAAAGGACTGGTGGGAGGATCGATGTTGTTGATAATCGGCCTGCTTATTCAGCTGAGTGTCTTAGCGAAACAGGCGGTACTTGAGCAACCAGCTTCGCCGACAGAACATTGTGCGAAACAAATCGATGTCTACACAGTCAGTCAGTTTAATGAGATGCTTCAAACATATTGTCAGCAATTCGATTTAAGAGCCGAATATCAGGGACCACTGAATCCGGGGGCAGGGCGTCCTGGAAATCGTCCGTTTCCGAATTATGATCAGTATTCAACGTGGATCATTGTCCCGGCAAAACCAGAAAAACGAACGATACAGAGTCGATTTCACAGTCATGACTGGTTTACTATTGGATTGTGTCTCCAGGATCAGGCAAATTACGAAGTCCATCTGATGGGAAAAACATTGTTCCTGAACCTCCCTGCCACATATGGAAAGTACAAGGGACAAAATACGCGGCTTCCGATTCAGGTGACCGTTGAAGAGTTCATGACAGGATTGAGCGAGTATTCCAGGACCTGGCTGACTAAAGAAGAAACAATGAGGAAGGTCTGGAATCTCACTGACGAACTACATGAGTCGCATTCAGAGAAGAAATGAAATATGTACGAATACCACATCTACCAGGATGACTCAGGGACACTGAGAACAGACCTCTTTTATGAATTCTCCATTCCCCTGGATTCCGATATCGCAGAGCTGGATCACCCAAAGGCAGACGGCTGGGAGTATATCTCCAAGCGTTCGCCGACCGAGCTCGAGCTGGCTGAAGCAGCCGATGCAGCTCAGGCAGAGGAGCGGGCCTGGCTGGAATCAGGGATTACCAAAGCCAAATACGTCAAACTGGAACATTGTCCCGCCGATCCGTCGCATGTAACTCAAAGCGGTTTTGCCAGCCTGGAAGTCGAAGTCTGGAATTCTGCAGATCAGAAAATTCTGCTCTCCGAGTTTAATCTCACGAAACCCTGGTATGAAATGCCGTGTGATGCAGATGCAGTGCTGGTGCCCAAAACATTTGTGGAACGAATCAAACAGAGTGGTTTGACCGGGGCTGCTTTCGTTCCGGTATCCATCAAGGATCCGGAAGGGCCCCTGGAAAAAACGCTTCCGCCTCTGTTCGACTTCCAGTTTCGAGGCAAATCATGTTTGCGCCCCTCCCAGGTTCAAGGCGCTGAAAATGCCTGCCCGTTTTGTGGTCACAAACCATTAATCTGTCAGTCATGTGGACACGGCAATTCGACCTGCCCTGCGTGCGAAAAAGGTACCTGGACGATTAAGAAAGAACATGGGGGGGCCGCCGATCAGCAACTGATTGTCTCACCACTCTCACAAAGAGAGATTCCCGTTCTGGAAGGCAGCCGCTGGGATGGATCCGACTTTGTCTACGGTACCGGAGGCGACTACGTGGTTTCCAACTTCATTTCTAAACGCGCCCTGGACTGGTTACTCCGGGTTCACGCAACTCCGTTTTGTGCCCGACCGGTGAAGTTTTGCATCGATGGAATGAGCGATCAACAGCAGAAGCAGCTCGCTGAAATCCAGAAGTCCATCCCTTCCTAAAGCGAAGGGAGACACCTTTGACTCACCAATAGGCATCTCAAGACTGTATCAGAACCCCTGAAAATTGGTGGGCTCGGATGTAATCCGAGCCGAGCGCATCGAGCAAGAGGTCTCAGAGAATTTAGCCCGTTCAGCAACAACGCACCTCACCAGAAAATGTAGGACGCGGACCCATGTGTCCGCCCGCCTGGCAAGGCCCTGATCAGCTCAGACATAACAGGTGCCGCCACGAACCTCACGAACGACACAAGTGAGAAATAATCCCATCGAGTACAGAAAGAACCTGCTCAAAAACGTCACAAAACCAGCACGAAACACAGAAAAACTGAGCAGACGTTACCCCCTGCGGGTGATTTCCTCCCATCAAACCCCATCACTATAGACACGATTGCCCAATCCCCCTAGAATCGGCCGGTTTTTTATTGGTACTCCACACTCTGACAGCATCGGTCCTATTGAATGAATTCCCAGCAGACACTCGTGCCCCCTCCGGAAACGGATCCTCTTGTTCCTGAAAACACGTCTGCTGAGATGCCTGAGTCGGGGCGATATGCAACACCAGACTGGGCGAATATCGGCTGGGTCGTCGCCATTCATCTGGGCGTCCTCGCAGCACCGTTCTGCTTCACCTGGACCGGTCTCTTCACCTGTATGTTCCTGGGCTGGCTTACCGGCGGCATCGGTATCTGCCTGGGCTATCATCGCCTGCTCACGCATGGCAGCTTCCAGACCTATCCGTTCATGAATCGGCTGATTGGATTGATCGGCTTGCTGGCAGGGCAGGGGCCTCCAATCCAGTGGGTTGCCAATCATCGTAAACATCACCTGCACAGCGACCAGCCCGGCGATCCGCATTCGCCCCGCGATGGTCGCTGGTGGAGCCACATCCTCTGGCTCGTTCCTTTTCACAGTGCAGAGGAAATTCAGGCAACCCATCAGCGGTTCGCCCCCGATCTGCTGAAAGACCCGTTCATGCGTCTGTTGCAGCGAACCTTCCTGTACTGGCACCTGGGTCTGGGCGCACTCCTCTACGGTATCGGCTACTGGGCCGGCGGTACAGAACTGGGCCTCAGCCTGCTCGTCTACGGCATGTTTGTGCGTCTGTTCTACGTCCTGCACGCAACCTGGTTCGTGAACTCCGCGACTCACATCTGGGGTTATCGCAACTATGAAACGACCGACGACAGCCGCAATCTCTGGTGGGTGGCTCTGATGACCTACGGCGAAGGCTGGCATAACAATCATCACAAATACCAGCGGATGGCCAAGAACGGCCACAAGTGGTGGGAACTCGACATGACCTACGGCGCAATTCTCGTGCTCGAAAAACTGGGCCTCGCCTGGAAGGTTGTCAAAACCATTCCCCCCAACGACAAAGCGACTGCCGTCAAACCACCCAAATTCGCAACACAACAGCAGGCAGTCCAGGCACAGGTCGACTGAAGTCACGCTCAACGGGTGGGCTCGGATGAAATCCGAGCCGAGCGCAGCGAGCAGGAAACTGTCAGGGAAGTCGAGCTGTTTAAGAGCAAAACATTCCGATGCCCGTTACAGTAGGGGCTGGCCTGTGTGCCAGCCCGCATGTTTCGAGGATGTATCCTTAGGAATTCTCAACAGCGGACGAGCGCTCACTCCGTCCCCAACTGCTCCATCGCCGCGGGCATCCGCTGGATATTGCCTTCCCGGTCCACGCACGCAATCACCGATTGGGCCACCGCCACGCTTTGACCATCGCGAAACAGCTCGTACTTGTGTACCAGTTTGGCCCCGGTCACTTTTTCCAGGGGCGTTCGCAGCGTCAGCACATCATCGTAGCGGGCCGGCAGCCGGTATTTGCATTCGATTTTAGCGACTACCAGAAGGTAGCCTTTCTCTTCCATCTCGCGGTAGTTACCACCCTGGGAACGGAAGAGCTCGGTGCGGCCCATTTCGAAGTACGTGAAGTAGTTACCATGATGCAGAAATCCCATGGCGTCCGTTTCGTTATAACGGACCCGGATTTCGATCTCATGCGAGTTAGACATCAGTCAAAACCATCCTTTGTCGAAATCAGAATGCGTCTCAGGAGCGAACCGGACTGCTGGAGAGAGTCACATCGTAGGTCCGGTGTGCTTCTTCGCCATTATCGTTCAGCGAATTCTCCACAGCGATCTGATACAGCTGACGACCCGATTCGGTCGGGTAAGTCGTATCGATACAGGCCTGGCAGAGAGAACTGCCGGGCAGACCTACGGCACGCGCGATCGAAGCCTTGGGCAGATACTTCAGCGTATCAGCGCCAATCGCCTCGGCCATCGCTTCTTCCACTTCGGGGCTCATTTCGCCACCGTTCAGGAATTTGGGGGCGAACAACTCGTTGATCGTCGACATGTCGATGCCGTAAAAACAGGGAGCAATGATCGGCGGACAGGCCACGCGGACGTGTACTTCCTTAGCTCGACCCCGTTCCTTCAACTGGCTGATCAATGCCTTCATCGTGGTTGAGCGGACGATGGTGTCTTCCACCAGCAGCACCCGCTTCCCTTCCAGAACTTCCGGCAGCGGCGTGTATTTTGCCCGTACTTTGTCTTTACGGTTGGCCCCTTCGATAAAGGTTCGCCCGATGTAACGGTTACGGATCAAGCCTTCCAGACAGGGCACTCGCAGGGTATACGCCATACTGTCGGCGGCTGCTTTCGCGGTGTCAGGCACAGGTACGACGATGGTATCTTCATCAATGGGCACGGTTTCCTGCTCGGCCAGTTCTTCACCCAGGCGTTTACGGGTGATATACACACTCTGGTCGTCCAGGGTACTGCAGACATTCGCGAAGTAGATCCATTCGAAGAAGCAGTGTGCCTTCTGTGTTGGCTTCGAATATTCGCGGATTGTCAGTTCGCCATCCTGAATCACAATCGCACATCCGGGGGGCAGACTCTTGATCTGCTCGGCTTCGAAGCCCATGTTGGCCAGCGCCACACTTTCAGAGGCAGCTGCGAACAGAGAACCATCAAAGGCATAGCATAACGGACGCAGTCCCACCGGATCGCGGGAAACGAACATATTCCCCAACGCATCCAGGAAGACAATATTGTAAGCACCGTCCAGACGTTTGCTGAGCGTGGTCAGCATGTCGAACAGATCGGCGGGGCTCTCTTTGGAAAGCTCCTGCGAAATCAGGTGCATCAGAATTTCGGTATCGGTTTCCCGGGCCAGATGGAAGTCGGACTCGGTCAGGATTTCCTTGCAGAGTTCCTGGTAGTTGGCCAACTGACCATTAAAACCAAAGGCGAACCATTTGGATTTCTGGATATGATGGCGTTCGAACGGCTGTGCGTAGCTGCGGTCATCTTTCCCACAGGTCGCATACCGCACGTGGCCAATCGCCGCGGGGCCCTCATACTTCTTCATCAGGCTGTTGAAGGTCTGCTGATGATTCAGCTGGAACACCTCGGTGACGGTTCCCACATCTTTGTGAGTATCGATCAACTGATTCCGGCCAGGGTTAAACGTGGTCATTCCCGCAGCCAGCTGGCCGCGATTCTGAATATCCAGCAGTAACCGGGAGATAAGTTGCGATGTCTTTTCAGGGTCGCCCAGGGGAGTCAGAGGACTGGGATCTCGGTTGGGAAGATGGTAGACGGCTGCAATTCCACATTCGTGGTATAGTTCCGACATAAATTGCCTTAGTTCGTGAAATAGAGTTTCGAAATCAGTGTGAACCGGGTGAACTATGCGGTAAATTGTTCCCGAGCCCTGCTTGAGCGTCAAACAGAATCAGCAAATTGAGAGAGAAAAACGCCGTTTTACAGGAAATCCCTTTGATTTACGACATGCTCGCGCTGATGATTGTCTATGCTCCGGCCCCGGACTTCTATATTATATAAATATTAAGAAATAGGGACCCGGTGGCGAGTACCTCTTTGAAATTTTTTTGTGATTCCCGGAAAAAGTGCAGACTGTGAGTCTAACCCGTCGCGAAGTCATCGACTCAGCGGAAACGCTGGTGATTAAAATTGGAACAAACGTTCTCTCCTGCCCGGACGATACACTCGACCCCGCACGGATCGAAACGCTGGCAGAACAGATTCACCGTGTCAAAACGACCGGCCGCAAAGTCGTCGTCGTTTCCAGTGGTGCCATCGGTGCCGGCATGGGATTGCTGGGACTCAAAGAACGCCCCCGCGATCTGGGGCACCTGCAGGCCTCCGCCGCTGTCGGACAGGCACACCTCATCCGTCGCTATGACCGCTACTTACGCAAACACGGCTATCACGCCGCCCAGCTCCTGGTCACCGCCAATGATTTCAAAAACCGGACCCGCTATCTCAATGTACGTAACACCATCCATACGTTGTTTGAGTATGGTGCCGTCCCGATTGTGAATGAAAACGACACTGTCAGCATCCAGGAAATCAAGTTTGGCGATAACGATCACCTGGCCGCCATGGTCACCAGCCTGGTCAAAAAGCCGCTACTGGTGATCCTGTCTGTCGTCGACGGTCTTTATAATGGCGATCCGAAATCTCCTGAAAGCACCCGCATCTCTTCGGTGCAGGACTGGACACCCGAATTACTCGCGCTGGCAACCGACGACAGCAGCTCGCGGGGAACCGGGGGCATGAAATCAAAACTGCAGGCCGTCCGCTCGGCGACCGCCGTCGGTGAAAATGTCATTATCGCCAACGGGACTCAGGAGGGGATTCTGGACCGCATCCTGCAGGGCGAAGATGTCGGCACGCTGTTTCACGCCCAGGGAGCCTCGGTTTCTGCCTGGAAACGCTGGATCGGTTACACCATCCGTCCCAAGGGGCGCTTTCATCTTGATGAAGGTGCCACCCGCGCCATTCGCGAAGGGGGCAAGTCGCTCCTGGCGATCGGCATCCGCTCGATTGATGGCACCTTTGAGAGCGGCGAAGCAGTCACCCTTATCAGTCCCAGCGGAGAAGAATTTGCCCGGGGTCTGACCAATTACAATTCCGGCGATCTGGCAAAAATCATTATGCACCGTTCCGATCAGATCGCTTCCATCCTGGGATCCGTTCCCTATTCGGAAGTGATTCACCGCGACAACCTGGCCGTCCTGGAAAATCATCCTGCAGTCTAGGAGACAATTCAATGTGGTTTACCGAAACAGCCATTCCCCCCATTGCCATCTGCTCCGTGATTGCAGCCATCCTGTTTATTCAGTACTACCTGAGGCGACAGTCAAAATACCTCGTGGGCATGGGTATTGCGCTGGTCATGCTGGTAGTTTCCTACCTGGTTGAAATCAGCATCGTGACACCCCGCGAACGTGTCGAAGCCGACCTTTATGCACTGGCCGATGCATTTCAGCACAAAGAAGTAGATGCGACAATGGGCTATATCAGCCCCCGCGCCATTCCGCTGCAAACCTTGGTCATGCTGGCCCTGAATACAGTCACCATCGACGGAGATCTGCGGATTACCGATGTCGAAACGGAAATGCTGGCCGACGACTCGATCGCCAAAACGCATTTTCGTGCCAATGGCGCGGCCACCTTTAAGGGCATCAGCGGTCGCGCCCCCACCCGCTGGGAATTGACCTGGCAGCAGATCGGGGGCGAATGGAAGGTCACCGAAGCCCGGCGGCTGAATCCGATCACCGGCGACGAACTGCAGCCAATGGCCGTTCGCTGAGCAGACCGAAGATTATCTCTGGGCCACTTTGTAACCCTTGGGATAGCCCAGGGTCCGGGCGAAAAAGTCTTCCATCATCGGGAACGTCTGGGTCTGGTCTCTTAAGAAGACCGCGTGGCCGGCTTCGTCGCTACGATAGTAAGTCACATCCCGGGCACCGACAGATTTCAACGCAGCCACGAACTGGTCTGCCTGGCTTACATCCACGAAGGGATCCAGTACGCCATGCATCACCAGCATCGGCGGGGCGTCCGCACGGACGTAAGTGATCGGCGAGATTTTCGCGACTTCCGTTTTCAATTCGTCTTCGTTCTTCCATGTCAAATGGATCATCCGCGGGAGATGCTCGATGCCATCTGCCCAGCTCAGGTAGTCTGTCGGCGTCGCGGTCACGCAGATCGCATTCAGTTCGCTGGACTTGTCATGCCAGGGGGCACTTGAATCAACCTGCTGACTCTGTTTCATCAATCCGACCAGGCAGACCATGGAACCGCCGTTCGCATTTCCAAAGGCACCAATTCGTTCCGGATCAATCTGGTATTTGTCCGCATGTGCCCGCATCCAGCGAATGGCGCACTTCAGATCTTCCAGGCATTCTGCAAAAGGGGTGTCATCCGAAAGTCGATGATAGAGGCTGACACAGACATACCCTTTGCGGGCGTAATGCAGGGGACCTGTCCGAGAGTGTCGAGTCGTGTTGTTTCCGCCTGAACCACCCCCGGCATAAACGAAGACCAGAGCCGGCCGTGGTTGAGTTTCCACCTGCTGAGGCAGAACCAGGTTCATCCGCCAGCGGGTCTTTTTGCCGGGGTGATAGACAACATCATCGATGACTTTCAGGTCTTTGGGCAGGGGCACAATATTAGAACGGGGAATGGAACTCAGCTGGCGCGCCGGTTCTTTCTCCTGCTTTTTTTCCACGTCCGGGATCAGGCAGACAACGATTCCCAGAAAAACGATTCCCAAAACGACACGTGTTACGAAAACCGGCATTGCGCCCCTCAACACTTCCTGTGAAATTGAAACTGAAATACAGTACTCAAACAAACCCCCGATCCATCCAAAAGTGTTCCTCACTTTTTTGAAAATGGAAAATATATTTTTCGCCCCGTTCCCAGTCTGCTTCAGAAATTCGATTTTTGATTTGCAGGATTATATATAATTTGGCAGAATAATAGATTATCTGGGCTTGCCAGGACCTCCCGCAAAGGGACCATAATGAGGATATTCGTCTCCCGCCTGAGTCTCTGAATCAATTAACACAAAGATGATCTGCCATGTTAGCGCGTACATGTCTGCTCTGTCTGATTCCTCTGGTATTGGTATCACCCCTCGGTGCTGCGGAAGCGCCGCCTGCAGCGAAGCAAAAAATCGATTTCGAGGAACAGGTCCTTCCCCTGTTGCAGTCGAAGTGCTTCGATTGTCACAACGCCGACACCCAGGAAAGCAAGTTCCGCCTCGACCGCAAATCTGGCCTGCTGCGGGGAGGCGATTCGGGTGAACCAGCCATCATTCCCGGCCAGAGCGCGAAGAGTCACCTGCTCAAACTGGTGCGGGGAGAAGAGGCCGGTCTGCTGATGCCCCCCGACGAATCCGAACGGCTCACCGCAGCACAGATCCAGCTCTTGGCGGACTGGATCGATCAGGGGGCCCCCTGGCCCGGACCGGACGGCGTCGTCAAAGAGGAAAAACGGACGACCGATCACTGGTCCTTTCAGCCTCTGGCCAAAGTCACGCCTCCCAAAACCAAAGATGCCTGGGTCCGTACCGGCATCGACGCTTTCATTCTGGGTCGTCTTCAGCAGAAACAGTTGACCCATAATCCCCGCGCCGATCGCCGAATTCTCATCCGCCGACTCTACCTGGACCTCCTCGGTCTCCCCCCGACGCCCGCTGAAGTCGAACGCTTTTTGAACGACGAGAGCCCCGACGCCTGGGAGAAACTGGTCGACGCCACACTCAACAACCCGCACTACGGCGAACGCTGGGCTCGCTACTGGCTCGATCTCGTCCGCTTCGCCGAAACACATGGATTCGAAACCAATCGCGAACGACCGCATGCCTGGCCTTACCGCGACTATGTCATTCAGTCACTCAACGCAGACAAGCCTTACAACCAGTTCATCAAAGAACAGATTGCCGGCGACATTCTGGGTGACCCGACCGGCACCGCCTATCTGGTTGCGGGCCCCTACGATCAGGTCAAAAGCCCCGACATCAACCTGACACTCATGCAGCGTCAGAACGAACTCGACGACATGATCAATACCACGGGCACCGCTTTCCTGGGCCTCACCCTGGGGTGTGCCCGCTGTCACAATCATAAGTTCGATCCCGTGACCCAGGCCGACTACTATTCGATGCAGGCCATCTTTGCCGGCGTCAGGCATGGCGACCGCAGTCTGCCGACTCCCGCGTCACAACAGAAAGAAATCCGCGTTAAACAGACGCGTATCGCGGAACTGAAATCCGAACTGGAACCCTATCGCCGCCGACCCGAGTCCCGCCGCTTCGTTTCCATCGACGATCAACTTTCGCCGGACAATCCTTCCCCCCGTCTCGAAGTCCTGCAGACGCGTGCTGGTTTCGGCGCCAATCCCGCAGGCACCGATCCAGGTGCAAAGGACGATCCCGGCAGCCCCACTCGCTCGCCCAACCTGAGTGGCGGTAAATACAGCTGGTGGAAAAACGAGCCGGGCAAACCCCTGGTCGCCTGGAAGCCCGGGCAAACCGGCGACTATCGCCTCTGGCTCTCCTGGGGCTGTGGGTACGAGTCGCATAGCACCGATGTCCGTTATGTTCTGGACCGCGATGGAAACCCGCAGACCACAGATGACTGGCAGGAAGTCGCCCAGGTCGATCAGCAACGCTTCGCCGATGGAACGAAACCAGCCCGCAGAGCGGCCCTCTGGAGCGGTTTCCACGATGCAGGGATCGTTACACTCGAACCACAGAATGCACTGCTCCTGGTGGGCGGCAAACACGGTACCGCTGTGACCGCGGACCTCATTCTCTGGGAGTCAGTGACTCTCTCCCCCTCCGATCAGAGCCTGCCCAAACCAGCCTTCCGGAAACCGGTGCAACCCACCCACAATGTGGAACGCATCAGCCCGGTGGAAACCCGCTTCGTACGTTTTACGGTTCACGCCACCAACAGCAGTGCACCCTGTCTGGATGAACTCGAAATCTTCTCCGGCGGGCAGAATGTCGCCCTCGCTTCCACCGGCGCAAAAGCCACCTGTTCCAGTGCATTGCCCGGCTATCCGATTCACAAGCTGGAGCACATCAACGACGGCAAATACGGCAACAGCCACAGCTGGATTTCCCACGAGAACGGCGGCGGCTGGATTCAGATTGAACTCCCGCAGACCACGACCATCGATCGCATCGAATGGGGCAGGGATCGTGAAGGCAGATACAGCGACCGCGTCCCCGTCGACTATGTCATCGAAGTCTCAGAGACCGGCACCGACTGGCAGACGATCGCCGGCTCAAGCGATCGACTCCCCCTCACGCTGCCTGCCGATACACTCCAGGCCGCCAGCACCACCTACCATTTCGACCACCTGCCCGCCAAAGAGGCTCAGGCTGGGAAGCAGCTGCTCGCTGAACTGAAGCAACAACAGAGCGACCTCAAACGCCTGCAGAAATCAGACATCGTCTATGCAGGTAAATTCATGCCACCTGGACCGACCCACCGCCTCTATCGTGGCGAACCCCTGGCCAAACGCGAACAGGTTCCGCCGAATGCCCCCGAGATCTTTACCGATCTGAAACTGAGTACCACCGCTCCCGAAAATGAACGCCGCAAACGGCTGGCCGAGTGGATCGCTTCCCCCGAGAATCCGCTGACTGCCCGCGTCATCGTGAACCGCCTCTGGCAGTTCCACTTCGGTAAGGGACTGGTAACAACGCCCAGCGACTTTGGAGCCGGAGGCGTGCCACCCACGCACCCCGAACTGCTCGACTGGCTCGCGCAGGAACTGATCGCGCACGACTGGTCCCTCAAACACATTCATCGCACGATTCTTACCTCCGCCACGTATCAGCAGTCCGGACAACCCAATCCCCGCGCACTCAAGGTGGATGCCGCCTCCCAGCTCTGGTGGCGTTTCCCGCCCCGCCGTCTTGAAGCCGAACCGATCCGCGATTCAATTCTCGCGGTGACCGGCGTATTGGATCTGAAAATGGGCGGACCCGGTTTCAGTGCTTTCGAAGTCGAAGCAGAGAACGTAAGGCACTATCACCCCAAGAAAACCTACGGTCCCGCTGACTGGCGCCGCATGATCTACATGACCAAAGTCCGCATGGAACAGGATTCCGTCTTCGGTCTATTCGACTGTCCCGACGCTGCCACCTCCGTCGCCAAACGCAGTCGCTCCACAACGCCGCTGCAGGCTTTGAATCTGTTCAACAGCCGGTTCCTGCTGCAACAGGCCGACCTGTTCGCCCAGCGTCTGGAACGCGAGCATCCCGGCGATCAACAGGCCCAGGTCAAACGGGCCTTCGAACTTTGTTATTCGCGTCCCCCCACCGAGTCCGAACTGAGTGATTCCGTTCAGTTCATCCAGGCGGAACAACTGCCCGCTTTCTGCCGGGCGCTGCTCAACAGCAACGAGCTTCTGTTTATTCAATAGGTCAACTTCACCAGGCATTGAGAGTCACACATGAGCGCTCCTCAAAACCCGTTTCCAGCGAATCGTCATCTGCTCAACCGCAGAAACTTCCTCGGTCAGACCGTCAGCGGTTTGAGCAGTATCGCTTTCTCCGCGATGCTCGCCGAACAGCATCTGCTCGCCGCGGAGAAGGAACCCCGGTTGACCGTGGGGGGCAAAGCCCCCATCCGGCCCGAAATCGATCCCGGCAAGCCCTTCGCCCCCCGCGATGCCCATTTCCCGGCCGCGGCGAAAAATGTCATCGTCATTTTCTGCTCTGGAGCCTGCAGTCATCTGGATACGTTCGACTACAAACCGTCGCTCGTCAAAATGCACGGCAAGCCGATGCCCGGCGGCGACAAACTCGTCACCTTCCAGGGGCAGCAGGGGAACCTCACTCAGAGTCCCTGGAAGTTCAAGCCGCGAGGCGAATCGGGCAAGATGATTTCCGACCTCGTGCCCCACCTCGGGGAACTGGCCGACGACATCTGCTTCCTGCATTCCATCAAAGGCAAGACGAACACACACGGTCCGGGCGAAAACTACATGTCGACCGGTTTCACCCTCGACGGCTTCCCCAGTATGGGCGCCTGGACCAGCTACGCTCTGGGGAGCGAAAATCAGGACCTCCCGTCCTACGTCGCGATACCCGATCCCCGCGGCACGCCGCAGGCCTCCGTCAATAACTGGGGGCCCGGCTTCCTCCCCGCGGCCTTCCAGGGAACCGATTTCAACGCTGCCCAGCCCATTCGTAACCTGGACCGTCCCGCGTCCATCAATGCAAAAACCGATCGCGCCACCCGCAGTTTCCTGCAAAGGCTCAACGAACAGCACCTGGCCCGTTTCCCCGGCGATTCCGAACTCGCAGCCCGCATCTCCAGCTACGAACTGGCTGCCCGGATGCAGCTCAGCGTCCCTGAAATCAGCGATCTCTCGCAGGAATCAGCCAGCACGCTGCATATGTACGGTATTGATGACAGCGAAAACCAGCTCAAAGCGGCTTACGCGAAGAACTGTCTCCTCGCCCGCCGCCTGATCGAGAAAGGCGTCCGCTTCGTTCAACTTTTCAACGGTGCTTACCAGACGGGCGGGGAAGGGGTCAGCAACTGGGACGGACACAAAAAGATCAAGGATCAGTACAGCATCCACGGTCCGGTCCTCGATCAGCCTACCGCAGCTCTCATCAAAGACCTGAAACAGCGCGGCCTGCTCGAAGACACGCTGGTCGTCTGGTGTACCGAATTCGGTCGCATGCCCACCTTCCAGAAAGGGGCCAGCGGTCGCGACCACAATCCCGAAGGCTTCACCTGCTGGCTCGCCGGTGCAGGGGTCAAAGCCCCCTTTACCTACGGAGCCACGGATGAATTCGGCTACAAGGCCGTCGACAATGTCGTCACCGTCCACGACTTCCACGCGACGATTCTCCACCTGCTCGGACTGGATCACGAACGCCTGACCTTCTATCACAACGGCCTCGAACGCCGACTCACTGATGTAGAAGGGACCGTCGTGAAAGAGATCCTGGCCTGAACAGTGTGAGTGAGTTGAGTTTTACGACCGAAAAGTAAATTTAATTTCAAAGAGTAAAAGTGAATGGCTGCAGTTGTTTCCAAAGAGTTAATGCATGGATCCCGTCGCCAGACCCTGGTTCAGCAGGTCCTGCTCAAGTTTTTTCAGGGTGAATACCAGCCCAACCAGCGGATGACGGTCCAGTCCCTCGCCCGCGAATGGAACGTCAGTGCCACCCCCGTCCGCGAAGCACTCGTCGAACTGGAAGGCATTGGCATCGTCGAAATCTATCCCAACCGGGGCGCCGTCCTGCGGAACTTCGGTGCCAGGGAACTCCGCGAAATCTGTCAGGTCCGCCGCATCCTCGAGAGTGAAGCCGCCCGCTGTGCCTGCGGCCACATCACACCCCACGAACTCGCCCAGCTGGAACAGATCTTTACTGAGCTTTCCACGGCCAAGCGGACCGTGGCCTGGTCGGAAAAGACCCAGGAATGGGACGACTACCTGCACGAACTGATTTACCGCGCCTGTGACAGCGAACGGCTCGTGCTCGAAATCAGCCGCTACAAAGCCCTGCATCGCACACTCAGACAGGTCCGTCACAACAAACGGCAGAACGTCAAAGACTACGACCGTATGGAAGAAAACGCAGAGCACCTGCGCATCGTCCAGGCCCTCGCCTCAGGAGATCCGGAAGCAGCCGCCCAGGCAATGAACGATCACCTCGCCCAGACCCCCATCGGCCTGGTCCGCGATCTGTTCGAACAAGAGGCATAAAGGGCGGGAAACCCTGTTTCAATCCATTTATCAGCCGAAAACAGCGTCCATTTGGTGTTCGCGGGAATTTCATTAAAGATCTGCCCGCTGAATGCTGATCTAGTCTTAAATATTCGTGTCAATTCCGTTGGAATCCTTCCAACCGACTCAGCTGGCCTATTTTATGAAGAGAATAGTGAGAACCATTGACGGCTTCTCCGTGTCTCTCTAAACTGTGCCACTAACAAGTCACGGGGCGTAGCTCAGCTTGGCTAGAGCGCTTGCTTTGGGAGCAAGAGGTCGCACGTTCGAATCGTGTCGCCCCGACTTTTAAACCCTTTCTGGTAATGGGTTTACGAGATCTTATCTCGCACACAACCATCAGAAACCGGGACCACAGAAAATCGCGATTCACTCGCGATTTTTTTATGCGCGGTACCTCACACAGGCCGCAGCTGGTCATAATATCATCTCCAGGTAAGTCACATCGCATGCTCTGTTCCCAGACGCCTGGCTAGTGCCTGAATTTTCTTGTGTGATTCATTTCTCAACAGACTTTCGGGAGAATGACTTTCATGGGCGTCTATTACTACTACGTCAACGAAACCAGATCTCAATATTTCTGTATCGATCCATCGGGACGAGACATCAAGCAATATGCGGTGGGACATAATATTGGTTCCCGGGCATTCAGCTATCTGCTACTCGACAAAAACGAATACGCAACCGGCGTGAAAGACCATCCGCTGGTAGGCAGTTGGATTGGCGATCGCTGCTATATCACCGGAGATGATTACTGCACCAGCTTCGCAAAAATTCAGACCGAGTATGAGGATATTGGCCAGCAGGTTATCGAGTTAATGGTCCACAACGATCCCTGGGAACTGCTGCAGTATGGAGGCGTCGACTGGCTTCTGGATCTCATCCAGCAAAACGGGCAATTCATCACGATTACCAACGAAATGCGCAAGCGGATGTCCCATGTATTCCGCTGCGCCCGCCAAGAGTCACCAGGTGAAGATCTGGACCGAATCTGTGAAGCATTGAAACGCTGAACAGGCTTAAAAAATGGACGCCTTGATTTTCGAAACCTTTACGTTCTAAAACTCAAAATTTGAATACACGTTGTCTGTCTGCTAACCTGAATAGAGTTCTAGTTGGGGATGGGGAAGATCATGCACGTGTCTCGTTTCTGTAGCTTACTCTTTTGTTTTTACTTTATAATACCCGTCGTGGCCCCTGCTGCAGATGAGGTCAATCATCTGGTTACGTTATTGAAGTCTGAGGAACCTGAAGTCAGGTACAAAGCTGCCCGCTCGCTGCAAAAGCTCGGTCCGACAGCAGAACCCGCCATCCCGCCTCTGATCGCGGCCCTCAATGATCTCGGTGCCCCGACAAAATATGATGTTCAATATTTAGGCCCTCGTGTCAGGAATGCTGCATCCGATGCGCTGGCCAGCATCGGTCGTCCGACTGTCCCTGCGCTGATTAAGGCTCTGCGGGATAAAGATCCTGCAACTCGTGCCATGGCTGCCGATACACTCGCGAAACTGGGACCCGACGCGAATGCGTCGTTTGCTGAACTTTCCAGAACTCTGAATGATCCTGAATCCTGGGTACGCGACAGTGCCGTTGCTGCCATCGCCAGAGTAGGGGCAGCGCCGCAGGTGGTGGTACCTCTGCTGGAACAGAAATATCGACGTGCTGATAAAGACGACTACATTCGTGTGTCTATCCTGGAATCTCTGGCGAACGCGGATCCGCAAGCCACAATGGTCATGCCCCTTCTGATCGAAGCCTTAGACGATTCCGACGGCGATGTCATGGCGGCGGCAGCACGGACACTGGGAAGTTATAACAACAAGGCTCGACTAGCTGTGAATGCATTGAGTAAGTCGCTGACCACGACAAAAGTTCGCTGGGACTCGTTTGCCGATTTTGGATTTACAGTGCCAGTGCGCACCGATGTCGTCCGGGCACTGGCAGCAATCGGACCACCTGCAAAAGTGGCGGAACCCTCATTAATCAGGCTCATGCAACAGGATGAGAATGAGATCACACGCATCATGTCAGCTGCCGCACTCGTAAGAATCTCTCCTGAGAAAACCTCTGCCAGACAGGCAATGACGTTTCTGATCCAGACGCTGCAGGATCAAGAAAAAGCCCAGGCAAAGGCTGCTGAAGCCTTAGGCATGATCGGGAATGCCGCTGCGGTTGCAGCGCTCAGTGAAACCTTACAGGCTCCGGATGAATCAGAGTTTGGATCTCTCAGAGCCGCAGTCGCACGTGCGTTAGGAGAAATTGGACCACCTGCGAAAACAGCAGTCCCTGCGTTAAGAGCCGCGCTACGGGAAAAGAAAGAGTGGCATTTCGATGTCCGAATTGAGTCCGCGCTGGCACTGGGCAAAATCGGCCCCGCAGCGAAATCGGCGATTCCTGATCTCATCGAAGCCAGTCACTCAGACGACGAACATCTCCAGGATCTCGCCAGCGAGGCGATCAGAAAGATTAAGAACTCAGCCCGTCAACAGAATCATGCAGATGACGCGGGAGAGGGATCATCCGAAAGGAAGTAGTAAACCATCTCACGGAAATCTCTGATCAATGCATTGACCTTGCCATCAGTGAGAGCCTTTTCGTGTGTTTCGTGACTTTCGTGGTAGCTAAATCCTTTCCGCGCAGCCTGAAAACATTCTACCTACCAGATTCAAAGTTTAGAGATGTTACACTCAGGAAGGAGTCAGCGAAGCCCCTGTCCTCCTTCCTGGTCAGTGGTTCTCAGACAGTTGACGTCGCTCGGTCCTTGGATTTCTTATATACGTAGCTGTACATTGTCAGGTATACAATAAAATCCCGGTTGTACGTTTCGAGTGGCTCGCGGAAGAAGTTCGCTTCGTAGCCGGTTGACGTATTTTCGAACAGGATCTGCTTGTTCAGAATTGCTGTCATGACTTCAGGAGTGACGCGCATCTTTTTATTGAAGTCATCGGTTTCCACCAGCCCTTCGCCAATTTTCACCGAGCGGGTAATGTCCATGTCTTCCACTTCAATGGTGAAGACCTTCCCGACGATGGTTTTCTCGAACTCTTTCCTCTCCAGGTAACGCTGGACAAATTGATCGAAACCGGTCAGGAAACCTTCCAGTTTCTCAACCATTTCCTCTTTATCCAGTGACTCCGTCAGGTGATAGGTATCGCATTGGTTGATAATATCATACTGTTTGTAATAGTCGATGGTGCAGTTCTTGATCGAAGCATCCTGTGAATACTTCGACCATAGGTTTTGCTGCACCTCAGAAAAATCAAACCGGTCTCCGGGCAACATGTCCAGCATCTCTACACCCAACTCATCGATTAATTCCTGGTAATGGGATCGCATCCAGTGGGGAGAAGGGAAGATCGCTTTGTCGAGGTATTCTTCTTTCCCTTTGACGAAGATACTTGAATAGCCTGCATACCCCAGAAAGTATTTCGCATCGACAGTCTTGGCATTCCGCAATCCCTGGGTGGTCATTTTGGTGACCTTTTCCATCAGGATTTGTGACCGATCCTCAATCTGTGGGTAGGTCATTGGATAGCCCGAGGCAGAATTGGACTGGCTCATATAAACCGAGCGTCCTTCCGGAACCGTAGCAATCTCTTCTTTAATGATCGAAACCGCTTCATCTTTGAGTGGATACCACAGGTCGTTTGCATGCACGATGCAACTGTCAGGTGTGGTGATCATATACAGCGAATCGTCATTCGAGACATCCGTGTTGATGAAACAGCGGATGCGGAACAGGTCGTGCACAGACAGCTCTGGAGTGACTTCCACTACATTATGGAACCCCAGTGCTTTCAGACGATTCCGGACGCTGGGGGCATCATAGTTGGCGGTAAAAATGCGGATGTCTTTGTTGAACAGCTTCAGCCACTGGTCGTCAAAGTGATCATCGTGACCGTGGGAGATCAGGAATGAGAAGTTGGGGTGATCGTAAGAAAGTGAGGCCAGCAGGGCCGGATGAAAAGCGGTTGGTGGATTAGGCAACCAGGAGCCAAAAGCCGGTTGCTGGAACCAGGGATCTGTCATCACCATCTGCTGGTTCTGTCCGTCATTGTATTCGATAATCACAGAAGCGTGATTGATAAAGTGCAGAGTGGTCCCCATTGTTCCTCCGATGAATCAGGATCCATGAATATTCTTGTGTATCCTTCAATGAAGTGGACACAGGTGTATTTGAATTTGGTAAGACCTCATCCTAGCGGAGTCGATTAGTATGTCAAATGTTTTCGAATGAACAGTTGTGTAAATAAGTGGATATTTATGCGAGGCAGGAATGTGTGCATATGGATAATGGATGTAATGCATTAATTGAGTCTGGAGGCAATTCATATGTCAGAGGCTCATCCAGTTTTGTTCTGTATCCTGAGACGGTCACTCGTCGATACTGCATCATTCCTGCACAGACGCCGTCTCCCGCACTACCCGAAAACCATAAGAATGCCTGTTGATTTCCGGAGAAACATAAGCACGCTCTCCCGAACCGCAGAAAGTCGCACTATTACTGAAACCACCACCACGGAGAACTCGGCCTCTACTTGTTTCGGGGCCTTGCGGATCAGTCACAGGCTCGGAAGGATAAGGTTCAAACCAGTCGTGGCACCACTCATAGGCGTTGCCGTACATATCGTAAATTCCCCAGGGATTCGGTTTCTTTTTCCCAACAGGATGTGTCGTCGATTGGGCAGTCTGTTTGTACCAGGAATACTCTCCCAATAAAGATTCATCATCCCCAAAACAAAATACGGTGGAAGTTCCAGCACGGCACGCGTATTCCCACTCTGCTTCCGTGGGCAGGCGATACACATTTCCGGCTGCTTTTTCCTCTGGCCTGGCAGATAACTTTTGGCAAAACTCATTCGCTTCATGCCAGCTGATACTGTCAACTGGATTATCCGGACCTGGGTACTGACTGGGATTGGAACCCATGATGGCTTCATATTGTTTTTGAGTTACCTCATGAATCCCCATATCAAATGGTTTGCTGATGGTTACCTGGTGCAGAAGTGTGTTGGGGCTCTTATTTCCTTTTTTTCCCATCACGAAAGTTCCCGCCGGCAGACGTTTAAATTCCATTCCGACGCCCAGTTGAGGTTCTGGAGGTTCCTCTGCTTTCACGACGACCTCTTTTTTTTTCACGGGAGGTTCGTTGACTTGTTCACTTTGCTCAGGATCAGCCTGCAGTTTGCCCCAGGGTAACCAGAAAGAAGCTGCCGCCATTCCGAAAAATGCGATCGCCAGAATCAAAACAATTCCCGCGTAGTCGCGGAGCAGTCCACTCCCCTCACCAACAACCCGGTTGCTTTTTCCTCCCGCTGGGCGAGCGCGACGAGGTGCATAGGGATCGATCTGCCGATTCTTCCGGCGTTTTTTAAACAGACTGATCTTGCGATCATATTCCCGCCGCAGTTCCGGGCTCACCAGAGTCAATTCTGCTTCATCAATCTGGCTGATCACCTGGTTGGCAAATTTGTTCCACTCCGTGCCCAGGTATTCCTCTACGTGAGTCCGCTGTCGTTTCGCCGCTGATTCGATGACGGACCGGTCATCTTCATCCAGGGAGATTCCCAGCAGTTCATAGAATGTTGGCGGGCATTTCTTTTCGGGAATGCCCAGCCATTTGTGATACGGATTAAAATCAGCAGGCGGTTGTGTTGCGCTCATGGGAGAATCGACCTCGGGATAGTTGCCCAGTCTGGCTTGTTCTAATAAGGGTTTGAGTGGGCGCGTGTTTCCTGGTTCGGAAATGGGTTCTGATTCTATCTGCACATATGAGCAAATTAAACCGGGAATTCAGAAAAGAATCGCCAGAAAGCGGGGTTCGAGAGCAGGTGTCAGCCACCATCGATGGGAGTCATGGGATTGAAGTACGACAAACGTCGTTGACAATCTACGACTGGTGTCGTATATTGCTGGAATGAACCAGCAACGCCCCAAACCCACCACAGCTGAACTGGAAATCCTCTCTGTCCTCTGGGAGCACGGGCCGGCGACCGTCCGGGCGATTCACGAAATCCTCTCGCAAGGCAAAGAGACAGGCTACACCACCACGCTCAAAATCCTGCAGAAGATGGCTGACAAAGGACTCGTCACCCGCGACGAATCCCGCCGGTCGCATATCTACCACGCCGCAATACAGGCGGAACAGACGCAACGCCAACTGATCGACGACCTGGTCAGGCAGGCGTTTGGCGGTGCCACTGAAAAACTCGTCATGCAGGCACTCTCCCTGCGCAAAGTCACCCCCGCGGAAATTGAATCTCTCCGCAAACTCCTGGACCAACTCGAGGAGAAATCAGAATGAATGGATTCCACGAATTCCTGAATCATCCGCTGGTGACCCACTGGGGCGCCGTACTGCTGCACTTCGTCTGGCAGGGAGCCGCGCTCGCGCTGCTGGCCTGGGTGGTACTCTGGATGTGTCAGCGGCAATCGGCTCAACTCCGCTATCTGCTGGCCACCGGCTGCCTGTTCCTGATGCTGCTCTGCCCTGTCATCACCTGGCTGAACCTGGGAGAACACATTCAGCGCGAAACGCCGGCCGCAGGAGCTCAATCGACGACAAACGCCGCTCCGTTCGCCCACGTTCCAGAAGTGGGAACTACTTCAACAGACAGACTTCTTCAGGGAGCAGAGTCTCCTGCAGCGTCCAGAGCACCGAGCTCGACTGATGCAAAGCCGTTTCCCCCAAACGAACCAGGTCTCTTCCAGGTTTCTGCTCTGGTAAACACGCTCCCCTGGCTGGTCGCAGTCTGGGCTTGTGGCGTGGTCATCTTATCTTTGCGAATGATCGGCGGTTGGCTGATCGCACGCAACCATGTCAGCAACGGCAATCCCCTACGCGATACATGGACTGCCCGCGTGAACCAACTGGCAGATCTGGTTGAGCTCACGCGTGCCATCCGCTGGATCGAATCCTCCGTGGTCCAAGTGCCGCAAGCGCTCGGCTGGGTCAAGCCGGTCATTCTCCTGCCGGCATCCCTGTTTACAACACTCACTCCCGCAGAGATCGAGTGCCTGTTACTGCACGAACTGATCCATCTCCGCCGCCACGACTTTCTGGTCAATCTCCTGCAATGCCTGATTGAAACCCTGTTCTTTTACCATCCGGGAGTCTACTGGCTCTCCCGCCGCATCCGGCTCGAGCGGGAACTCGCCTGCGATGCCGCGGTCGTCGCACTCACCGCAGACAAACTCACCTTTTCCCGGGCACTGCTTTCCCTCGCCGAACAGGCGCAACTCCCGTCACCTGCCTTAGCAGCAACAGGCAGTGATCTCACCATCCGCATTCACGCCCTGCTGGGGTTGAAACGCGCTGGTTCAGGATCGGGGATTGCTCTCTGGATCTGTCTGGCTCTCTGCATGTTCTCACTCGGGTTGGTATCCCGGGCAAACGTAGCATTACAGCAGGTAGTGAAATCACCGGTAGTAGAATCGGTCCACAGTCACGATGCAGCGCCGTCGATTGAGCGGTTTGTCACAGACGGTGTGCCGGTTCCCGATCTGTCTGGAAAGGTCCTCGATTTGGCTGGAAAACCTGTTGCCGGAGCCACCGTCTATCTGCGACAGTCGATGCGTGCCCGCAGCGGTCGGGGAATTCCCAGACCCTGGCAGGACCTGGCACGCACAACCACCGATGCACAGGGAAAATTCCGTTTTGTAGACGTACTGGATGTCGAACAGGATCGCGTGTTCGACCCCGTTGATCTCGTCGCTTTGAAGGATGGCTATGCCCTGGGCTGGAAGCACGTGCTCACCACCAGACCGGTGACCAACATCAGGTTGACCCTTGAGAAGCCGACTGCAGCAACGGGCCGCGTGATAGATGAAGCAGGTCAGCCCGTTGCCCACGCCGAAGTGCGCCTCAAACATCTGATGTCACTCCGGCACATCACACAGGCTGACCTGGAGCAGGGACGCTGGCCCAGCTGGAAGGATCGCCAGTTTGTCGCCCTCGATGGTTTCCGGGACGCGCCCGTGGCCACAACCGATGCCACAGGTCGCTTTGAACTCAAAGGGCTCGTCGCAGAGCGGGGACTTTGCCTGCAGGTCTCGCATCCCGAATACCTGCTGCACGATCTCTACGCAGCGACTGTTCCTCAACTGGCCCCCGAGATGGAAGCCCTGTCGAAACGTCCGGTTCAGACCGGCGAAATCGCAGTGACACTGGAACCGGGGTACCGTCTCCGTCTGCGGGTTGTCGATGATGAAACGGGAACACTGATTCCCGGAGTGCGATATATCCCTGATCAACAAAGCTACCAGGTCCCTCCCCGCCAGCACGATCCGGACGGCGTTATCGAAATCACGCATCTCAAGCAGCCGCAGTTCCTGGCAACCGTCTATCCGCCGGAACACACCGCCTACCTCGCTTACAGCAACCTCTTCACGTGGCCCGCGGAAACGCGTCTGCTGGAAGTCGAGATCAGGTTGCCAAAAGGAATTCCGGTCCGCGGTCGCGTGATCAACGAGGCAACAGGAGCCGGCGTGCCAGATGCCCCGGTTGCCTGGAACCTGCAGCAATCGCAGTTCATTCCTGAGACTCCGCACCTGCATCCACTTCACGTTGTGACGACTGATGCCGACGGCTATTTTCTGGTTCACTGTCCGTCGGGAGAATTTGCCTTCCAGACGAGGGGGCGCATGCGGGGTTTTCAATTCAACTCCTCGCAGCCACAGCCCGCAAAACGAGTCAGCGTCTCACAAAAAGGGCCTGACAGCCAACCTGTCATCGAACTGCAGCCGGCACCCCGCATTCAACTTATCATCAAAGATCCCCAGGGCCAACCGGTCCCTGGGGCCGACATTCGCACTGCGGCAACCAGTACACGATCGGTTCAGTTGATGGATGGGAGCGTCATTCAAAGTTTTATACCCATTCATGGTGTCTCCGATGCACGGGGAGAGTATCGGCTCGATCAGCTCTTCATGACGGATTCCTCCGATCAGGAAAAACAGTTGCACGAAGTTGTCATCCGCAATGCCGACGATACGCTCGGCGCGCAATTACTGGTGCAGCGTCCCCCACAGAATGCTCCTCTCGAACAGCCAATCGAAGTCCAACTGCAGCAGCTCGGCTTTGTGGAAGGCAGGACTGTGCACGAACCAACCGGCGCGCCGATCGCCGGCACGCGAATTGTTCTCTATCGAAAGCAGCAGGGCGACCGCGACACTTACACGGCTGTCGGAGAACTCACGACCACCGCCGCCGATGGTTCTTTCCGCCTCAAAGGTGTGTTACCAGGACTCGAGCACTACCTGTCGCTCTCTCATACGCGGTATAAAACGCCCAATGGCATCCATCTGCGTTTTCAGACAACGAGTGGCAACACTCACGATTTCGGCCAAATCTCTCTCGGCGATCTGAATTCTCCCTCTTCAGGGGCTGAATAAACCCTGGCACATTAAAATTCTAATTGAACTATCGTCCCGCAACAGTTAGTCTGATCTGAAATTGAATTCCCACTCCCCGTCAGAAGCCAAAGGAACTCCCATGAGTTTTGATATTTTCTTCCAGACGTCTCGACTCAGTGATCAGACCGAGGAAGCCGTGAATCCTTTTACCGGCGAAGTCATGCAGAAGCCGGTGGGGGAGTCCCTTTCATCGGCCGACCGTGATGCGTTACGCGAATTGCTGACGTCTCATGGAGCGACCTTGCCACTGGACTCCAACTGTTACCAGTTTGATTTCTCCGATGGTTCCGGCTTTGAACTTTTCATGGATCACCTCGACTCCGATGCCGATGTCTCGGGAGGCATGGCTGCCTTGCGTGAACTGACTACGGAAATACTCAACGTGCTTTATGCTCTGGCCGAGGCAGGGAACATGGTCATGCTTCCCGCGATGGAAGAGACACGTCCCCTGGTCACCTCGCGCGAAGTGGCAGATCGGGTGGCTTCCCGCTGGCCTGACGTGCTCGTTCTTACTTCTGCTGAAGAACTGGGCGCCTTTTTGCAGCAAGGTTTCGCAGGTTGGGAAGCATACCGGGATCGTGTCACAGGTGAAGACTGAGAGACATCCATTCCAATTCTCTCAGTCGACTTGAACCGGGTAGGGGACCGGATCGATAGAAGGTTTGTTCTGTCGCTCCGGATCCGTCAGACGGGAGTTTAACTCAAACACGCGTTTCTTCTTTTCCGGATTTTTAGCCCAGTCAATATCCTGGGTCAGCTCGATCAGCTCGCGTGTCACCGGCCCCATTCCCCGAATGTTCTTATTCGCCGGTATGAGCGTGACCCCTTCTGCATCGACAAAAATCAGGTGATTTAACAACAGCAGCAGACCCGTCAGAAACGCGAATAAAAACGCGCATAAACCAGATGGTCCGTGTAAAATTGATCCTGACAAACGTAACAAACGCGAAAGCATAGAGCACCCTCTTTCTGAATTAGCGGGAACCCGCCAAAACTGTTCGTAAAGTTTAGGAAGAAATGTATTGTGCCTGTTTTTTAAGGGTTTTGGTCTCGTTGTGAATCACATCGAACGTGTTGGGGGGAAGGGTGCCAGACACGGAGAAGACCATGTCTGAGATTAGTATGTGAATTTGTGTATTAGTGGTCAACCTGATTATTCGTTTAATCCCATTAATTATTAATAATCTTTAATATTGAGGTCTGCTGCCAAATTTGATTTGAATCCGCTGGATTTCCATTATCTTTTAGAGACGCGCTGTGATCGCCGGTGTTCAATCAGTAAGCCGCTTACTTATGCCAGGTAGATGGCTGTTTCCGTCGAAAGAGAAGAGCATGAATGTCTTACGACCCTCTCCGTGGTTGCTTTATTCAGGACTCCTGTTTTCACTGACCTCTGTCACGCAGGCGGCGCAGTACGATCCCCTTAAAACAGAGTCAGGCAAATCCGCAGCTCCCATTGATCTCACCATGCAGGATCAAAGTCGAAATCGCGATATCCCCCTGCGGGTTTATCTTCCGAAATCAGAACAGCCCGCGCCGGTCGTGTTATTCAGTCACGGTCTGGGAGGCGCCCGTACCGGCTCACAGTATCTGGGAGAGCACTGGTCGGCCCGCGGCTATGTCGTGGTTTACCTGCAGCATCCGGGCAGTGATGAAGCGGTCTGGAAAGACGTCCCCGTCTTACAGCGTCTGCGGGCACTCAAGTCCGCGACCACCCTGCAGAATACCATCGATCGTTACCAGGATGTGAGTGCCGTCCTCGATCAGCTCACCCGCTGGAATGGTGAATCACAGCATCAGTTTCATCAGCGAATGGACCTCAGCCGGGTCGGCATGTCGGGCCACTCTTATGGAGCAGTGACCACGCAGGGCGTCAGCGGTCAGTCCTGGCGGCTGTTGGGAAAACGTTATACCGATCCCCGCATCAAAGCCGCTGTCATGTTCAGCCCCAGCATTCACGGCCGTGCGGAACCTGCAGACTCCTTCGGACAGGTTTCGATTCCCTGGATGTTACTCACTGGCACCAAAGATACCTCACCCATTAACGACACCACCGTCGCCGACCGCCGCGAAGTCTACCAGGGACTGCCGGACAGCATCGACAAATACGAACTCGTCCTGTTCGACGCGCAACACTCCGCTTTTTCAGACGGACGACAGCGCCGCGGTCTGGCGCGCCGGAATCCCAACCACCACAAATCGATTCTCGCCGTCACCACCGCTTTCTGGGATACCTACCTCCTCGACAGCAAACAGGCCCGCCAGTGGCTGCAGGGCAAAGCCTGTCGTGGGCAACTCGATCCCGAGGACGAATGGCAGTTAGAGGTTTCGAAAACCGGGCCCGTTAAAAATTAATGGTTCTGGCTTACTGATCGTCCAACTGTTTTTTCTTTTTCCGTTTAAACGGATCCAGCAGAACACCTTTACCGTGCTTAAATCTGTTTTTGGGGTCGGACAACACTTTAGTCCAGAGCTTGAATAGTTTTTCTCGGTCTGCCTCGTCATAGCGTATTTCACCGGAGGCCTGCAGTTCTGCCGTCAATCCGTACCAGGCGGAGAGTGAGTGCTTGATCTCACCCTCTGCGGCAGGTGGCCCCCAGTACTCGATCAGCAGCAGATGACAGATCGCAGTCCGGTCTTTGTGTTTCAGATTCTTCAGCAGCCAGTTTTTATCTTCCGGGGAAATTTGTTTCGCAAACCGGGTCGCCCGCCGGGAAATGCGTGGATAAAACCCAAAGAAATTGCCTTCCCATTCCACGTCCGAATTATCCAGTTTCGGCTCGGTGATCTTCAGCTCAAGTTCAGATTTCTTCTCCGCATCTGCCACTACAGCAGCGTTGTCTACCAGCAGGATCATCAGCAGCGTTAAGAACACAGAACGGAAATGAATCATAAGGAGCCCGTTGAATAGGAGAATCTGGGTTTGAAACTGAGAGTTCCCGTTTGAGCACTTAAGGGAAAGGTACATTCATCATACCGGGTCAAGCTGCAGATCCTAAGAGAATTCTTCTCGATTCCGGGGCAACTCTTCTTTGAGAATGAGCAGACACAGGGGATATGCACAGCTATAATAAAGGCTATTCTCAAACACCTGTGAACGTTCTTCAGAGTCCTCACTAATGGAGATTCCCGTGCTCAAGCCAATTTCCACCGCGCGTCGCCCCTTTGTTTGTTTAACACTGGTCTTCAGTCTGCTGACGTTGATCTGTCTGACGTCTCTCACTCACGCAGAGGAACCCGCATCACCACAGTGGCAGTTCTCAGAGGAATTGCTCGAACCGGTCTGGAAAGGCGATACCGTACGCGGAGAATCAGCCCTGTTTATTCGTGATTTGAGAACGGGTCAAACGAAAGCTTCGCTGCTGTTCCCAGCACAGAAAGTGCTCAAGATTACGAACAGCGCGGGAGACATCACTTACGAAGAAGGTCGCGACTACCAGTGGAAACCCGGCTCGCGCGAAATCACACTCCCTGAAAACACACGCATCGTCTGGAAGTTTCCCACCCAGATGCGGCGCCCCGCGAACTCACAACGGCACAAGCTGACGCACCGCGATGGTCACGGTGAAATCTTCTTCGGCGGACAACTCGAATACCACGACCTGCAGACCTGCATCACTTATACCCACGCACCCGTCGACTGGAGTAAGATTACTCCGGTCTTTGATGCCAAAGTACTGCCCCGTACGATCAAGAAACTGCAGAAACATGACACAACCTCCATCGTCCTGCTGGGCGACAGCATTTCCACCGGCTGCAATGCCTCGGGCTGGGCCGGAGGGGCTCCCTTCCAGCCGGCATTTTTCGGACTGCTTCAGGAGAACCTGCAGCACCATTATCAGAACCGGATCGCATTGACCAATCTTTCCGTCGGCGGTAAAGACACGAAGTGGGCGCTGACACAAGTAGACGAAGTGGTCAAAGCCGACCCCGACCTGGTCATCATCGCCTTCGGTATGAATGACTCAGCCGGTCGTTCGGCGGAAGAATTTAAAGCCAACACTAAAGCGCTGATCGAACAGATTCAGAAAAAACAGCCCCGGGCAGAATTCATTCTGGTCGCCCCCATGCTGGGGAACCGGGACTGGATTCGACTCAAACATGAACTGTTCCCCCAGTATCGCGACGCACTGGCGGAGCTTACAAAAAGGGGAGTCGCTTTAGCCGACATGACCTCCCTCTGGACCGAATTCTTCAAACACAAACAGGACTGGGACCTGACCGGTAACGGCGTGAATCATCCCAACGACTTCGGGCACCGCGTCTATGCCCAGGTGCTCTCAACGCTGCTCATTCCTGAAGACGAAACCAACGCCGCCTCAGAGACCAGTCTGCCCCCCGAAGTCTTCTCCCTCTGGGACGGCAAGGCCCCGATCGGTGCTGACCAGTTCGAAGAGGCAGACGTGAAACTCACGCTGCATCGCCCCGTAAAACCGAACGGCGCTGCCATCGTCATCTGTCCCGGCGGCGGATATCAGCGCGTCGTCACCGGCGGAGAAGGGCACGGCATCGCTGCCTGGCTCAACAGGCATGGCGTGACAGGGATTGTCCTCGAGTATCGCATGCCCGAAGGTCGCTCCTTCGTGCCGCTGATGGATGCCCAGCGGGCGATCCGCACGGCCCGCGCGCATGCGAAAGACTGGGGCATCGATCCCGCGAAGGTCGGCATCATGGGCTTCTCCGCAGGCGGGCACCTGGCCTCCACCGCCGCCACACACTTTGATGCCGGCGATTCCCAGGCACAGGATTCCATCAACCGTCAAAGCTCCCGTCCCGATTTCGCGATTCTCGTCTATCCCGTCGTCACCATGGGCGAAACCACGCATGGCGGCTCGAAAAAGAATCTGCTCGGTCCCGATCCAACGCCTGAGATGATCGAACTCTTCTCGAATGAAAAACAGGTCACAGATCAGACACCGCCAATCTTTCTAGCCCACGCGGTCGACGATAAACCGGTGCCCATCAAAAACAGCCAGGCACTCTATGCAGCCCTGCAGGAAAAACAGATTCCATCCAAACTGCTCGAACTTCCCGATGGCGGACACGGCCTTAACGGCTACAAAGGTCCCTCCTGGGATGCCTGGCAGAAACAGTCCCTGGAATGGCTCGCAGAACTGAAATTCATTCCGCAACAGTAACGAACGACGTGGGCAGTATGCTCAGCAGGCGATCCGACTGCAATCACCAGTGAAAGATTCATAGTATGACCACCCTCGTTGTCGGCGCTACCGGTGCCACCGGACGGCTGCTCGTGGAACAGTTACTCAAACGGAACGAACCCGTGAAAGCCTTCGTGCGACGGACCGGCACGTTCAATGAATTCATCACCACACATCCCGACTTCACCGAAATCCAGGCCAGCGTGCTTGACCTGAGTCCCGATGAACTGGCGCGTCATGTCGCAGGCTGCACCGCGCTTGCCTCCTGCCTGGGGCATAACATGACATTCAAAGGAATCTTCGGCAAACCGCGGCTGCTCGTCACCGATACGATCCGCAAACTGTGTGCAGCGGTTCCTGGCTCAGGCACAGCGCAGCCTGTGCGCGTGGTGCTCATGAATACCGCGGGCAACAGGAACCGCGATCTTGCGGAGCCGGTGTCGTTCGCCCAGCGCTGCGTGGTGAGTCTCATCCGCACCCTGGTCCCTCCGCATCGGGATAACGAACAGGCCGCCGACTACCTGCGCATGCAGATCGGTCAGAACCATGACCTAATTCAGTGGGCCGCCGTTCGCCCCGATTCCCTGATCAATCTGGATGAAGTCACTGCGTATGACGTTTTCCCTTCACCAACGCGCAGTGCAATCTTCAACCCCGGCAAGACCAGCCGCATCAACGTGGCCCACTTTATGGCGGAACTGGTGACCCACGACGAAACCTGGCAACAGTGGCAGGGGCAGATGCCCGTGATCTATAACCGGTGAGATTGACTCGGGTTAGATGCTTTACATTCCGTAACCCGAGGAACGCAAAACACGCTTGGAAAATGTATTCGCTAAAAAATTAGCTTTTCATGTTGACGCCGCTTTGCAGAAACGCTAAAAAATTAGCGTAACAATTGCTGCCATGCACAGGGAACAGCCCATGTCACAACAGGCCCAACTCAGTCGGCGGGAACGCCAGATCATGGATTCGCTCTATTCGCGCGGGGAAGCGACCGTGCTGGAGATCCAGAGTGATCTGCCCAGTCCGCCCACTCCCACTGCAATTCGCACCATGCTCCGCATCCTGATGGACAAGTCACTGATCCAGCGGCACAAACAGGGGCGTGAATTTGTTTACGCCCCCACGTCTCCCCGACGCCCGGAGGGCACCAAAGCCCTCAAACATGTCGTTCAGACCTTCTTTGATGGTTCCTTCAAGCAGGCCCTCGCAGCACAGCTCGCCAGTGATGACGAAGCCCTCACTGACGACGAATTACGCGAAATGGTCAAACTGATTAAAGCAGCTCGAGAAAAAGGAAACTAAGCGATGCAAACGATTCTGCAATACATTCCGTTCATCGGGCAGCCTGATTTCCTGCTGGACCTGATTATCAAGTCGACCGTTGTCTTGCTCGTCGCACTGGTCGCCACGCGACTGCTCCCACAGGCCAGTGCAGCCGTTCGTCACACGGTCTGGAGCGGCGCCCTGCTGGCGGTGCTCGCCTTAATCTTCGTCAACGGAAGTATGCCCAAGCTGACGCGACCAGCGCTCGCGACTCAGGAAACAGCATCGTCCTTCTCCGCACCGTTGACCAGCAACACACAACAGACGATCCCCGGATCTTTACCTGAAATCTCAGCACAGCCTGCGGACTATATGAAGCTTCCAGCGGCGGGTAATACACAACTCCAGAATGCTCATGCCCCCGCAGCATCCCTCCCGCGTGTCGACATTCACTGGAATGCCATCTGGCTGACGGGAGTTCTGGTGATGCTGATTCGGCTGGCGTTGCTGCAGTTTCGCCTCCACGCTTTCAGCAGACAATGTAACATCATCGCAGAGGGGCCGCTCTTCGATCTGCTGCAACAATGTCGCGTTGAACTGAACTGCTCTCAGCCTGTCACTCTGTTAACGACCGATCAACGTTCGCTCCCCATGACGTGGGGGGTAAGGCGTCCATCGATTCTGTTGCCCCGCGAAGCACAGAACTGGACGGAACGGGAAGTCCGCTGTGCCCTGCTGCACGAACTGGCACACGTGGCCCGTCGCGACTGTCTCTGGCAGCTGCTCGTGCAACTAACACATGCCTGCTACTGGTTCCATCCCCTGGTCTGGTTTGCCTCGCGGAAACTCTATCTCGAACGAGAGCATGCCTGTGATGACATCGTTCTGCAGCACGGCACCCGGGCGTCTGACTATGCAGATCAACTGCTGCAGGTGGTCTCCGCGTTTCGATCCAGCCGCAGTTTGAAACTGACAGCCGTCTCGCTGGCCGCAGAGAGTGGGTTTTCCCGCCGCCTGAAGTCCATTCTGCAGGAAACCCGCGACCGACGTCCGGTCAGCCTCCGCACGCGGCTGGCACTCACCTTCACCTTTATCGCGCTGACGGGGCTACTGGCGATCCTCCCGGTCGCCTTCGCGATAGACGCATCTGCTGATCTACCGCAGATACATCAGGTAGCGAGAATCGATCGCCCGCTGCAGACAGAGGCAAAAATCACAGCCCCCGCGAAGTCCGAACCCAGCGGAGGACCGGACGTCCCGCTGAAAGCTGTGGCACAATCACAACAGCTCCCAGCACAGACCAGCGTTCAGGAGCCGCTTCCTGAGCCTCCCGGCAAGGTCATGCTCAGAAACGGAAAACAGCAACCCCGGGTGTTCGAAGAGCACCGTCCTGCGGTCCGTTCACTGAATATCGTCTTTGCCCACGATCCGGGAATCGGAAATTACGATGGCGTCGTGGGGCGTCCGCAGGATATCTGGAACATGGTTGACCTCGGCACGACCGCGGTTGACTACACGCGGTATAGCGATGCCACACCCAGCACCGTTCGCCTGCGTATTACCCGGCACGATGGTGAGTGGGGCATCCAGGGCCAGTCTGGGATCTTTCAGGGCTACATCTATCACAACTGCCGCTGTGTCGATCTGCAGACCAGGGTACTCGATCTGCCAGGCGGGAAATACAAAATCTATGTTTTCGCGCACGGCGATGCTCCGAATCAGAACGCGAAAATCGAACTCAAAGTCGGTAATCGCGTCATCGGTCAGAAAGCGACCGCCAGTGACGGCACCTGGAACTATCGCAATCAGCCTTACCGTGAAGGCGTGCAGTACGTCAGCTTTGATTTTGACATCAAGACAGGCCAGGAACTGACCCTGACCAGCTTTCGTGCGGACAGCGATTATTCCATGTTCAATGCGATTCAGATTGTACCCCAGACTAATCTACCGCCCGCTCCCCAGGACCGGTAAGCTGTTGTGAGATATAGGCTTATCGAAAGGTGTAAATGGCCGCCGTTGATTTTTCTGGAAACCCGGACAGGGACTGCCTAAAATAGGAGGACGCCAACTCAATCGTACAAATGTAATTCATACGCGAATTCTGTTTGCTGCAGAGAGGGAGGTCCTGTCATGTCGAAACTCACAGTCAAACGTGAACCCGGTTGTGCCGACAAGATGCGCAAGTTTTCAATTCTGGTGGACGGCGTTTCCATCGGCTCCATCGCGGAGGGGGAAACGCTTCACTCCGAAATCAATCCACAGAAACATCGGATTGAAGCCCGCGTCGATCTGTGCGGCAGTCGAACTCTGGAAATCGATGGCACTCACGATCAATGTCTGACGGTCCGCAGCGGACTCCCCAGCTGGCACGGCGCTCACAGCCTCTATAAAGTCTTCATCGACCGCAAAGGCTATCTCGAACTGGAAGTGAATAACGAGAACTGATGCGGTGCGAAACTAGATTAAAGTCTGATGGCTTATTTCACTCGTTCCAGAACACAGGAACATATTTGATCTCATGCACATTGTAAGCGGCAACCACTCCACTGTGTGCCTTTCCGCTCACACGGATCGACTGAATGGCATAATGATAGTCTGGCCCCAGTTTCTGTCGCGCCAGTTCCACAGCTTTGGTTCCTGCAGAACCTTTAAGCAGGACATTGAACAGCACGCCTACGAATACAACCAGCAGAAAGCCTGCCAGAAACGCGGACTGCGGTCTGCCGGTACGACGACCACTTTCCCGACGTGCTTCCAATACCGGCGTTGAACGCATCTGCCGATAAGTCCAGATCAGCAAACCAACCATCGTTGCATAATAGACTCCCAACAGGAGACACTGTCCGGGGTGCAGGCGAATCAGACTGACCAGCAGTCCCACGGGTTGCAACAGGGGTGCCAGCAGCAGTCCGCCGGCAAACAGCATCAGCATGAACGCGGAGAACCAGGTGACCAGCGTTGTTGCTCCCAGGCTCCCTCGATATAAAAACAGACCCAGGATGACAGCGAAGAGATTGAAGCTGGATGAATAGTTCTGGCGCTGCATCAGGCAGTAGATCATCAACCCGATATCAAGCAGACCAAAGCCTATCCAGGCCAGCCCCACGCGTCTTAAGATGACACGATAATCCATCATACGGATGTAATCACTTTCCGCCAGGTTTCCCGTCGCGGCCTTTGATCTGGTTCAACTGTTTTGACAGTGTTTTACTCTCGTCGGTTCGTTTCTCCGCCACATTCCGGTTTTCCAGCGGATCAGAGCTGTGATCGTAGAGCATGCGTGATGTCCGTTTCCCTTTGGGATTGGTGTATTCCGTGTAACGCAATGCGTCGGTGCGGATCGTGTCGCCGTTACGGAAACGGCTCACGGCAGCCCCTTTCCATTTCGTATCCGGATTCCGCATCAGTTCGACAAAGCTCTGGCCCGCCAGGTGTTCGGGTCGTGGAATCCCCGCAAGTGTGCAGAGGGAAGGGTAGACGTCAATCGTTTCGATCAACGCCGACCGCCTCTGTCCTCCCTGGATGCCCGGTGCCCGGACGAGCAGGGGAATCTGCAGCGAACTTTCGTAACAGCTGTGTTTGCACCACAGGGTATGATCACCCAGGTTCCAGCCATGATCGCCCCAGAGCACGACGATTGTATTGTCGCTCAGTTCCAGTCGTTCGAGTTCCGCCAGCAGCTTACCGATCTGGGCGTCGGTATAACTCACACAGGCATAGTAGCCGTGAATCAGGTTGCGGGCGGTCGCTTCGGACACGGGGCCCTTGCGGGGAATGCCCGCGTAAGCCCGCAGCTCACCCGAATTGTGAATCGATTCCTCCGGTGCGTCCTGCGGCACTTTATAATTCTCGGGCAGCTGAATTTTATCATGATCATACAGGTCCCAGTATTTCTGGGGTGCGATAAAGGGGAGGTGTGGCTTGAAGAAACCGACGGCCAGGAAGAAGGGTTGCTCTTGCTTTTTCAACTGCTGCAGCTTCGAAATTGCCTGTTCGGCCAGCACGCCATCCGCGTAAGCGTTGTCAGGGACATCCGCTGATTCCCATGCGGGCCCCTTGGCCTTCCGCTTGCCCTGTTTCTGTCGCTCCTCGTGCAGTTTTTGGTTTTCGGGCCGCTGATACCAGGCGACGCCTTTGGGACGCCAGGCCGGCTCCGACCAGCCCTGTGCACTGTCCTGAGGATGATGGAAGATCTTCCCCATGGAAACCGTGTAATAGCCGTTCTGTTTGAACTGGGTGTTCATAGTCGTAATGCCCGGTGCATCGCGGTCGGCCCAGGTCAGAAAGTTGACGAACCGCTTACGGGCCGGGCGAATTCCGGTCATCAGACTCGCCCGCGAAGCCCCGCAGGTAGGGACCATGCAGTAGGTCCGCTCGAACAGCGTACTGCTTTCCGCCAGCTTGTCGATGTTCGGCGAGTGAATGTGCTGCTTCCCATAACAGGCCAGTTCAGGCCGCAAATCGTCGACGGCAATAAACAGCACATTCGGCTTGTCTGCAGCGAAAGCAGGAACAGCGAAACAGAGTACAAACAGGAACAGTAGCGAGCGTCTTTTCATTTTGAATTCCTGAATCGAAAAACGGGATCAATGTTGCGTGGGGACGGTGCGGACCGTCAATCTTTTAATTTCAGCAGATTACTTAGTGTATCAGGTGCCAGTGGTAGTGTCTTCCATCTTCTCTAGACTCAAGTCATGAAGATCGAAATGGGATCGGTGGGATTATCACTCTACCGGTTGCCTCTTTGTTCTTACACACCAGCGATTGTAACTGTTTTCATCGGATGTCCGTCGATAGTATTCTGTCTGAGGGTACAACCCCGGTGCCACATCACTGATTCCAATCGAAGCATGAAATTGGGTGTAATTGTAATCCTTGATTCTGTTAAGTGAATGCTGTGAAGCAAAGCCCACTATGGTCAGCCCGAGCAACGCCCCCTTCTCAACAGGCAGAATCTCACCATGGAAGTTCCCGCCGACGTAAATGTCTGTGTGAGGCGCCCCGGTTTTCACGATGCCATCGAAGTCGGATTCAATCCAGACTTTCAGCGAGTCAACAGAGTGAAGTCTGCCGGTGAAACGCCCTCCGATAAAAATGTGGCAGATTCCATCCGCTCTGATTTCCGCCTGGGGTCCTAAATCACCGGTGATAATGATCTCCGAAATACCTTTGACTTCAATCGTCGCATTCAGGTTCCCGTAGATATGGATCAGGCCCCCCTCATCTGCCTCCAGGTCCTCATGACAGTCCCCTTCAATGACCATCATAGGGACTCCTCTGAAACTGGTAGTGTCGTGGCGGCCTGGAGTTGCCTGAACCGAATAATCCTCCCGATTCTGGCGTTGCCAATGATCCAGGGATTGAGAGAAGAGCATATCCTTCATCACGCTTGCATGTGCAATGCGTATCAGGGTCTCGTTGGAAACAGGCATGGAATTCACAGCCGATCTACAGTGAAGGGGAAATGAAACAGCGGTTCGACAGGAACAGCTGCGAATGTTGCCTCTTGCCTGTCAGCCTAGGAACTTCACGGGAATAATCTCTGCCCAGAAACAATACCCGACCAGACTGAGAGCACCCACCACAAACAGGTAGAAAGTTACTTTCTCTAGTTTATGAATAGATGACTCCGACACGCCGACCAGCAACCTCCCCGCAACGCTGAAGATCCCATACAGCGCGAACGTGATCGCCAGAATCAGCCAGGCATCTTTCCGGAACAGGGTGGCGAAGTAGATCACCGTGACGCCGATGACGAAGAAGACGCCATACATCACGCGTGCGAACGGTTTGTCAGAACTCGAATGCGGAATCATGACAGACTTTCAGGGAGTCGGGGCCTTAAATGCAGACAACAGCAACATCAATACTGTCATCATAAAGCAGAGCGGGCCAAATACCAGATGAAAGTAGATCTTCTTCCTGATTGCCGCATCGACCTGTGCACGCTGTTTCCAGAAATGCGCGATACTCCCGTGAAATCCCCAGTTATAAATATCAAAGCCAAATGCCTTCACTGGTTGCCAGCAGTCAGCCTGTTTCAACAGTGCTAAAAGTCGGAACGCAGAAAGATTTGCGATAACGATCATCACCACAAATGCGGTTTGTAGAATTTCCAGGGAGATCATGTGACAACTCGCCGGCAGGAGGCATGCATCATGTCATCAGCGTTGACGAAATATGAGACTGGTTGTGACAGCCACTGTCTGATGCCACTCTGCTGTATTATAAAATACAGCGCCCCCAACTAAAATATGAATCTGAAAACCATGATGCGCAGCAAGTTTTGTGATTTAAAGTCTGACTAAGCGGCAGCCGGTGTGTGTAATTGTGGATGAGTGGCCAGCAGCAGGGAAGCCGCCGATGCCGTCCAGACCGAGAACGAGAGCGGCCCTTCGGGGCCGGTGCCGAACGTCATGCACAACGCAAAGGTCAACAATAACAGGCAACTGCCCAGGGCAACCGCGCGGAGCTGGATACCAGTAATCAGGCCGACCGCCAGGACGATTTCCAGAATTGTCGCTGCCCAGCCACAGAATACAACCAGGGGCTCTGGCAGAAACCAGAGCAGCAGGCTGGTAAATTCAAGGAACGATTGAAACTCCCCCCAGGAGACTTCACCTGTGCCGGCAGCGCCCCACAGGCCAAAGCGGTCGGCGACGGCGGACAGGAATGAGGCCGCCAGTGCAAAACGGACAAAGTACAAAGCAAAACGGGGTGTGGAAGTCGGAAGCTGTGGAGCGTGGTTCACGAAATTACTTTCTGTCACAATTCTAAGGTCTGTTTTTTTCGGGTGGTTCGGGAATCATCAGTTGTTTCGCATCCGCAGGGTGCACCATCGTGACGATAATCCGTGCCCGCTTCTCGGGATCCGGGTTTCGCCCGACCCGATGCAGGATCATCGCGGGTTCAAAAAACGTATCGCCGGCTTTGAACGTCTGCAGCGGCCCGTCGCCAACCTGGAATTCGAACGTCCCTTCCGCTACATAACCAGAGACGGCACCGGGATGCCGGTGTGGCGGGCTGCCCGCACGAGGATCCAGGGTGACTTCCAGCATGGTCGCCTTCGTCGGTTTCCCCTCCTGCAGTACTTCCAGCTCATCGCTGCGTAAGACTTTGACGTGCACTTTGGGTTCGGCTGACATCGTCGCTGCTGCTGTGCAGACAATCATCCAGCAGGCACAGCAATTGTAAATGGTCGTTCGAAATATCTTCTGTATGCTCACGGTGGTTTCCTCTTGTCTCTTCAGAAATTTAACTTCAGTTGGATATGAATCTGGTTCAAACGCCCGCCAGCTCGGCCCGTTTGGCCCGCATTAGCTGATCAATCAGGCCATGATCGCTATGGAAAGCGATGCCCAGCCGATTCCAGGTGTTGATGATGCCGACTGCCATGGTCAGTTCGCTAATCCCGGCTTCTCCCCAGGCATCGACTGTTGTCTGGTAGAGCTCGTCACTGATGAACCGGGTATCGGCAATTTTGGTCAGCGTTTCCGCCCAGCGAAATGCGGCTTTCTCCTGTTCGGTGAAGCAGGGGGCTTCTTCCCAGACCGCTGCCTGACAGATACGTTCGGGCGTTTCTTCCAGCAGATTCAGCACCTGCGTGTGGTAGTTCACACAGAAGGAACAGCCGTTGATCTGCGAAACCCGCAGGCGAACCAGTTCCAGCAGTCGTGGGTCCAGGGAAGAGTGCTCGAGCAGAGCTTCAACGGCCATCAGGTGTTCGGCTGCTTTTCCAACATGTTTGTAGTAATTGACGCGTTTTCCGGACATGATTATCGCCTTCCTTTCAGGAAACTGGTATGAGTGAGTTGCTTGTGATGCCCTGATTATACGGCTACGATAAAACCGTCAAAGAACCACTTTGGGTGAATTCAATAGGGCCACTTGCATGGGCCGTCGTGCTAAACAACACTTCGAATTTGAAGCGATCTCCATTGATCGTTCTGCCAGCGAGAGCCAGTATCGCCAACTGGAAAATCAGATCCGTGAAGCGATTACAGGTGGCCTGTTAACGGCAGGTTCACGCGTCCCCTCCAGTCGCCGACTCGCTGGAATGCTGGGAGTCTCGCGGAATACCGTGCTGACCGCATACGACCAGCTGATTTCAGAAGGGTATCTGGAATCGGAAACCGGTTCGGGGACCCGCGTCGCCCAATTCCTGCCCGAAGCGTTCGAGTACGTAGAGCAGCCAGAGACTTCCCAGGCAACAGGCAGCTTTGAAGAACTGTTGTCGACTTCAGGAAAACTACTGGCCCGCTACGCCAGCTGGATGCCCGATTTTGCACCGATTCCACAGGCCTTCCGCCCGCACCTCCCCGCAGTTAAAGAATTCCCCACCGCAGCCTGGAACCGTCTCGCAAGCGAACTGGCCCGCTGGTCGATGCGTCACCTCGATCAATGCGATTCGCAGGGATACGAACCGCTGCGACAGGCAGTCGCTGAATATATGGGTGTTTCGCGGGGTGTTTCCTGCAGTAGTGAGCAGGTCATTATCACCTCGGGAGCCCAGCAGGGATTGAACCTGGTGACGCAGATTTTACTTGAGCCCCAGGATGCGATCTGGGTGGAAGAACCGGGCAACGCCCCCGCAAATCAACTCATGGAACTGCTCGGCTTCCGCATCATCCCCGTCCCCGTGGACCAGTCAGGCATTGACCTCACGCGAGTCCCTGAGCCGAAAACCTCTCCCAAACTGATCTATGTCACGCCGGGCGGACAATGGCCCCTGGCAATGACGATGAGCCCGGATCGACGGCAACAACTGCTGGCGGAAGCGGAACGGCATCAGAGCTGGATCATCGAAGACGATTATAACGGCGAGTTTCGATACACAGGGCGCCCGTATCCGACACTGAGCAGCCTGGACCATCGCGGCCAGACAATCTATATGGGCTCATTCAGCAAGCTGCTCTTCCCCGCGATTCGGCTTGGCTTCCTGATCGTTCCCGAACAGATCGCCGGGGCGTTCTCCTACGCCCGCTGGCTGAATGATCGCTTCTCCTCCCCTTTAACGCAGATGGTGCTGCACCGGTTTATCGAGTCCGGCCAGTTTCTCAAACACATCAGGCAGATGCGCTCGTTGTATCAGGAGCGTCAGACCTGTCTGTATGAAATGCTCATGCAGGAACTGGGAGACGTAATCGACGTCGATCTACCCGAATCGGGCATGCATCTGGTGGTGCAGGGGAAAACGCCGCAACTGGATCAGGAACTCATGGCCGCCGCCGACCGGGCTAACATGGAATATCACTCCGTTCGCATGTATGCGCGGGAACCGGAGCAGGTCCCAGGCATGGTTCTCGGCTTCGCCGCCTTCGATCAGAAGCAAATCAAAAAAGCCGTCCGCAACTGGGCCCAGGAATTCAACCAGCGCTGAGCCAGGCTGGTTATTAGGTTGACGAGCAAAGTTCCGCTGGCAATGTTTAAGCATTGTGAGCTTGGTACTGCAGGGCTGTGCGGGGCGAAGATAAGCGGCGGTAACACGTGAATAGAAAAGGTGTTAGGGGGATTGTTCGAACGGAGTGAGTTGTCTGCTTGGGTGGGAGAGTGTCAATGATAGTTTTTTGTTAAAGATAGAGATCCTATTGTGCTAGGTGAAAATCCTAATTAATATATATCTTAACATGTTGTAGTATAATGATTAAGGGTATATATAGGAAAAAGTCTTTGTTGTTTTTGATATAAGTCTTGATTAATGGGTTGGGTGTTTTATAATCCATCAATTGAAATAATAGGGGAATATTGTTGTTATTCTGTAGAAGGGAGTATTTAAATGGGAAAAAAGACGTTGCCCCAAATTGTACAAGACATTTTCGTTCTGCTTGATCCTCTTGAGTCGGAAGATCGCCAGAAAGTGGTGGACTCTGTGATGGCACTTCTGGGGGATGCTATGCCTCGTCCAGGCCGTAATGACGGAGAGGGGAAAAAAGATTCGGGTGATGCTGGGGATGATGCCACTTACGGTCAAAGAGCAAAGAGATGGATGGATCAAAATAATATCTCAGCCGTTATGATCAGCGAAATATTCCATATTGACGGGGATGAAGTGGAAGTAATTGCCAGTGAAGTTCCGGGCAATGGCAAGAAGATGCAGACACATAACTGCTATTTGCTTGCTGGAATTCAGGCACTTCTGTCCTCGGATGAACCTAGGTTTTCTGATGAATGTGCAATTGAGCTTTGCAAACATTTAGGTTGCCATGATAGAAAAAATCACGCAAAAAATAGGAGTGAATTGGGGAATGTTGTGGCTGGTACAAAAAATAATGGATTTACATTACCAGCGCCTGGCTTAAGGGCTGCAGCAAACTTAGTAAAGGAAATGTCCCAAACACATTAGGATTAGGTGATTCAAATGCTGCCAGAAGATGCTTTGAAAGATTTGCTTTCTCAAGATCTTAGGGATCGGGATAAGGCTTTGATATGCTTGGCAACTGATCCAGTCGGGCCACGTGAAATAAAAGATGTAACGGCTTTAGCATTTGGTGCTGGTTGGCGTCAGGTTAAAAGGAAAAACCTTTCAGCAATATTCAAGGCGACAGATGGATTAGCTGTTAGGGCTACAAAGGGTTGGGAGTTGACATCTGCAGGAAGCCAATATGTTGCGAAGCTAGCCGGTCCACTATTGAATTCTCCTATTCCGATCGTAGCATCATCTTTACGTAGTCACTTAGTAAAAATTACAGATCCAGATACTCAGACATTTGCGGAAGAGGCGATTGTCTGTTTCGAAGCTCGGCAATTTCGTGCCGCAATTGTCTTATCGTGGGTCGGTGCAGTATCAGTACTTCACCATCATATCATTAATAATAGACTTGCAGATTTTAATGCAGAGGCTACTAAGCGAAATTCAAAGTGGAAAAATGCTAAGACAGTCGACGATCTAGGTATTATGAAAGAGGATACCTTTTTAGATATTCTACAAGCATTGTCAGTTTTGGGCAAAAATGTTAAGCAGGAACTTAAAAAAGCACTTACACTCAGAAATGGCTGTGGACATCCAAATTCACTTAAGGTAGCTGAACACAAAGCGTCTGCTCACATTGAAGACTTAATAATTAATGTCTTTGCAATATTTTGAATCTGGATTCCAAAAAAATGCCAGGCCCCGCATTGGAACCTGGCACCGATCATAAAATCAGTTTCTTACTTCAGGCTACTCTTTTTCGAGCCGGAAGATTCCTTCGCCCCCTTTGACGGTTTCGACGCAGTAGTACAGATTACCGTCTGCGTCGGTGCCGAAGGCCATCACGGGAACCGTGCTGGTGGAGAGACGCAGGTTCTTGGTCACTTCTCCCGCTTGCTCATCATATTTGAGCGCCCAGATTTTGCCCGAGACGAAGTCGGCGTAAACGTACATGCCGTCCAGTTCAGGCAGCTTCTTGCCGCGGTACACGGTACCGCCTGTGACAGAGCGACCGATACCATGATCGTATTCCCAGATCGGGGCGATCGGCTTCTCCTGCGCGGTCTCGGGACGATTACCAAAGTTGTGTGTGCCTTCACGCACACTCCAACCATAGTTGCCACCTTTTTTGATGATGTCGATCTCTTCCCACAGTTCCTGTCCGACTTCACCGGCGTAAAGCGTTCCGGTCTTGGGATCGAAATTCAGTCGCCAGACATTCCGCAGTCCGTAGGCGTAAATTTCCGGGCGAGCCTTGGCACGATCGACGAACGGGTTGTCCGCGGGGATCGCATAGTTCTTACCGTTTGCCTGCTGATCGACGTCGATTCGCAGAATGGAACCGAGCAGGGTTTCCAGGTTCTGGCCGTTACCCAGCGGATCATTGCCCGAACCGCCGTCACCCAGACCGATGTAGAGATAGCCGTCGGGACCGAATTCAATGGAACCGCCGTTATGGTTTCCGAACGGCTGATCGATTTCCATGATCACGGTTTCGCTCTTTGGATCCGCCTTGTTGGGATCGCTGTCAGAAACCTGGAAGCGGGAGATCTTTGATTTCCGTGGCATTCCTTCAGCCGTGTAGTAGACGAAGAACTGTCCGTTCCTGGCAAAGTCGGGATGGAACGCCAGACCGAGCAGACCTTCTTCGTTGTTCTTCTTCCAGGGAGCGACTGCCTCGCGGATGTCGAGGAACAGCTTTGCCTGTTTGGGAGACTTGGTGTCGATTGTGTGAATCATGCCCCGCTGAGTCGCGACAAAGAGGCGTCCACTGTCATCAGCACTCTTCACAACCAAGGGCCGTAGTGGAACAACCTTACCGGTCTCCTCATTGACGGCTTCCCAGCCTTCCCATTTCAGACCGGGAAATGCGGGAACCCCTTTGATTGCCAGTTCGCCATCACTTGGGTCAGGCGCAGAACCGTCGTCGGCCAGCTTCCGGATTTTAATGTTACGGAAGGAGACAAGATCGTTGTGGTCCTGCAGACAGATGTGCCCTTTCTCAGCTTTGCCGAACTTCGGGAACTTGGAAAACTTGCTGGCAGCCACCCGTTTGTCCCAGTCGGCACTCCCTTTGTTAAAGCGGAAGTAGCGAATGCCGTTCATTACGACTTCGGAACGATCGGGGCCGATGCGCAGGAACAGGTTGTTCCACTCGCCGGCCGGACGTGTGGCATCGGCAGGTTTACTCATTTCTTCTTCAGTGCCAGCCCGGGGTGGAGCCGGTTTGTACAACTGATAGAGCCAGCCCGCTTTCTGAGGGTCATGGCCGTCAACGTTATCCTGGATCTGCACTTCGGGGCCGGTCCGCCAGGGAGTTTTTTCTTCCTCGGTGACGTGGAACATCAGTCCGCTGTTTCCCTCTGGGGAGATCTTGTAATCCAGCGAGAGTTCGAAATATTTGAACTCATCTTCAGTGATGATGTCGCCGGCCCCTTTTTCAGCGCGGGTCAGCACTCCGTCCTTGACCTTCCAGCCATCACTGACGCTGTCTTTCTGATAATTTCTCCAGCCTTCGGTGGTCTTGCCGTCGAACAGCAGCTTCCAGCCACTTTTCTTTTCCGCGGTGGAAAGTTTATTTGCGTCGTCAGAGTTTTCCGCCGCCGAGACTGTCGACAGTGACAGACAGGCAGACAACATAAGCGTCAGCTTGGTCTTTAAGTTTAGCATCACAGGTGCGCTTCCTTTATGAATCAGCAATTTAATGGAGGGAATGAAGTTGCAGAACTTCAGGCGAGAATGTTTGAGTTACCCCTGTTATCCAATATTTCACGGGCAGAATCAACAATAAACGGACGCCTGAGGCAGATTGGCAGCGTATTTCAGCATCGCAACAACAAGCTTCACAGCAGATCAGTATCGCAGGACACTCAAGGCGTTGACCGTCCTGCCTAAAGTTGAAACCGAACCTTACCCTGTCGGGGGCAGGGGGTGTGGCAGAACCAGATTGTCGGGTGTTCCCGGCAGACTGCGACCGCAACGAGCCATCGCATAACCCACCATCTGCTCTGAGGTGAGCTCAGACTCGGGACGAAAGGCACCACCCGGATCCCGGAACAGCGACGCATCCCCGAACCATTCGTCGGGCCAGAATATCAGATCGCTGATGTTACTCTCAGGGAATTGAATTTCCAGCCAGTTCAGATAGTAATCGGTTTCATGTTCCGACAGTTCGCCTGTCTTGAAGGCATCAATCACGGCGCAGGCTTCTAAGAACTGCAATTCCTGATCTACCGTTGGCTCTGGATTCAAGGCAGTCAGCACGAAATCTTCTTCAGAAGTCGATTTCCAGTAGTTAAGGAAAGCATCTGTCGTATATCTGTGATTCGCATGCTGGTACCACTGCTGCAGCAGAGCCTCTGCATCGCCCCCCGCCTCCAGTTCCTCTTCGATATCGGGTAACAACTCCAGCATCCGGGCTACCACGTTTTCGTCTACCGGTTTGATTTTCAGTCGATCGGGAATAGACATGATCACATCTTGTCCTTCGAAAACAAACTGTCAGTCACGCCACGCAACAGGCAAACGATACAGAATTACTGGGGGATCCGACTGAGAAGACGGTTCCTGTTCCAGCCGGTCCAGTAGTTCCACTTCGACCAGGCATTTGAGTGTGCGGTAGACCGTGGACAGGGAAACCCGCCGCGGTGTCGCTACCTTGATCGATTTCGCGACATCAACGCCGGTAAAGCTTTCCCGCTGGCGGTACTGCTCATGGATGTGACGGACAATCAGCAGCCGTTCCCTGGTTGCCTTGAACAGGTTATGTTCGCGAATCCGGATGGCGAATTCTTCGAGGTAACTTCGATTGCGGCGGATCATGTTTCCACAGACCTCTGTTACGATTGGGCTGTCTCAAGTATGTCCTGATAACAGACGGCTCTCAATCGTAGCGTGATCTGACGCGTGGTTCCAGCAGCAGCGACAGTCGAATTCACGGTTATCTGGACTGGGGACGCTGTTGAGATGGCATGCCTTTGTGGGGGACCTTCATCAGGATATCCCCGGTGTCCGGCGCATAGGCTTTCACTTCGAAGGTCAGATTCCGTACCTGCTCGCTTTTAATGCGGCGTTGGCAATCCTTGTCGACGAGGTACAATTCGAGGTCGACAATCTTATGATCGATAACTGAGTAGCAGGCTATCAGATGCCCCTCACTCACGGGCCAGCCGGTTAATCGCTCCGTTTTTTTTGCAGGGGCGATCTGCAAAGGGAGATATTCTTTGAGCCCGGCCCGTTCCATGACCTGGATCGCTTCCTCAATATTCTGACCAACCCGGATCGCACGGGGAGTTTGACGGACGGCCTGTTTCTGTATGGCAAACAGTGTTGTGACCACTGAAAGCACAACAACCACGGCTGTCAGCAGAGTCGTTTTAAAGTTCATGACTGTTCCCCCATATTGATTTCAGAAACGCAAACAGGCCGGGACTCTGTATAAAAGCCCCGGCCTGTTCGATTTTATTATTTTACGCCCCGCTTTAGTAGGTCGTTGCATTCTCTTTGGATGCATAGTAGATGCAGAGCAGACTGTTGCGGATGCCCGATTCCCCTTCCAGAGGTTCGCGGCCGTGCCAGCTCTTTTTGCGAACGGAATTGATCACGGAAAATGCGAAAGCGCTGTTTGGTTCGAACGGATACTGATTCACCTTTTCGAAGCCGCGAAATCCCTTGGGACGGTTGAGCAGAAACTTAGGTGACAGGTTGCGTTTGTAGATCATGGTTCCCAGGTCCAGCTGCGAGCGATCCCGGGGCAGGGCGATCTGAAACGTGACCAGCTTTTTACGGGTGTCAGGGTGAGGCGTAATGAAGTAGCCCGGCTTTTCCCGCATCAGGCTCAGACGGGGAAACGCTTCTACCTGGTTGACATCTTTGGGATCGATACCAAACCGGTATCCGATGCCTGCACTCAGACGATTAAAGACCGCCTTTTTCAGTTCGGGGGCATTCAACGCATTACGGATGCCGGTCCAGAGTGTGTGACGGCTGTCGGTCAGGTTCGCGTCGATGTTCTCCGCAGACAGCTGAAATTCAAAACGATTCGATTCTCCGTTTTCCATGATGTGCCGCTTACCCATGGTGGTGTAAACGGAATCTTCCGGCAGCAGATCAATCAGATCGGCATAGACGTCCTGCGGGAAAATATCGCGAACGCTGATGTGGGGATAAGGATCTTCACACGGATCGACGGCACTCAAGCGGTTGATCATATGCGATAACACGTGCTGGGTAATCTGTGAACTGGCGGACGGGGATGCAAGCTCCATCGGTGACTCTACTTTCTGACGCTGATCCAGAAGGACCAGTAGTATTGTGGGTTTAACACGATCAGATCCGGGAGTAGAGAGCAGCCCGGTGAATGCAGACCAGAGATCGATTTAAAAATCGCCTCCAGAGTAGGTGAATCCATTCACTGTGTCGTTACAGAATCAACTGGAACGAGCGCTCGCCATCTGGGACTGACTTGAATCAGGGCCGCGATATTAAGTCATTTGCCCAAAATCACAAATAGCAATTCCTCACAAAATGAGACAAACAGGTCGAGAGGATTCGGACTATGAGATGCAGGTTACTAAATAGCCTTGAAACAGGCCTGAAAAGGGAAATATCAAATCCCTTTGATGGGACGCGTGAGTCCATTCACTGAATGATTCAGTCGTCAGACTGAGACGGCTCTGTTGTCAGCTTCTTATAAAGAAAGATCCGCTCCTGTCCGGTGGGGAAGTCTGCCAGCGTCCCAAACGGAGCATAACCCAGTTGCGTGTAGAAGGCCGGGGCCTGAAAGGTGAAGGTATCGACCCAGGCAGCGTGGCACTTTCTGTCGCGGGCGATCCGTTCCGCTTCAAGCACCAGCTGGCGTCCCAGCCCCTGTCCCCGCAAATCCGCTTCGACTGCCAGCGTCTGAATGTATAGCCATTCCCAGAGCGTGAACCCAACCAGTCCCGCGACCAGCTTTCCGTCCTGCTCAATTTTGAGTTTCAGCGGTTCCGGCGCGTAGGGAAATCCCGTCGTCTCAGCATTCGCAGACAGGATCCGGCTGACCTCGGCTTCAATCGACTCGGCATGGGCTTCTCTGATTTGAGCATCCACTGTGAGACCTTTATGTTCAGGACATAGAGATTAATATCGGATGTAAACGCTGGTCATTACTCGGTAAAGCGGCCCGTTTTATTCACAGAGTTCTGAAAGCGATCAGCGTACTGTTGATTTAATTCTTCAAACTGTAAGGCCTCGGCAGGTAGAGGAGTCAGATTCAGTTCCCGAGCGAGACGCTGAAGGACTTCTTTCTGCTCGTCATCCAGATAGTCTGCGAGCCAGTTTTCCCCCTCTCCTGTTATTTCCGGATCAAGAACGTCCAGATAAACAAAAAAGCCGCAATGCAGACCGACTCGTAAAAATGTTTCCAAATCGGGGGCAACGACAATATTTTCACCTTCAGAGGGCCACGTCAGGACAACGGGGGAACGTTCCGTAACGACGCCCTCAACAGCAATCAGCGAGTAATGGTCTCCATCTCCGCCTGTCGCGGCAAATGCAATGGCCTCCTGGGGACTGTCATCGTAGAACCCCGGTTCGTTTTCATGTCCAATATAGAGACCAACATCGCCGAGATCTTCGGAATCGCTCATATTTCGATCCAGTTCTCGCAAACGTTTCAGTAATGGATGGTCTACAGAAATTTTGTTATTTTTCGCCATTGTCATTTTCAACCAGCTGAGGGGAACGACTTTCGTGCCCCGATCCACAAATAAAGATCCGTCATTCAAAATGTATCGTTCGCTACCTGAACATGATACCATAATCAGAGTCGTATCTGTATCCAGATTACACACGCTGTCAGGGTGGATTGCACTGGATCTCAACTTCCTCAAGCTGTCATGATCAAAGATTAAGAATCCACTTCTAAATCGGCAGAAGGAACCATGCACGAGTTCATCGTTCAAAATGATCTGCAGGCAATCCGTGAGATTGTGTACCGCGATCCACAGGCCGTCGATCAGTTAAATGGGTCAGGTCTGCCTCCCCTGTATACAGCAGCCCTGTATCGTCGCCGGGAGATAGTGAATTATCTTCTGGAGCAGCAGGCCACCGTTGATATCTTTGCCTCTATCTACCTTGGACTACCAGATCGAGCGGAACACCTGCTAAAGACAGATCCGGATCTGGTTCACCAGTCCACTCCCGACAAACTGACGCCCCTGCACTGGGCTGCCCGAACGGGCAACTACGATCTGGCCCGCCTGTTGTTAAGCTACGGTGCCGATGTGAATGCCGTCGATCAAAGGGGTGGAACCTGCCTGCTTGAAGCCAGCCATCCGGGACCCTGGAAATCAGAACCCGCGGCGGACATCATTCAACTGCTGCTCGATCAGGGAGCACACGTGGATCTGTTTCAGGCAGCCGCGCTGGGAGAGCTTCGTCAGCTCAACAGACTTCTCGATCAGGATCCAGGTCTGATTAACAAACTTGATCCACAGGGGAAAACAGCCCTGTATCGTGCGGCTCAGAATAATCAACTGGCGGCAGTACAACTGCTGGTTGAACGTGGGGCCGACCTGAACCGGTCCGATCCTGTGAGCATCGCGGCCCTGCATCGAACTTCTCAGGAATGCAGTGATGAGTTGATACAGTACCTGATCGATAAGGGAGCCGACGCTCATCTCTGTTGCTATGTCGCCTGTGGTGATGCAGCAGGTACGCAACGTATTATGGATCAGAATCCAGCAGCGGCTGGTGAACTGGTTTACGAATTGAACGCGGTCGGATATGCCATTCACAGTTGGCAACTGGGGACACTGCGGATCCTGTTGCAGTACGGCTGCCGACTCTCTGCAGAAGATCAGCAGCATGTGCTCCGCATCAGCCAGAATAACCAGGAGCTGCTTGCTGAGTTACTGACAATACAGAATCAATCCCAGGATCATTCCTGACGGAAATGATCAGAGTCATCCAACCCTGGTTCAACTCGCGTTACGGCGGTCGAGATGTTTTTTCAGCAACCGTGAATTACGGCGGTTCGATTTAAAGAACACATCAAAAATATCTCCGGCGATTGGAATCGAACCCAGCAGAAAGTCCAGACCCGTATTACCGACCATTCGGGCCAGTACCCAGTTGGAAGCGCCGAGTTGCTTTGCCTGGTAGATCAGATACCCCGATAAAGCCGTGGAGATCATGTCCCCCAGCCCTGGCACAATGCCGATGATCGAGTCCCAGCCAACGCGGATATTGGTTCCCGGGATGGTAAACGAATCGTCGAGCAGGCTGGTCAGCTTTTCAAACCGGGCAAAACGATCGACGCGTTCCGCGCGATATGCACCCTGATTGACGGACGGAGGGAAAAGATATTCGGCCAGGGAACGGTTCTGTTTTATTTTCTGAATCATGGGACTCGCCTTTCAGTTCGGTAAGTCGTGTTATGATGGAGTAAGAGACGGAGTTAGCTTTTAAAGGACAGATTCTTTGGTTCATTGCGGTGATAGATTTTCTCAGCAGTTACCAGTACGGCTCCGGGGGCCGGCTTCAGGCCGTCACCAAATTCGATGGACCAGCTTTGTGTGAATTCGGCTCCCAGCAAAATGATCAGGGACGAGTAATAGACCCAGATCAGGATCCCGATCATGGATGTCGCCGCACTTCCCCAGCTGGACCCCGCCTCAGAGAATTGCAGATACCAGGCGATGCCGCTTTTACCAATCGTGAATAGTATGGCTGTCACTGCCGCTCCCATGAATACATCCCGCCACCTGATATTCGCGTCGGGCAGGACTTTAAAAGTCGCAGCAAACAACAGTGTCGCCAGACCCAGCGTCAGCAGAGTATTCACAATCATGACTGCAGACAGGATTCCGACATCCAGATATCCGTAGTCCAGCCAGCGCGTAAATTCATCGACAAAGGTGGTCAGCACCAGTGAGATCAACAACAGCAGACCGACAACGATCAGAAACGCCAGTGAGATCAATCGTTTTTTGATAAAAGACATGATGCCACCCTGTTCCGGATCCGGTTCGACATTCCAGGCTTTATTCAACGCGGACTGCAACTGGGCCAGCACACCACTGGCTGAAAAAATCAGTACGGCTGCTCCCAGAAATCGGGACCATAGTGGCCGCTCAGGTGTCTGACCTGACTGCACACGCTCCGCAACACTGGTCAGGTCGAATCCTGCAGACGTATCTGCGTCATCCGCCTCTTCCGTAGACTGTTCGACTGGGAGTCCCAACTGGGAATTGATTACTGAAGAGACCTGTTCCGCAGACCAGAATTGTGTGGTCAATGCGAAGACGATTGCCAGCAGAGGCGGCAGCGAAAAAATGGTGTAATACGCAATCGCAGCGCCGCTGGACATGCATTCGTCATCAAGGAAATCAGAGCCGGCTCGTTTCAGAACATTACGTAATTTTTGATAATCCATGGGTTATCGCTCCTGTATGAGATACGGAGGTACGTCTTCTGTCAGTCGCAATTCATATGCCAGAGTTTTTGAGGTGGTGTTTTAGTGAAAATAGCACTGAACATGGGTGTCTCAGCCTACGGTCTGGTCTGTGGGCTGCCAGTCTTGTGAGAATGAGCAAATCCCTGACAGAGCCTGTTTCCATTGCAAAACAGGCTCGGAGACTCACGATTCTGGTATGATGAATCTGCAGATATTTTCCGCCTCTGAATTTCAGAGAGAACGGAACGAGCTACATGAGATCACAAACGGAGCGCCCGAGTGACACGACGCATCGATCGCACAACGCAGAAGGTGGGTGACAAGTACCACGTCTGGTATACGGAGCGACTCTGGAAACTGGCGGCACAGTTGCCGGTGATTACGATCGAGATCGAATCACTCAAACACCTCGATGGCGTCTGCTGGTTCGATGACGATTTCCCGCCCACTCTCCGTAACGTGGTCGAACATTTCATAAGAATGGAACACGTCGATTCTCACTATCCGATCATTCTCGATCCGGACGGCCAGCTGTTCGACGGGGCCCATCGCGTGGCGAAAGCACTCAGCCAGGGAGAAACTACAATCCAGGCAGTGAAACTTCTGGAACTGCCACCCCCCGATGAAATCGTGGACTCGATCTATTAATGCGAGCGGCAGCAAACCTTGACCTGTCTTTCATATGCTCAACGTTTCATCTGACTTCTGTGATCGTTATCATTCAATGCAGCAAGCGTTTCAATTTGTTTCCTGGCTCAGTTGAATGATCCCCGATCAGAGGAACTTCCATGGTCCGTCTGCTGCAACGTGTCTGCTGTTTCAGTGTCGTCCTGCTCATCACCCTTGGTCGTGGGACTCCAAACCTCACCGCAGCCGAGCGTCCCTGGAATGTGGTCTTCTTTCTCGTCGATGATCTCGGCTGGACCGATCTGGCCTGTTATGGCAGTGACTACTATCAGACGCCGCACATCGATCGTCTCGCTTCAGAGGGGATGAAGTTCACACAGAACTATGCGGCCTGCAATGCCTGTTCGCCCACCCGCGGTGCCCTGATGACGGGCATGTATCCCGCCCGCACTCACCTGACCGACTGGATTCCCGGCTGGGCGAAACAGTACCGCGACTTTCCACTCAAACCACCCGTGTGGCAGCAGCACCTCGCACAGAAATACACAACGCTTCCTGAAGCGTTACAAGGGGCCGGGTACAAAACTCTGCACGTCGGCAAATGGCATCTCGGCGGGCCAGGCAACCTGCCTGAAGATCACGGCTTTGATGTTAACATCAGCGGTACGAACCGGGGACTGCCCCGCAGCTATCACTTTCCCTACGGCGGTGATGCATTGAAGTGGGACAGTCGACTGACCGAAGAACAGCGCGCGGGACGCTACCTCACCGATCGGCTCACCGACGAGGCAGTGACTCTCATCCGTGAGCAGCAGGATAATCCCTTCTTCCTCTACTATGCCTTCTATTCGGTACACGCGCCGATTCAGGGGCGACCCGACCTGGTGCAGAAATTCAAAGAACAACCTCGAGGTACACATCATCATAACCCCGAGTATGCAGCCATGGTCCACTCCGTCGATACTGCCGTCGGTCGTGTCCGCGTTCAACTGGAACAGAGCGGAATCGCAGATCGCACGTTGATCGTCTTCACTTCTGATAATGGCGGCGTCTGTCGCAAGACCAGCAGCAACCTTCCCCTGCGAGGTGAAAAAGGCCAGCACTGGGAAGGGGGAACCCGTGTGCCTGTGATCGTCCTCTGGCCTGGTGTCACTCGTCCCGGGACAGTCTGCCAGACTCCCACGATCACGATGGACTTCTATCCCACCATTCTTGAAATCACCGGCGTTCAGGGAAACACCGCCCACAATCAAAACGTGGATGGCATCTCGCTGGTTCCCGTTCTCAAAAATCCGCAGGCTGCACTCAACCGCGATGCTCTCTACTGGCACTACCCGCATTACAACGTCTTTATTGGAGTGCCTTACAGTGCCGTCCGTGTCGGCGATCATAAACTGATCCATTACTACGAAGACGGCCGCAATGAACTCTACAATCTGACTGAGGATCTGGGCGAAACACGAGATCTGTCAGCCGAACAGCCAGAGTTGACCTCCCGACTCTACCAGCGGCTGCAGACTCACCTCAAACAGGTGGGAGCCCAGATGCCACTCCGGAATCCAACTTTCAAAGCGAGTAAACAGTAGCTCTACGGCGAGTAATTGAAGTCGTTCGAAATGAAATCAATCAGTTATTTATTTGCATAACTGTCTTGATGGTTGGTGTTTAGGTGGGGTCGGTCAGGTCCCGATGCCCGTTTTTTCAAAAAACTGGGTAACATACTCCCTGGTTCTCCGCTCTGTCATTCAGATGGAAGGACAGCGGGCCTGTGTTTGTCCCCCAATACAAATTGCTGTCACATTACTGCAAAGGAGTATGAGCGATCATGTGTAATAACTGTAACCTGAATATTGATGCCGAGCGGACAGACGAATTCGGACAGAAACTGCTGCAGATCGTCAATCACAGCGGACTCTCTTTCATGATTTCCATCGGGCACCGCGCTCGTCTGTTTGACATCATGAGCGAAATGGAACACGCCACCAGCAGTCAGATCGCCGAACAGTCAGGCCTGAATGAACGCTATGTACGCGAATGGCTGGGAGCCATGGTGACCGGAGGCATTGTGGAGTACGATTCGGTGCTGAAGACGTACTTCCTGCCAGCAGAACACGCAGCCCTCTTGACGCGGGCCGCCGGCTCTAACAATTTCGCGACGACGATGCAGTGGTTCTCGGTGCTGGGGAGTGTCGAAGATCAAATCGTCGACTGCTTCCGTGAAGGGGGCGGGGTACCCTATTCCGAATTTGCCCGCTTCCACGAAGTGATGGCGGAGGAGAGTTATAACTCGGTGGTCTGCGGACTCTTCGAGCATATTCTGCCCCTCGTTCCCGGACTGGAAGAGAAACTGCAGACTGGTATCGAAGTACTGGATATCGGCTGTGGCAGCGGGATGGCACTGATCGAAATGGCAGCCACATTTCCGAACAGCCGCTTCAACGGCTATGATATCTCGGAAGAATCGATCGGCCGGGCGCAGGCCTCTGCGGCGGAACGCGGTCTGACGAACATCACCTTTCGAGTGCAGGACGTGGCCCGCATAGACCAGCCGGAAGCCTTTGATCTGATTACCGCTTTCGATGTAATTCACGATCAGGCCCAGCCAGATGTAGTACTCAGTCAGGTCAATGCTTCGCTGAAACCGGGCGGCACCTTCCTGATGCAGGACATCGCCGCTTCGAGCAATGTGGAACAGAACATCAGCAATCCACTGGGACCCATGTTCTATACCATCTCCACCATGCACTGCATGACCGTTTCACTTGCCCAGGGCGGGGCAGGGCTCGGAACCTGCTGGGGGAAAGAGCTCGCCTGCGAGATGCTCCAGACCGCCGGCTTTGAGAAAGTGGATGTACAGGAATTGCCCCATGACATCATGAATTATTTCTATACGACCACCAAGGCAGCCTGAGCCTTTTGAGGCTGTGATGTGTCCTCTAAGACAGCAGAAATAATGACGTTTCTGCTGTCGTTTTTTTATGGCTCTTCCCTGAATCTGTTGATTTAACTGAGCTTAAAGTCATTCCCCCAATAAAATGGATGCAAATGTACGGTTTGGTTTGGATCTGTAACGGTTATGACTATAATTCCGGCAGGGGAAGTCGCTTGAGTACATTCTGATGGAATTTCTCAAGAAACACGCAAGAATGTGCTATTTCAAGGCTTTCCCTGTGGTGAATTTGGTGTAAAAATGCCGATTATAAGGAATAATTCTATTTCATTGGGTTTACCGTTTGATGGAGCGATGGTGAACGATCAATGAGGAATATATGGAAGTCTGAAGCCGAACTTCAGTCCCTGACGGGGGTTGAATCGATTTCGCTTGCCAGACGGAATGATTCATCAAATTGTGAAATCAAGTGTGAAATACTCCTGCGTCTTTCCCTCCTCATCAGGGTCATGCTCAACCGGGCCCGTGTCATGTCTGAGAGACCACTTCGCGTTTTCCCTGGTTTCATTTATTTATTGATGAACAGTCTGGTTTTTGCGTTATCAGATCACAGGGCCAGACCAGAAGAACGGACATCCCTGAGACGGGCTGCTGTCGAATAGACAGGCTGCTGTCAGGAATAAAAACGCAGCAAAAAACTTACAATACAATCTTCTTTCAACTGAAACAGTCTGAACTGGCAACAGAACAGACTGCCAGGGAGTAACAATCAGAATGGCGACCACAGACGTGCCTGGTGCTAACGGCAAAATCAGCGAACAACTGGATGCTGTTGTTATCCGTTTTTGTGGAGATAGTGGAGACGGGATGCAGCTGGCTGGCACGCAGTTTACCAACGTGTCGGCCGTCTTCGGTAATGATGTAAGCACATTACCGGATTTCCCCGCAGAAATTCGCGCACCCGCCGGTACGCTGGGTGGCGTGAGTGGTTTCCAGATCTGCTTCTCCAGTTCCGACATCTACACGCCGGGCGATGAAGTCGACACCCTGGTTGCCATGAACCCCGCTGCTCTCAAGACGAACGTTGCCGACCTCAAACGGGGGGGAACCCTGATTGTCAATGAAGACGCGTTCGAGAAGAGCAATCTAACTAAAGCGGGATATGACAGTAATCCACTCGATGATGAAGAGTCACTGGCAGCTTACCAGGTTCAGAAAGTGCCGATGACCAGCCTCACCCGTGACGCTGTCGCAGAGCTGGGACTGTCGCCTCGTGAAGCAGAACGCTGCAAAAACTTCTTCGCCATGGGTCTGGTCTACTGGCTCTACCAGCGGGATGCGACACCGACCGAAGAATGGGTGAAGAGTAAGTTTGCCAAGAAACCGGAACTGGTCGAAGCAAACCTCAAGGCACTGCAGGCCGGCTATAACTTCGGGATTACCACCGAAGCGATGACCGTGCACTATCGTGTTGATCCTGCGGAACTGCCACCAGGCAAATATCGCAAAGTCACCGGTAATGAAGCGATCGCCTTCGGTTTCGTCACTGCAGCCACACTGGCCGGTAAGAAACTGTTTTACGGCGGTTACCCGATTACACCTGCCAGCGATATCCTGCACGAGCTGTCCAAACTGAAAAACTTCAACGTGGTCACCTTCCAGGCGGAAGACGAAATCGCCGCCATCACCAGTGTGGTGGGAGCCTCCTATGCAGGCGACCTGGCGATTACCGCCAGCAGTGGTCCCGGGATTGCCCTCAAAGGGGAAGGCATGGGACTGGGTGCCATCATGGAACTGCCGATGGTCATCGTCGATGTCCAGCGCGGCGGACCAAGTACCGGTCTGCCGACCAAAACAGAGCAGTCCGACCTGTATATGTGCATGTTCGGACGTAACGGCGACTGCCCGCTGCCTCTGGTTGCTCCTGCTTCTCCCGCAGACTGCTTCCACATGGCACAGGAAGCGATGCGGATTGCTGTGGAATTCATGACCCCCGTCATGCTGCTCAGTGACGGTTACATCGCCAACGGTGCCGAGCCCTGGCAGATTCCGGAAATGTCCTCGCTTAAGCCGATCAAAGTCTCACATGAGAAGAGACAGAAGGATGGCGAGCAGTTCATGCCTTACCTGCGGGATGAAAAGAAAGCCCGTCCCTGGGTTGTGCCCGGCACTCCCGGCTGTGAACACCGCGTGGGTGGCCTGGAAAAATCGGATGTCACCGGCAACGTCGATTACTCTCCGCAGAACCATCAGTACATGACGACTCTGCGAGCCAATAAAATCGCCGGTATCGCGGACTTCATTCCGGAACAGGAAGTCGAAGGCCCCGAATCAGGCGACCTGCTTGTGATCAGTTGGGGCGGAACTTACGGTGCTGTCCGCACCGCCGTCAAACATTCGATCAAAGAAGGTCTTTCGGTAGCACACGCTCACCTGCGGTATCTGAATCCGTTCCCCAAAAATCTGGGCGACGTGATCAAGAACTACAAGAAAGTCCTGATTCCGGAACTCAATACCGGGCAGTTGCGAATGATCATTCGCGGCACCTATCTGGCAGACGCCGTTGGTTTGAACAAGGTCCAGGGGAAACCGTTCCTGATCAGCGAAGTCAAGCAGAAGATCAGAGAAGTGATCGAAGACAAATAAACCATCGTTTTCACAGACCAACAGCTAAACTATTTTAGAAACGATTGATTGCGTTTAAGGATAATAAAATGAGTGTAGACACCTCGCTACCTGTCCTCTCGCCAAAAGATTTTGCCAGTGACCAGGAAATCCGCTGGTGCCCGCGCTGCGGCGACTATTCCATTCTCGCCCAGATGAAAAAAGTTCTGCCTACCCTGGGAATTCCCAAGGAAAAATTTGTATTCGTGTCCGGTATCGGCTGCTCCAGCCGGTTCCCGTACTACATGGATACCTACGGCATGCACAGTATTCACGGTCGTGCACCGGCAGTCGCGACAGGCGTAAAACTCGCCAACCCCGATCTGCAGGTCTGGGTGATTACCGGTGATGGCGATTCGCTCTCCATCGGCGGGAACCACTTCATGCATGTCCTGCGGCGGAATGTGGATGTCAAAGTCATTCTGTTCAACAACCAGATTTATGGTCTGACCAAAGGACAATACTCACCGACCAGCCCCACGGGTACTAAAACCAAAAGTACGCCGTTCGGTTCGGTGGACCGTCCGTTGAACCCGCTGTCCGTAGCCATCGGTGCTCGTGCTACCTTCGCAGCCCGCTCGGTCGATGTCGATATCAAGCACCTCTGTAACGTGCTCGAACGGGCTGCCAACCACAAGGGAACCGCCTTCGTCGAGGTCTACCAGGACTGTAACGTCTTCAACAGCGGTGCCTTCGCATTCGCCTCGAAGAAGGGCGAAAAGGAAGAAAACGTTATTTACCTCGAACACGGCAAGCCGCTGATTTTCGGTAAAGATCGTGACAAGGGGATTCGGCTCAACAGCCATGATCAGCCTGAAGTCGTCGAACTGGGTAAAGGCATTACCGAAGACGACCTGCTGTTCCACGATGAAAAATCGGAAGACATGAATCTCGCATTCCTGCTGGCCAGCATGCGATATCCGGAAATGCCCGAACCCATGGGCGTCTTCCGTTGTGTCGAACATCCGACCTATAACGAAGCCGTCTACGATCAGGTTAAATCCGCTACTGAACGTAACGGAGAAGGAAACCTGGAAGCCCTGTTCAACACCGGGGATACCTGGACCGTGTAAACGGCTCGCATCAGTCCATCAAAAAAGGCGTTACAGTTTCTGCTGTAACGCCTTTTTCATTGAGTGAATTGTTGCTGACGTCTAGTCCGACGTTTTCTCTTCGCCGAAAGAGAGTCGCATCTGGCGATTCTCGTTGGGATTCAGCTCTTTGAACAGCAGGCTGGGTTGAATGCCTTTGTTGTTCTGGTACTTGTCACTGTTGTATTCGACGATCTCACCTTCCACGGTGTGGTAAATGATCTGGCAGATCGGAATGCCTGCATAAATGCGGACCGGCTGAGCCACGGTGATTTCCAGAGTCCAGTAACCACAGAATCCGATGTCACCTACCCCCGCGGTAGCGTGAACAGAAATTCCCAGTCGTCCGATGGAAGAGCGGCCCTCCAGCAGGGGAGCCAGGTTGTGGGTTTCCGTCCGCTCGACGGTTCGTCCCAGATAGAGTTGCCCGGGGTAAAGAACCATCCCCTCTTCGGGGATCACATATTTCCCCAGCCGGTTCTGACGGGCCATATCAAGCACGATTTCCTCGTAGACCATCAACTCATTGTGCAGACAGAGGTTATAGCTGTTGGGATTCAGATACTTTTCATTATACGGCTCAATGACAATATCAGTTCCCAGGCGTTTTTCGATTTCTTTCCCGGTCAGGATCATCGGCGACTCATTATTGTGAAGGTTGAAGGAAAACTTCGCATACTGGAACCATAAACCGCGGCGTACCGGCTTTCAACAGTTCAGGCGGACGTTTTCAGAATCGGGAACAAGTCGTTAACCGAAAGGCAATTATTGGTCCAGGGGTTTTAAACCGATTCGCGGACAGATTTTCAGCAGAGCGCATTCCCGGCAGCGCGGCTTGCGGGCGACACAGGTTGCCCGACCGTGCAAAATGACCCGATGCGAAAAGGCGATCCATTCCTTCTTCGGCAGGACCTCCATCAGATCCCGCTCGATGATCTCCGGGTTCTTACTGGTCGTCAGTCCGAAGAGATTACAGATCCGCTTCACATGCGTGTCAACGACCACACCGCTGGGAATATCAAAAGCCGTTCCCAGAACCACATTGGCGGTCTTGCGGCCGACACCCGGCAGGGCGACCAGTTCTTTGAGCGTCTTCGGAACTTCCCCCTCGTGATCGTCCATCAATGCCTGGGCCATCTTGCGGATGTTGGTCGCTTTCGCGCGGAAAAAACCGAGCGGGTAGACGATCTTTTCCACGTCGTCCTGTTTGCTGGCCGCGAGTTTTGCAGCCGTGGGATATTTTTTGAACAAGGTCGGCGTCGTCGCATTCACGCGTTCGTCGGTGCACTGCGCTGAGAGGATCGTGGCAACCAGCAGTTGAAACGGTGAATCGTGAATCAGGGCACACTCGGGTTCAGGGAACAGGCGAGCCAGTCCGCGCGCGATTTTGCGGGCATGTTTCTTTTTATCATCAAGTGAGTCGGCATAACTGGAACCTGACACAACGGGTTTCGTTTTTTTGGCCATATTCTGAATGACATTTCCCAAACTGGAGTGCTACGCTGAGTGGCATCGCAGGTATTCACCGGCGAGCATGTGAACTGGTCTCAGTATGGGAGACCCCGGATTCTTTTTCAATGAATCGACAGGAATTAGCAGATGGTATCTGATTCGGAAATGATTGAGCAGCGGCTGGAAGCCAGCGCAGGTGTTGTACCGGTTTTGAGTCTGGAGAACACGGTTCTGCTGCCCCACTCGCTGCAGTTATTGAGAATCACTGCGCCCCTCGATTGCCAACTCGTCTCGGATGTGCTCGCTTCCGGATCTCTGCTCGCCATCGATCTGCAACAGGTCTGTTCACGAACGGGATCAATTCTCTCTCCCGGAACAGAAATTCGTCCTGTCTGTCTGGCTTCGATCGTTTCACCAGCTCATCTGGAAGCGGGGCACTATTCGCTGCTGGTTCAAGGACATTGTCGGGCCCGTTCCGTCACGCTGCTCAATACGGATACGCCTTATCGTACCGCACTGTTGGATCTCAAACCCGATTACTATCCCGAGGAACCGGTGATTCACCGGGAACATCGTCAACTGGAACTGATCGAACATTATTCGCGGATCTTTACCGATCACGTTTCTGAACCCACATACTTCCATCAACTGCACCGAGATATCGAGCTGGGCATTCTCTGTGATACGCTCGCTGGTTCGCTGCCGCTCGAATCTCCACTGCAGCAACTGATCCTGGCAGAACAGGATGTCGACCAGCGGAGTGATCTGCTTCTGAGTTTTCTGAAGAGCATCCATCGCCAGCAACAGCGCGATCCTGCCGCCGCGATCCCTTCCAACGAATTCAGCCTGAACTGAAGTGCTCTTCCATTTCTATGTGCATTTCCAGATAAGCAAAATTGCTTGTGACTGCTGACTCTCTCGCCTAAGATAAAGTCAACTGTTTGATTCTTTATCCCCAGTCTCTTCTCCGGGAATCGACTTTGATGAATTTGCGCTTCACAAATTTCTGGCAGGTGATCTGTGTCTGTCTGCTGCTCGCTGGGTTCATGACTGACCAATCGCAGGCTGCCGAAAACACTCTCCCCAATATTCTATTCTGTATCGCCGATGATGCCTCTTATCCGCACATGGGCGCGTATGGTTGTTCCTGGGTCAAGACGCCCGCCTTCGACCGGGTGGCTCGCGAAGGTCTGCTCTTTACGAACGCATATACACCGAATGCCAAGTGTGCTCCTTCGCGTGCCTGCATCCTGACCGGACGCAATTCCTGGCAGCTCAAAGAGGCCGGCAATCACATGGCGTTCTTTCCGCCGGAATTCAAAACTTATGTCGAAGCCCTGGCAGAGCACGGCTATGTCGTCGGGAAAACGGCCAAAGGCTGGGCACCTGGTGTGGCCGTCGATGCACAAGGCAAACGCCGTAACCTGGCCGGTCCCGCCTTTAACAGTAAAAAAATCAAACCGCCCTCTACCGGCATTTCTTCCATTGACTATGCCGGAAACTTTGGTGAATTTCTCCAGACCTGCCCCGAACAGAAATCCTGGTGTTTCTGGTACGGCGGTTTCGAACCGCATCGACGTTACGAATACGGCTCAGGGGCGAAGAACGCCGGCAAGAAAATCACGGACATCGATCGCGTACCCGCTTACTGGCCCGATAACGAAGTCATTCGCAACGACATGCTCGACTATGCGTACGAAATCGAACACTTCGATCAGCACCTGGGACGTATGTTGAAAATGCTGGAAGAGCGGGGTGAACTGGACAATACCCTGGTCGTGGTGACTGCGGATAACGGAATGCCTTTCCCTCGCATCAAGGGGCAGGAATACGAACTCTCCAACCATCTCCCCCTGGCCATCATGTGGCCGGATGGCATTAAAGCCCCGGGACGCGTCATCAAAGATTATGTCAGCTTCATCGATTTTGCGCCCACGTTCATTGAAGTTGCGGGACTCAAGTGGAATCAGACCGGAATGCAGCCTGCAGCGGGTCACAGCCTGACCGATATTTTTCAGTCAACCAAATCGGGGCAGGTCAATCCGGACCGTGATCATGTCCTCATCGGCAAAGAACGCCACGACATCGGTCGCCCTCACGATCAGGGATATCCGATCCGTGGTATCGTCAAAGGGGGGATGCTTTACCTGCACAATTACGAAACGGGACGCTGGCCCGGCGGCAATCCCGAGACCGGTTACCTGAATTGTGATGGCAGCCCGACGAAGTCAGTCATCCTTGATCTCCGTCGCGACGGCAGTCAGCAGCAGTTCTGGGAGCTTGCGTTCGGGAAACGGCCGTCCGAAGAACTGTTCGCGATCGACGATGATCAGGAGTGTATGACGAACCTGGCAGAAGCGCCGGAATTCCAGAAAGTCAAACAGGCCCTGAAACAGCAGTTGGAAGCGGAACTCAAAGCGCAACAGGATCCCCGGATGACAGGCAAGGGGGGCGTCTTCGAAGCTTATCAGTATTCCGATCCCCGCACGCGGAATTTCTATGAACGCTACATGGGGGGAGAACCGCTGAAAGCGGGCTGGGTTAACAAGACGGACTTTGAAGCTGCTCCACTCGACTGAAGTGGGACGCGGATTTATTCGTCATCCTGTTGGGAACTGAAGTAGCCGGCCGAGGACTGAAAGTACTTTTCGCGTCGGCGCTGGGAGTCGGCAGACAGATTCGAGAGGCCCGCCTTCAGATCTTCCAGGTTCGCGTTGCAGTAGCGGCAACCGGTCTGTTGCAGATGGAATTCAACGAAACTCTGGAATTCCGCCGGCAGGGTCTCCAGCAGATAGCCCCCTAATTGACTCCGGGTCGGGCAGCTCAAACGGTTCCGTCTCCAGATCTCGCCGACAGAATGCACTCCTTCGTCGCGCTGTCGCGCAAGTTCCGCCAGCCGGACCCGTAAACGATCGGATTGACGGAGTGCCGCCTCGATCTGAGACATCAGGTCTGTCGACAGACTTTCATCCAGATATGACAGTAATTCCTGATCAGTGAAGCTGCTTTCAGTCATGCTGTATCCCAGAGGAAGAGTACGGGAGAATTCTTAACGACTGCTTCATTATGGACGAATGAATTCTCGCTTTAAAGACTAGTCGGATAAACAGTTGTGATTTTGACCAGAAAGAGCAAACCATTAATTTCTGAAGAAAGCTTCCTGAGGGGAAGCAGGTATTTTACAGAAAAAGTAGGTCGTCGGCCGGCTTTTCCAGTGCACAAACGGGTTTCTGCAGCTCAAATGGTTGTGGCTGGAAGGCTTGCTCGTTAGCATACCGGAAGAAAATTGACGCGCTTAAGTTGCGCCTGGTGGCGCCTGAATGCTGTCACAGCTCCATTCTCTGATTGTCAGATCAGGTAACACCCTTCTTTCGGTCCTCTGAAGACAGCAGGTTCCATAATCGCAGAGGGGAACTGGATTCAGAGTCGGGCGCGTGATGATTTATGGTTCGTTTAGAAGAATTGAAGGAAATACAGTGGCTGCTCAAGCAAATGCCTTATCAATGGAAGAATTGAAGGAAAAAGGAAAAGTCCTTCGCCGTCTGATCATCAAAATGACGACCGAAGCTGGCAGTGGACACCCCAGCAGCAGTCTGTCTGCCGTCGAAGTGGTGAACGCACTCTGGTTTGGCGGGTTCATGAAATACGATCCACAGAACCCCACCTGGGAAGCTCGCGATCGCTTCATTCTGAGTAAAGGTCACGCGGTTCCCGTGCTGTACGCCGCCATGGCGGAAGCCGGTTACTTCTCCACTGATGATGTCATGACGCTCCGTAAACTGGGCAGCCCCTTCGAAGGTCACCCGAACATGAAGCGTCTGCCCGGGATTGAAGCCTCAACCGGCTCACTGGGTCAGGGACTCTCACTGGGTATCGGTCAGGCCCTCGGCGCTCGTTTGAATAAAAACGGTGCCAACGTCTTCGTTGTTATCGGTGATGGTGAAATGGGTGAAGGCCAGGTCTGGGAAGCACTCGCAGCTGCTGAGAAATACAAGCTCGGTAACCTGACCGCGATTATCGATCAGAACGGTTACCAGCAGACCGGTGCCACCAAAGACGTTCTGGATATGGGATCTTTCGAAGATAAGATCGCCGCCTTCGGCTGGCACACCCAGACCATTAACGGTAACTGCCAGGAAACGGTAGTCGAAGCACTGGAAGCAGCCGCTAAAGTCACCGACCGGCCCAAGGCCATTATTTCGCAGACCAAAAAAGGGTATGGCATCCTGCCGGTCCTCGAAGAAGCCGGCGATACCAACTACCACGGCAAGCCGCTCTCTCCCGAACTGGCAGAAAAAGCACTCGCCTTGCTCAGTTAGTACCCCTGCTGTTCCTGACCGCTCGGTAAACATCCGGGCGGCGTCAGGTTGCCGGCAGTTCGAATCAAACAATATCTACAGGCAAAACACAGACAAAAGAGATAAAGCATTATGTATTTAGGTGAACTTAGCGGATTGAAAATCGGACAGGCCACCCGCGATGCGTTTGGCGATGCATTGAAAGATCTGGGTGACCAGTTTTCGACTGTCGTTACCGTTGACGGTGACGTAGGAAACTCGACTCGTACCGAAGTCTTCGCCAAGGCATACCCCGAACGTGCCTTCAACGTCGGGATCGCAGAAAGCAACATGGTGAGCGTAGCCGGTGGTCTGGCCTCAACCGGTCATATCCCCGTCGTCGCCAGCTTTGCCGCATTCCTGATGTGCAACGCTTACGACCAGATCAGAATGTCGATCGCTTTCCCGAGCATGAACGTCAAAATGGTTGGTACTCACGCCGGGATTTCTATCGGTGAAGACGGTCCTTCACAGATGGGTATTGAAGACGTCTCCCTGGCCTGCAGTCTGCCTGGCGTTGTTGTGATGGTAACTGCTGATGCCTTTTCCACCAAAGCCGCAACCAAAGCCATGCTGGAGCACGAAGGTCCTGTCTACCTGCGCCTGGGACGTCCCAACGTTTCTGAAATCTACAAAGATGGTGACAGCTTTGAAATCGGTAAAGCCAATACCGTTCGTGAAGGTGACGATGTCACTATCATCGCTAACGGCCTGATGGTCGCCGGTGCGATGGACGCTGCCACCAAGCTGGCTGAAGAAGGTGTCAGCGCTCGCGTCATCGACATGCACACCATCAAGCCGCTGGACACGGACGCGATTGCCAAAGCAGCCCGTGAAACAGGTCGGATTGTAGTCGCTGAAGAACACCTGGCGCACGGCGGACTGGGATCTGCTGTCGCCATGGCTGTCTCACAGATCGATCCGGTCCCCATGGCATTCGTTAACGTCGGCGACTGCTTCGCTGAAAGTGGCGATCCTCAGGGACTGCTCGACAAGTACGGTCTGACTGCTGATGCGATCGTTGAAGCTGTCAAAAAAGTGAAATAAGCAGAATGGCAAGCCCCCCTGATTTTTCAGGGGGGCTTTGTCTATAATTGTTGCTGATAAATTGATTCATTCGACCCATTCACATTCTGTGAGAGAACTTTGTGACTGAGTTTCGCGCCTTCCACAACACTGACCCGCCGCAGCTGCTGAAACTCTGGCATTCTGCAGGATTAGGGAGAGGTGCCGCAGAATGTCTCACGAACGACGCATTCGAAGTTCTCATCTTTTCCCAGCCCTACTTTGACCCGGAAGGGTTAATCGTCGCCGTGGAAGATGGTGCGATCGTTGGTTTCGTGCTGGCTGGCTTCGGTCCTAATCAGGAATTCTCGGCTCTCAGTTTCTCTGAAGGCGTCATCTGTGCCGTCATCGTACATCCGGAATTCCGACGTCGGGGCATTGGTCGCGAACTGGTCCGTCAGGCAGAGGAATACCTGCTCGCAAAAGGCGCCACGCAAATCACGGCCGGACCCTCCGGACTGCTCTCACCTTACCTGGTCGGCCTGTATGGCGGGACACGCCCCTCTGGGTTTCTGCTTTCCGATCCCCTGGCGGCTCCCTTTTTTGAAAGCCTCGGCTACGAAGCCATCGGCTCTACGCGCATCTATCAGCGTGATCTGCTCGGTCAGAAACCGCCGATTAAATTTCACCTCGTGAACCTCCGCCGAAAAATGCAGCTGGAAATCTCCGATGATTACCAGGCTCCCAACTGGTGGTGGCTGACACGCTTGGGACGACTCGAAACGCTGCATTTCGAACTTGTGCCCAAATCCGGCTATGATGCCATGGCCTCGGCGACCGTCGTGGGGCTGGACCTCTATATTCCCAAATGGGAAGAGCGCGTGATCGGTCTCACAGATGTCTACGTGAAAGAATCAGAACGGGGCAAAGGCTACGGTCAGTCGCTCCTGCTGGAAATTGGCCGTCGTCTACAGGACGAGCTGATCACCAAGCTCGAACTGCACGTCGCCGAAACAAACGCGGTTGCCTGGCACGTCGCAGAAGCGGTGGGCTATTACCAGGTGGATACTGGTATTGTATATCAGCGCGTTTCTCGTTAGCGTGTAACTGACTGTTGCGTCGTTTGTATAACTCTCGACAGGCACGCTGGTTCTGCTGATTTCCGAAATGTCCATGGAAAGGTAACCGTAGATGGCGGCTCTCTATATCTCCGAAGACGATGTCCGTTCCCTGATGGACATGGAGAAATCCATTCTCATCACGCACAAGGTTTTCAAAGAAATCGCAAGCGGGCGAGTGATGAATGCCCCTAGACAACGGGTGCGGGCTCCAGGCGTCATGCTGCATACCATGTCTGCCGCCAATGAGTATCTGAACTACGTCGGCTGGAAAGCATATACCACCACCAAAGAGTCAGCCCGCTTTCACGTAGCGATCTACGATCAGGAATCGGGCGAGATGCGGGCCTTGATCGAAGCCGATTTTCTCGGCCAGCTACGCACCGGCGCAGCCAGTGCTGTCGCTACCGAATTCATGGCTCGCCCGGATTCCAAGGTCGTCGGTCTGTTTGGTTCCGGACTGCAGGCACGGACTCAATTGCAGGCCATCTGTATGACCCGCAAGATTGACTTCGTGCAGGTCTATTCGCGCAACTACGAAAACTGCAGCCGCTTCGCTGAAGAAATGACCGAACTCTGTGATGTCGAAGTCAGTGCCTGTCATACCCCCGACGAGACGGCAGCTGAAAAAGACATTGTGATTTGCGCCACCACCGCCAAGGCCCCCCTCTTCGATGGACGGGTTCTGGATGAAGGGACGCATTTGAATGTCGTCGGTTCAAATCACCGCAGCCGTCGTGAAATTGATCGCACCACGATTAAACGGGCCGATGTGATTGTCTGTGACGACATCGAACAGTGTAAGATCGAAGCCGGCGACTTCATGCAGCCGGTCGACGATGGAATCACGGACTGGCGGCTGATGCACAATCTCTCAGAGATCGTCGCCGAACGCGAAACCGGACGGGCTACCGACGATCAGGTGACTCTGTTCAAGTCGGTAGGCATTGCAGCCGAAGATGTCGCGATGGGCGTTCAGGTTTATGAGTATGCACTGCAAGAAGGGCTCGGCGTCGATCTGCCGTTCTAAATTGCTTCAGCGCTGTGCACGTTCCTGCTGTTTGACTGCCTGGTAGATAGCTTCCATCTCCTGCAAAGTCGCTTCCTGGATTGAGCGGCCTTCCGTTTCCAGGGCCTGTTCGATTTTCTGGACCCGCGCCTGGAACTTGCGATTACTTTTTCGCAGGGCTTCTTCCGGGTTGATCTTCCAGCGACGGGCAATGTTCGCGACCACAAACAGGATGTCTCCCAGTTCGCCTTCCACCCGGGCCTGCAGTTCAGGATCGTCCAGTTCCTGGTCCGCAATGACTTCCGCTTCCACGGTAGCTGGTGTTTCAGGCAGTCGTCCATCATGAAACAGTTCGTCTGCCAGTTCCTGAATTTCTTCCCGCAGTTTATCAAACAGCATGTCGCGGTGAGGGAAATCATAACCCACCTTGGCCGCTTTCTCCGCGACCCGTGATGCACGAGCCAAAGCCGGCAGTGCCTCGGGCAGGCCATCAAAGATTGAGCGTCGCTGTTTTTCCTGGTCTTTGATCTGGTCCCAGTTTTTGCGGACTTCATCCGGCGTTTCCGCACTCACGTCACCGAACACATGCGGATGACGTTCAATCATCTTGCGGGTCAGGCGGTCAACTACATGAGTCAAATCAAAGCGACCTTCGTCCGCCGCGATCTGAGAGTCGAGCACAATCTGCAGCAGCAGGTCCCCGAGTTCCTCGATGATATGCTGATCATTGCCCGAATCGATGGCTTCCAGCAGTTCGTAGGTCTCCTCGAGGGTATAGGGCTTGATCGTTTCCAGCGTCTGTGCCCGGTCCCAGGGACAGCCTTCCGGCGATCGCAGTCGGGCAATCACGTCGCAAAGCTTTTCAAAGGCGGGGGTTAGAATGCTATAATCGGGAGGAGTACCCGGCAGGGGAGCGGAGCTACCCTGGGTGTTCTCGGATCGGGCTGGGGGGACAGAATCTGTCATTGTGCTACCGTATGATTCACCTGAAGGCTCGGATCGTGTAGGATGAATGTATCGTAGCGAATTCGCTTGTTCCTGAAAATTCACAACCAATCGATGAGGCATAAATCATGAGTTTTCTCAAGAAAAGTTCACTGGCAGTCTGTGTAATGATGTTGTCTCTGAGTGCTGCGTTCGCCGACGATTCCACTCAGCAGGCGGAACTGGAAAAGAAATTCGAAAAAGAGATGTCGGGTGCCACGCTGGTGGGGCATTTTACTATTGATGGCAGAGAGAACGGAAACCCACTCCGTGAGGAACGCTATGAAATCGCCTCAGCCAAAAAACTGCAGGGTGACCAGTGGGTCTTGACAGCCCGTATCAAGTACGGTGACAACGATGTCAATGTCCCGATCCCACTGAATGTCTACTGGGCCGGCGACACTCCGGTGATCTCACTGACGAATATTTCGATCCCCGGTCTCGGTAACGCATTCACTTCCCGGGTCATGTTCTACGATGGTCGTTATGCGGGGACCTGGCAGCACGGTAAAGTGGGCGGAAACCTCTGGGGTAAAATTGAGTACGCCAAAGAGAAAACCGATTCTGAAAACGACAAGTAACAGCAGCCTTTGATTCAGCTAACTGAGGAGTTCCCATTGATGTTCCGAAAATTATGTTCCGTCGCCCTGATGCTGGCCTGGGGTTTGTCTGGCGTTCAAGCATTGACCGCTGCAGAAAAGTCGCCTGAAGCACAGCCGGCGGACAATCCGGTTCTCACAAAGATTGAAGTCAAAAGCTCGCTGGATCAGAGTATGCAGCCGTCACTCATCTGGGCGCCGAAGTCTGCGAAATCCAGTCCCACACCATTGTTTGTCTTCCTGCATTCCTGGAGTGGCAATTATAAGCAGAACAACGCCAAGTGGCTCAAAGAGGCACAGCAGCGGGGGTGGATTTACCTGCACCCCAACTTCCGGGGCGTCAATCAGCAGCCGGAAGCCTGTGGTTCTCACCTGGCTCGACAGGACATTCTCGATGCGATCGACTATGTCATTCAACACTACGATGTCGATCAGTCGCGAATCTACCTGGCGGGTTCTTCGGGGGGCGGACACATGACAATGCTCATGGTTGGTCATCATCCGGATCGTTTCTCTGCCGCTTCGGCCTGGGTCGGCATCAGTGATCTCGCGGACTGGTATCGCTTCCACGTCAAAGATGGGAAACCCCAGCGGTATGCCCAGATGATTCTCAAGTCGCTGACTGCCAAACCCGGAACCAGCAAAGAAGTAGATGCCCAGTACCGTGACCGCTCCCCTTTGTACTGGATTGCGAATGCCAGTGAAGTACCGCTGGATCTCAACGCCGGTGTCACTGATGGCCAGACCGGTTCCGTACCTTTCATGCACACGCTGAAAGCCTATAACCAGTTGGCGAAAAAGAATAACAGCCCCCTAATCACTGATGCAGAAATGCAACAATTATGGGACCAGGGGAAACTCACGAAGCCTCAGTCTGCTGATGAGACCCCTGACGAGACCTATGGCCGCGATATTCATCTCCGTCGCAAGTCGGGGCAGGCCCGCGTCACCATTTTTGAAGGGGGGCATGAAGGGTTACCGGAACCAGCCTGCGCCTGGCTGTCGCAGCAGTCTCGTGATACTTCGAGCTTTGGAAAAGGGTCAGACTGAGATCGGAAGGGCGTGTACAGGCTTCACTGGGGCTGTTGACGTGTGCCTGGTTAATCTGCTGCTTCAGGGGGATCTGCAGAGCGCTTGCGGAATAAGCCTGTTCTGCGGGTTCTTGCGCAGCAGTCTTCGAATTCGCTTAGGTCGGATCGTTTCGGTCAATTGACTATTCAAACTCTGACCCGCCTTCGCGTACAATACAGGCTGTCCCAAGCCTCGAACCTGCTTGCGAATTATTTCAACCTGAGAGTCAGTTACTTTGGACCGTCAACAGCAACGAATCGCAGAAGATCTCTCCAGCCTGATTGCAGGCGATGTGCGATGCGATCCGGTGTCGTTGTCCATTTACTCCAGCGATGCCAGCCTCTATCAGCTGCCTCCCCTCTGTGTCGCCTATCCCCGCGATCGCGAGGATATGATCGCCATCGCCCGGTATGCCTCTGAGATGCATATCCCCATCATTCCCCGTGGTGCAGGAACGGGCCTGGTCGGAGATGCGATCGGCACCGGAATTGTAATTGACTGCTCGCGGTTCATGACCGGATTTGAACTGCTCAATGACAATCTGATTCTGGTCCAGCCCGGTGTGGTCCATGCGCGTCTCAATCGCTATCTCAAACCGCTGGGCCTCTATTTCCCTCCGGATCCATCCAATACAGAGGTCACGACTGTCGGCAGCATGCTGGCCATTGATGCTGCTGGCTCTCGGGCAATTCGCGTCGGTTCGACCCGCGATCATGTCAATCGCATTGAAGTCGTGCTGGCAGACGGAACCTGCTTTGATGTGGGAAACGAAAGTCTGTCGATTCTCAATCAGCCTGTCGCCGGTTCGAGTACTTCTCTGCTCAGTGAACCGTCCCCCGAAGTACGTGGCGAACAGGCCCGACGGACGATTTTGAGTAAAATGTCGAAGCTGCTCACCGATAATGCTCAGCTCATTCAGGAGAAGCAGCGTACCGGAATTCCCAACTGCAGCGGCTACTTTCTCAAAGGGATTAAATCACGGGAGCACCTCAACCTGGCGCGGATGCTCGTGGGATCCGAAGGAACACTCGGCTTGTTCACCTCGGCGATTCTGCACGTTTCTCCGTTACCCGCTCATCGCGGCGTGGCGCTGCTTCTGTTCGGGGATCTCTCCTCTGCGATCAAAGCCGTGCAGACCATCATCCAAGAGCAACCCTCGGCATGCGACCTGCTCGACCGTCGTTTGTTGTCGCTGGCACGGGACGCTGATCCCCGCTTCGCTTCACTGATTTCACCTGCAGCCGAAGCGGCACTGCTCGTAGAGCAGGTAGGCTTCAGTGATGCCCAGGTTCAGCAGCGTCTGCACAATGTCACGCTGGCTGTAAAAAACATTAACTCCCGCGTGGTGGTGGCGATGGAAACCCATCAGCCGGACGAGGTCGATTTTCTCTGGTCGCTGCCTCAAAAGGTAGTGCCTTCACTCAGTCGTCTCCCAGGGGAGTCCCGACCACAGCCCTTTGTCGAAGATATCGCGGTGCCTCCGGAACGGCTTAACGAGTTCTCACAGAAAGCGCAGAAAGTCTTTCAACGCCACGAGGTGACTGCTACGTTTTACGCACACGCCGCCTCGGGGCAGATTCACCTGAGGCCCTTTCTGCCTGCTCTGACCGAGCAGAATGCCCCCATTCTGGAAAGCATTGCCCGCGATCTCTACCAGACGGTCTTTTCCGTTAACGGGACCATCAGTGGAGAGCATGGCGACGGTCTGGCACGCACGGCGTTCCTCCGTTCCCAGTACGGCGATCTGTATCGTGTCTTCCGCGAAGTCAAAGATATCTTCGATCCCAGTAACCTGCTCAATCCCGGCAAGATCATCAACGATGATCCTCACGTGACCATTCGCAACCTGCGTCCCGTGCCTGAAAAATTTCCCGAACTGATCGACCTGCAGTTGGGCTGGACGCCCCAGGAACTGCAGAACGAGGCCAGTCGTTGTAATGGCTGTGGTTCCTGTCGTCGTCAGGATGACGGTTCCCGCATGTGTCCCGTCTTCCGGATTGAGCCTGTCGAAGAAGCATCACCCCGCGCCAAGGCCAACCTGTTTCGCGGTCTGCTCTCGGGAGCCATTCATCCTAATGAACTCTCCTCCCAGGATACCAAGCGACTCGCGGATACCTGCGTGAACTGTAAGCAGTGCGTGCTCGACTGTCCTTCCTCGGTGAATATTCCACAGATGGCCATTGAAGCCAAGGCCGCTTACGTTTCTGCCAATGGGCTCGACCATACAGACTGGATTCTCTCCCGCGCCCATTCCTTCGGTGCGCTCGGTAGTACCCTCTCCATGGCTGCCAACTGGGCGATCAACAATTCGACGGCCCGCTGGGTCATGGAAAAGATGATGGGCATTCATCGGCACCGAAAGTTACCCCTGTTCTCCCGTAGGTCATTTCTACGGTCGGTTCCCCGCAAACTGACAAAACGCCCTCGGCCGGGAAGCGACCCCGATCTTGTGATCTTTTTCGTCGATTACTACGCCAACTACCATGATCCAGAACTCGCGCATGCCCTGTTGGCCATTCTGCAACATAACCAGATTCCGGTTTACGTCCCGCCTCTGCAGCTTGCTTCTGGCATGGCGATGGTGTCGGCAGGGGATCTGATTGCGGCCCGTGGCCTGGCCAAGGAAAACATTCAGATCTTGAGTGAATTCGCCCGCGAAGGGCATCGCATCGTCTGTACCGAGCCGGCAGCCGCCATCTGTCTCAAGCAGGAATATCCGATGCTGGTCCCCGGAGAAGACAGCGAGGTAATCGCGAGCCAGGTACTGGAAGCGGGAGAATATCTGTGGGAGCGGCGTGATGCAGGTCGTCTGAGGACCGATTTTGGTCGACTGGCGATGGAACTGGATTATCATACCCCCTGTCATATCAAGGCTTTATCGTCGCGGTCCGCTCTGAAAGAGCTTCTCGCTTTGATTCCTGAGCTGCAGGTGAATACAATTGAAAAAGGTTGCTCGGGTATGGCTGGTACTTACGGCCTGGCCCGGGAAACCTTTGAGACTTCCAAGCAGATCGGTCAGGAGTTGATCGATCATATGAAAATAACGAATGTTCACGCGGGTGCGACGGAGTGCAGCAGCTGTAAAATGCAGATGGAACAGGAATCTGCGATTCCCACCATTCATCCGATCAAGCTACTGGCGCTTTCTTATGGACTCATGCCGGAACTCGAACGGTTTTTGCAGCCCCAGAAGAAAAAACTGGTCATATCATGACAGCCTCCTCCATTCAGGTCCGATTATTTGCCCGAGCCCGGGAACTGGCCGGCAGTGATACCATCAGCGTCAAAGCTGTTGAAAACATGACGGTAGCCAGGCTACGGTCTGCGATTGCAGAACAGTATCCCGAACTGCAATCCTTGAGCGGTCAACTGTTTATCGCCATCGACAATGCCTATGCAGGCGAAGAACAGCCACTCACCGCAGAACAGGAAATCGCCTGTTTCCCGCCGGTAAGCGGTGGATGACTCGTCCGAGTAAAAAAACATTAAAACTGGGAGCATCATGCCCGACTCGATTGCGATTGTAGAAGAACCGATTGACTACACTGCCCTGACCGAACAGGTTCGTTCGAATGCCTGTGGTGCCGTGGTGCTGTTCATGGGGACGGTCCGGGAAATGACCCAGGGCAAGCAGACCGTCGCGCTCGACTACGAAGCGTACCCGGAGATGGCTTATAAAACGATGCAGCAGTTGATCGACGAAGCCCGCGCGAAATGGGACGTGCATTTAATCGGCATTGAACATCGCGTCGGGCATCTGACGCTGGGAGAAATCAGTGTGGCGATCGCTGTCAGCTCGGCTCATCGCAGTGAAGCATTCGAGGCGGGGCGGTTTCTGATTGATCGTCTCAAAGAAATTGTTCCTATCTGGAAAAAAGAGAACTGGGCCGACGGGACCACGGAATGGGAACATCCGGGGGTCACGGCAGAATAATTCCTTTGGAATCACAGGTCGCGGCTATAATAGTAGATAGACTAATCATTGGATCTTAATAACCACGTCAGCGTTTAACCGACGTCAAACGCGAGAGGCATTGATGGAACTGCAGAATCAGCTCATCGATTCATTCGGACGGGCGCATAACAACCTGAGAATCAGCGTTACCGATCGCTGTAATATCCGCTGCTTTTACTGCATGCCTTCGGAAGATGTCCAGTTTGTCCACCGCAGCAAGATCCTCTCCTTTGAAGAAATCGTACGTTTCGTGCGACTGGTGGCCCCGCTCGGGGTCAATAAAATCCGCCTGACCGGGGGAGAGCCCCTGGTTCGCAAGAACATTCCCGAGCTGGTCAAGATGATCGCCGACATCCCCGGTATTCAGGATATCGGGATCACGACCAACGGCATTCTGTTGCCTCAATACGCACAAGCTCTGTTCGATGCCGGGCTCAGGCGAATCAATATCAGCCTGGATGCTTTGAACGCTCAGAAATTCCAGGAGATTACCCGACGGGACGATTACGAGAAAGTGCGGGAAGGAATTCGTGCTGCTCACGCGGCTGGCTTTGATCCCATTAAAATCAATGCCGTCTCGATTCGTAATCTCACTGAAGATGAGATTGTTCCCTTTGGCCAGCTGGCCCGGGAAACCGGGGCGGAAATCCGCTTTATCGAATTCATGCCCCTCGATGCAGATAACAAATGGGAACGCGACAAGGTTCTGTTCGCACAGGAGATCCGCGAAATCCTCACGCAAGGGATCATGCCGCTGGTACCTGTCGAGCAGACCGACAAAAGTGCGCCCGCGTCTGACTTTGTGTTTGAAGACGGCGTCGGGCGAATTGGTTTTATCGCCTCGATCAGTAACCCTTTCTGCATGAGCTGTAACCGGTTTCGCCTGACAGCGGACGGCAAGTTAAGAAACTGCCTTTTCAGTCTGGATGAGACCGATATCCGCAAACTCTTCCGTACAGACGCACCTGATGCGGAAGTCATCGACGCCGTGAAAAAGAGCATCGCTGCCAAAAAAGAGGGGCACGAAATCAATACCGCCCGTTTCATCCAGCCCGATCGTCCCATGTATTCCATCGGAGGCTGATCTCGCAGGTTCCTTCCTGACGGTGAACGATTCATGAACGAGCAGTTGATCTATCTGGATAACGCGGCGACCAGCTATCCCAAGCCGGAGACAGTTTACACCGCCATCGATGAATACAATCGCCACTGCGGTGCACCTGTCGGCCGGGGGGCCTATCGAAAATCGGTCGAGGTACAATCTGATGTCGATCAGTGCCGCAAGCTGGCAGCCGAAGTCCTGGGGGCGAGCCGACCTGAAGAAGTAAGTTTCACGTTTAATGGCACCGACAGTCTCAACACAGTGATTCATGGTCTGCTCCGCCCGGGCGATCATGTCATTACATCCGATGTTGAGCACAATTCCGTGCTCCGTCCCTTACAGACACTGAAACAGCGCTGGGGGCTGGAGGTCACATATATCCCCGCGAATGCAGAGTCAGTCGTCGATCCGCTCGCTTTTAAACAGGCACTCCGCAAAAATACCCGGCTCATCATTCTGAACCACGCTTCGAATGTCACCGGCAGCATTCAACCCATTAACGAAGTAGGAGAGATCGCACGCGAGGCGGGGGTACTCTTTCTGGTCGACGCAGCACAGTCTGTCGGGCATCTCCCTTTGAACGTTTCCGCTCAGCCGATCGACTTTCTGGCTTGTCCCGGGCATAAGGGCCTGCTCGGGCCTTTGGGAACAGGGCTGATTTATATCCGGGCCGATCTGGCGGAGCAGGTCGAAAGCCTGAAGCAGGGCGGGACAGGAACCAGCAGCGAAGAAGAGACCCAGCCCCTGACCCAGCCCGATAAATACGAGGCGGGTAACCACAACACTCCCGGGCTGGTTGGTTTGAAAGCATCCCTGGATTACCTGCGGGACAGAGGCCTCGAAGATATCAGGCGCCACGAACAGGAGTTGACCGGGTGTCTTCTGGAAGGCTTTCGTTCTCTCTCTGGCTTTGAAGTACCCGGACCGCAGGAGGTAGCAGACCGGGTGGGGGTGGTCAGCCTGATCAATCAGGCGGTGGAACCACAGGTATTGGCATCGATTCTTGATGAAAACTTCGGGATTCAGGTTCGAGCCGGTCTGCACTGTGCTCCGCGCATTCATGACTCAATTCGTTCCGTAGAGTGGGGTGGCACGATTCGCTTCAGTCCCGGGCCTTTTACAACACTGTCTCAGATTGAGACAACGCTCTCTGCCATGCAGGAGCTGGCTGTTTCTTTTTCAGTCTGATCCCCGTTAATGACGATGAGTGAATAGAGACGCCATTTTCGGCGTAAAACCTGCCGGGGAAAACTCTTCGAGTATTTTTTGTATAGCAATTACTTGCTTGACACTCTTCCTCATTCACTTCAAAATTAAAATAGGCAATTCTAGCTCGACCTATCTGCAAACTCTTATCCTGAACGAAACATGATGAACCGAGATTAATCAGCTCAGTCGAACTGGGTTTGATCGGTGCTGGAGTCGTAACAGGGGCCTGTTTCTGCCGAGCGAATCGCCTTGAGTTCATAGAAATTTCACAAACCAGATCGAACCAGAGTCTTGATTCCCTGCATGCGTTATGGGACAAACAAAAAGCGTTGCTGGTGAAATCTGATTCTAATCCGTGGAGAAATTGAATGGCCGATGATTGGATGCAACAGTTAGTCGATGATGGATATCTTGGTCCCGCGCAGCTGGACGAAGCCTCCAGTCTGGCCAGTTCGATGGGGATTTCACCTGGGGAAGCACTGGTCAAACTGGGCTACGTGGGAGCCGAAGTGATCGCCCAGGCCCAGGCATCCATGTATGGTTATGAGTTCGTTGAACTGGAAGGCCTGGAAATTCCCCAGTCCGTGATCGAACTCGTGCCGGAGTCCATGGCCCGTGAAAACACGGTTATTCCAGTGGGTATGCGGGGGGATTCGCTGCAGATCGCCCTGCACGACCCGATGAAATACGAAGTTCTGGACAAGCTACGATTCATTATCAACCGCGATATTGACGTGGTGATGGCCCCCATCGAAGCGATTCAGGCCGCAATCAACCGGCATTATGGTCAAAGTGAGACTGAGTCGGTCGATACGATGCTGAAAGAGTTCACTGAAACTCAGATTGATATCACCGCGACCGAACTGGCGACATCCACCAGCGTGGAAGAAGAGGACGAGACTGCCCCCGTTATCCGTCTGGCTAACCTGATCATCAGTGAAGCGGTTAATATGCGGGCCAGTGATATTCATGTCGAGCCCTTCGAAGACCGGATCCGGATTCGGTACCGGATCGATGGTTCGCTGATCGAGCGAGACAGCCCTCCCCGCCGTCTGCTGTCCGCCCTGGTCTCCCGTTTCAAGATTATGGCGAAAATGGATATCGCCGAAAAACGTCGTCCTCAGGACGGTCGGATCAAGACCACCATTTCCGGTAAGGACTATGACCTGCGTGTCAGTATTCTGCCAACCAACCATGGCCAGGCAGTGGTCATGCGTATTCTGGACCGGGATAACATTAAAGTCGGGATTCGAAACCTCGGGTTCTCAGAAGAGAACTACCGCCGCTTCCAGACGATCATTCGGCGCCCTAACGGCATCTTTCTCGTGACGGGGCCGACGGGGAGTGGTAAGACTACAACTTTGTATAGTGCTCTGGGAGAGTTGAACCGACCCGACCGGAAGATCATTACCGCCGAAGACCCGGTCGAATACTATCTGCCGGGTATCAATCAGGTGGAGGTGAAGCACAGTATCGGCCTGGACTTCTCTCGAATTATTCGTGCCATGTTGCGACAGGCCCCCAACGTGATCCTCGTTGGGGAAATTCGCGATGTGGAAACTGCCGAGATGGCAATTCAAGCATCTTTGACAGGACACTTGGTATTCAGTACGCTACATACGAACGACGCGCCCAGTTCTATTACACGTTTGATCGATATGGGTGTACAGCCGTTCCTTGTGGCTTCCAGTGTGATGGCGGTCATGGCACAGCGTCTGGTACGTGTTGTCTGTGGTAAATGTGTGGAGCAATACACACCCGATCCAGGGGAGCTGGAGTACCTCGGTATCACCTCCAGCCAGATGGAGAAAGCGATCTTCAATCGAGGCAAGGGTTGTAACACATGTTCACATACTGGCTTCAAAGGGCGTAAGGCGGTTTTTGAGCTGATGATGATGAATTCCGCTATACGTGAGATGACTTTCCGCAGTGAGGCTTCACAAAATATTCGGCGGCAGGCCATCCTGCACGGGATGAAATCACTTGCAGAGGATGCTACTGATAAGGCCCTGCTGGGCATCACAACACTCTCGGAAGCAATGAAGCTGGCTAAGGGCATGGATTCTTAATCTGGTCGCGTTTAGGCACGCTGTTTCAGGAGTATTTTAAAGGCAATCACCCGGTTCCAGGTGCAGATCGTTCTGACTTTTCATGTGAAGATATTGATCTAAATTCCCTGATTTTGTTGAGTTTTGCCTGACATTACCGGATAATTACATCGGATTCGCACTCAAAAGCGGCCCGAATTCATAAATACATTTCTAAATCGTCTTATCTAAATCTACGTTATTTTGTTCTCGGATAACTTGTTACATCAGGTGGTTCACGGAAAGCCGGAAGTTCATGATCGTTCTGAGAAAAGGATTGCCTCAAGTCACAGAATGATCCTTGATTTCCAGCGTTGATCGCATTTCCGATCTTCGTCGAACACGCTCCAGATCCAAATATCGCGTTTTCAGAAAGTACTTTGGATGGCAACAGTTCAGATTGATAAATTGCTGGAGACTGTCGTTAAAGAAAAGGTGAGTGACCTGCACATCACCACCGGGCAGCCTCCTGTTGTACGCGTCGGGGGCCGCATGGTCCGCCTGGAAACCAAAAGTCTGGAGCCGGACGATACTGTCGCGTTGATGAAGAGTATCACACCCGAACGAAACCAGCAGGAACTGCAGGAAGTCGGGGGGACCGACTTCGGATTCGCCTTTGGGGAAAAAGCGCGTTTTCGAGTGTCCGTCTTCAAGCAGCGCGGCCAAATCGGTATGGTGCTGCGTCGAATTCCTAACGAGTTCCTCACGTTCGAACAGCTGGGATTGCCCAAGGTAATCGGTGACCTGCTGGAACGTCCCCGAGGTCTGTTCCTGGTGACAGGTCCAACCGGGTCAGGAAAGACAACCAGCCTCGCGAGTATGATCAATCACATGAACGATACGATGGATCACCACATCATCACGATGGAAGATCCGATCGAGTACTATCACCAGCATAAAAAATCGACCATTAACCAGCGTGAGATCGGCGTGGATGTGCCGACCTTCCCCGAAGCACTGCGACGTGCTCTGCGACAGGACCCGGACGTGATTCTCGTGGGGGAAATGCGAGACCTGGAAACCATTTCAGCGGCGATTACCGCTGCGGAAACGGGGCACGTTGTGTTTGGAACGCTGCACACCACTGGTGCTCAGGGAACGGTAGACCGAATTATCGACGTGTTCCCTACCAGTCAGCAGGACCAGATCCGCACGCAGCTTTCCAGTTCGATTATCGGGATTCTAAGTCAGGCGCTGATGCCCAAGAAACCCAAGGGGCTGGTCGCCGCTTATGAAATGCTGGTCGTTACGCCCGCGATCGCGAACCTGATTCGCGAAGCGAAAACCTATCGTATCAACTCCAGTATTCAGACAGGGCGTAAATTCGGGATGCAGCTGCTCGACGATGCGTTGTTTAATCTCTGGCGCGACGGGTTGTGTGAAGAAAAAGATGTTGTCATTCGCTCCAATAATCCAGGTGAGTTGAAAGCCAAGATTGCGATGGCCAAGAAGGGCCTCCTTGAAGATGACGATGATGACGACGAAGATGATGACTTTGAGGATTGAGATCAAAGCAGAAAGGCGACACAGTAACGTCGTCCTTTTCTGTCTGGAATAAACTAGGTGTTAATCAGAGGTAGACACACATGGCAGCACGACGCCTTGGTCAAATCATGGTCGATCTGGGATACATTTCAGAAGATCAGTTGTGGGATATTCTGGAAGAACAGAAGCAGAGTCCGGGGGAAGTGATCGGCCAGGTGGCGATCCGCATGGGCCTCGTGACTGACGAGCAGGTCACCCAGGCACTCGCCGAACAGTGGGGTATGCCTGTTGTTGAACTGAGTGAAACCAATATTCCTCCCAAGGTGCTGGAACTGGTTCCGGAAACGATGGCCTCGATTTACAAGATCATGCCCGTTTCCCTGAAGGACGGCGTGTTAACCGTCGCCATGGCTGATCCTCAGAACGTGGCAGCCCTCGATGACCTGCGCAACTTTCTGGGATACGACGTCCGCGGTGCGGTTTCGAACCTGAAAGATGTTGAAGCGGCCATCGAACGGCATTACTCCGAGCATCAGGACAGCATCGAAGACGTCATCGGTGCCATCGAGGATGAACTGGGTGAGGAGACCGGCAAAAACGTCTACAACATCACTGATACGGATGAACTCGTCGATGCGGCTCCAATTCGTAAGCTGCTCAACATGGTCATGCTGCTGGCGATCAAAGATAAAGCTTCCGACATCCACATGGAACCGTTTGAAGATGAATTCAAGATCCGTGTTCGCGCCGACGGTGTGCTGTATGAAATGGTTCCCCCTCCCCGCCACCTGGCGAATGCCATCGTCTCCCGTATCAAAATTATGGCCGACCTCGATATCGCCGAACGGCGTCTGCCGCAGGACGGTCGTATCGAATTGAACGTCGGCGGCAACCCGGTCGACTTGCGTGTCAGTGTGCTGCCTACCCTGTTCGGCGAAGCGGTCGTTATGCGAGTTCTGGACCGGACCGTGGTTCAGCTCGACCTGAATAAAATCGGCATGGATCCCAATACACTCACCCGTTTCCGCGAAATGATTCATCGCCCCAACGGGATCGTACTGGTGACCGGCCCGACGGGGAGTGGGAAAACCACGACCCTTTACTCGGCGCTGAACGAACTCAACGTCATCGAAGAAAAAATTATTACAACCGAAGACCCGATCGAGTACGACATCGACGGACTGATTCAGGTCCCGGTGAATCCCGATATCCAGGTGACCTTCGCTTCAGTGCTGCGGGCGATTCTGCGACACGATCCCGACCAGATTCTGATCGGCGAGATTCGTGACTACGAAACCGCCGAAATCGCGGTGCAGAGTGCGTTGACCGGTCACCTTGTATTCAGCACGTTGCACACCAACGATGCACCGTCGGCGATCACCCGACTGCGCGATATGGGGGTTCCAACCTTCTTGATCACCGCAACGGTTGAAGCAATTCAGGCACAACGTCTGGTGCGAACCATCTGTAAAGAGTGCCGGACCGAGTTCGAGCCCAGTGATGAGTTGCTTATGGAACTGCAGCTACCCATCGAGCAGGCACGACAGTACAGCTTCTACTACGGAAAAGGTTGTGCCACCTGTAATAACTCGGGATACAAAGGCCGTACCGGTCTGTATGAACTCATGGACGTCACCGATGAAATTCGCGACCTGATTACCGAGGACGCGTCGGTCGACGACATTCGGAATGTGGCACGCAGCCAGGGAATGACCACGCTGCGTGAAGCCGGGCTGAAACTGATTTTTGACGGAGTCACCACGATCGATGAGGTCGTACGGGAAACCGTTATGGAAGATATCGAATAATCTGGTACCACCAGGTACATGCAAAACACACTTTTCAAGACGACTAATGACGGAGTAACGCCATGCCGGTTTATCAGTATGAGGCCATGGATAACACAGGGCTCGAGGTCAAAGACACCATCGAAGCGCCTTCCGAAGCCGATGCCCAGACCATGATCAAAGAGAAGGGCTTTTTCGTTACCAAAATTGCTGAAAAAGGCCGCGGCAAAAAACAGAAAAAAGGAGCAGGCGGCAAAGGGGGGGCAGCTGCCAAGAAAGCCAGCGCCAAGAAAGGTGGATTCTCCATCGGCGGCGTGCGTCCCAAACAGCTTTGTACCTTTACGCGTCAGTTATCCACGCTGCAGGACGCTGGTCTGCCCATTCTGAGAAGTCTGCGAATTCTGGAATCGCAGGCCAAGCCGGGGCCGCTCAAAGCTTCCCTGGATGGCGTCATTGAAGACATTGAATCGGGCAACACGCTCTCCGAAGCCATGGCCAAGCAGCCTAAGTGTTTCGATAACCTGTACGTCAACATGGTGAAAGCCGGTGAGGCAGGTGGTGCGCTCGAAATCATTCTGCAGCGTCTGGCCGAGTTCAAGGAACGGGCCCAGAGTCTGAAGAAGAAAGTGCAGGGGGCAATGATCTATCCGGTCGCCGTGATCACGGTAGCCAGTTTGATCGTGGGCTTCATTATGTACTGGATTATTCCGAAGTTCAAAAAAATCTTCCTCGACTTCGGTACCGAACTGCCCGGTATTACGCTCATGCTCATGAATATGAGTGATATCGTGGTGAACTACTTTTATCTCTTCCCGGCCGTTCCGATTGCGCTCTGGATCTTCATCAAGATTGTGAGGAAGAACAAGAAAGGAGCGTTTATTGTCGACTGGATTTCGCTACGAATACCCTTGCTAGGCAAGATTATCAGTAAGTCGGTGACCGCGCGAACCTGTCGAACGCTGGGGACTTTGATTTCATCCGGGGTGCCCATTCTGGAAGCGATTATCATCGCCCGTGACACGGCGGGGAACATGGTTTTCCAGCGGGCCTTCGATACGATTTATGCCGCGATCCGCGAAGGGGAGACCATGGCGGTTCCACTGAAGGAAGCCCGGATTGTGGATGATATCGTGGTCAACATGGTGGACGTGGGTGAAGAGACCGGTGCACTCGACGACATGCTCTACAAGGTGGCGGATGTGTACGACGAAGAGGTCGCCGTGCTCGTGGATGCCCTGGTGAGTCTGCTGGAACCTCTGATGGTAATCGTACTGGGGCTCATCGTAGGTTTCATCGTGATCGCACTCTTCATGCCTCTGATTAAATTGCTCAACGATTTGTCCTAGTTATATCGTAGTATTTTGAGAGGGGTGTTGCAGAATAATACAACATTTCGCCCCTTTCTGGTACTGACCATTATGCGATAAGTCTAATTATAAGTATCACTTATTGTGAATAGTGAAAGTCGGGCATAAAATTTGCCCTATATATATCGTAGAAAAGTCCCGGCTAAACCCGCCTGTATCAGGCAAAAGGGATGTTTTCTAATGCTAAAATGAATCAATGAAAAGAGTTAGGAGTTAGAAATGCAAAAACGGTCGCCAAAAGCCCCTTCGGCGTCGCAGCACAACAGGAGTGCGTTTACTCTGATCGAGCTCATGATTGTGATCGTGATCATCCTGATTCTGATCGGCCTCCTCATTCCCGCCGTAGGTGCCGTCCGTCTCCGGGCGCAGCAGCAACAGGTACGCTCGGAAATTGGGAGCCTGGAAGCAGCTATCACTGCCTTCAGGCAGGATTTTGGTATGGATCCTCCCAGTGGTATCAATTTGTATGAAACTAGTTCTGGATGGGCAAGTGATCAGCGCAGTAAGGGTTTGATTCGTAAGATGTGGCCCCAGTTCGATTTTAGCCTGGGAAGAGATATTAACAAAGACGGCACAGTCTCTACCGGGGCTGCGGGGCAAATCCCCCTCAACGCAGGTGAGTGCCTCGTGTTCTTTCTGGGAGGCATCTGGGATGTTTCCGGGAAAACGCCGAATGGGTTCTCGAAAAATTCGGCAAATCCTTTTGCCGTGGCAAATGCCGGTGGCGGACGCCTCGGGCCCTATATGGAATTCGACACATCCCGCTTCGTGGATATTGATTCAGACGGTGCTCCCGAATATCTGGATTCATTTCCCAGTCAACAGAAGCCATACCTGTATTTCAGTAGTTATGACGGACGCGGCTACCGTGTTTCGGAAGTTACCGGGACTGGAATGGTAGACGTTTATCGCTTGGGAGATCCTACAACGCCCCCCCCGACAAACGACGTTCCTTTTAAGGCCAAGTCTTACCAGATTATTTCTCCTGGGGCTGATTTCGATTACGGTACCGGAGGGAATTACGATCCGAAGAGAAATCTCCCAGGTAATCGATCCGCCGAATCAGATAATATTACGAATTTCGTCAATACATCCATTCAGTGATATGGGTCAAGAATCTTAATCAAGCCGGGTCAGGTTTATATATGCGACGTATAGCAACTAATCAGGTAATTCGATTCAATCGAAGTGGTTTCACACTTGTCGAATTGATGATTGTCATTAGCATTTTGCTCTTTCTAGTTGCCACATCCGCATTTGTCGTGCGAAACATTGGTAATAAGGCGCGGGAAAAAGCAACCATGGCGACAATAGTCAAAGTGAACGGCATGGTGCAGGACCGCATTGAAGCGATGCGGAAGGCGCTCGATTCATCCAAAAACCAGTCACAGATTCAATCACTGGTGGGGCAGAAATATGCATCACTGGTTAATAACTATGGAGCAAAATACCGCAGTATTCCTAAACCGGTCGTCGAAATTCTGGTTCGCAAAGATATTTTTAGACAGAATCTTCCACAGTACATCGAAGAGAATTCTCAGGTAAACGGAGAAATGGGGGCGGCTGCCGGTGTTCTTGGCGCAGATGCCGGGGCCAGTATCAGTTCGGAATACCTGTATTATATTTTAACGAACCATGAAACATATGGGTTACCGCCGGTCGGAGAAGATTCTTTTTCGACTTCAGAAGTTGCTGACACTGATGGAGATGGTCTGATGGAATTCGTCGACGGGTGGGGGAGACCACTGCGGTTCTATCGTTGGCCAACCCGTCTAATCAAGCCCGATGGTTCGACCATTCGGCGGGATATTGCCGGTGCATTTTTCAATGGTCTGCCACCAGCATCTGCAGCCGGCTTTAATGAACAGGATCCACTTGAAATAGATGCCGACGATCCTCTGTCACGTATTCAACATGAAAACGAGCGCTCGGGCGATCTCTTGACTCCTCTGTTTAACAGTAACTTGGATGCTCAGTATTTGACTGGGCAGTATGGCGTCATGAATACCTTCTGGATGCCCCTGATCGTTTCCGCTGGTGAAGATGGAATTCTGGGGCTGCAGGAACCTCATGATAAAACCAATACAGGTGTGCTGGCACAGCCAGTCATTCCTGTGGCCGAAGGGATTTTTGATAACATCACCAATCACAATCAACGAGCCGGAGGCAGGTAACGTCTATGTACGCCTTTCATAAGGACAATCAGTTACCGCAGCGATTCACGATGAAACGCCGCACTGGCTTTACGCTGGTCGAGTTACTGGTCGTGATTTCAATCCTGGCAATTCTCGTCGTGATGACCGTCTCTTCGATTAATCTCGCGCTCTCCAGTGATGTGACACGCAGTGCCTCACGCCAGGTGCAGTCTTACCTGGCTGGTGCCCGTGACCGGGCCATCTATGCTAAGGAGCCGCGGGGAGTCCGTTTCCTGATTGATCCGAACGATCCCACAATCGTTACCAGCATGGTCTATATCGCCTCCAGCCCCGACTGGATTCAGGGCGTCATCCGCCTGGAACGTATAGACACAACTGGAAACTCCACCCCGGATACAATCCTGCACGTACGTGGTAACGGGACTGACTGGCGATTTCTATATCTACGCAAACAACTCAAGGATGGAGCCCGCATCAAGATCCCCGGTGATGCCAGTGGTTCCTGGTATACAATCGATCTCAATAATTCACCAATTTCAGAACCTGAACCAGCAAATCCCAACTCTCCATTGCCGAACGAATACAATTGGAGGACGGACGAAATACTACGGCTGTCGACCCCCTATCGTGATCCAGGAACTTCTGATCCTGATCAACAGGTTGCGTTTGCACCAGGCAGTGGGCCGTCTACCTACCTTCTGGAATTACCTCCTGTGGTACTTTCAGGTGAGGAGCCTACCCTGCTGCCCAACAACACATGTATTGATCTCGATCGCTCCTATTTGCCAGCCAGTTGGCGGATAACAGGACGGTCCTTCGGTGATGATGGTCAGCCTGGTGTGGCTGGTGTTAATGATGATGGTTCCGGTGGCAATGACGACCTCAATGAATACCTCTGGGCTGGTAGCGATGATCATCGCCTCTATTCCAGCCAGTTGGATTTAATGTTCTCTCCACGTGGCTCTGTTACTGGCAGTGAGGCAGGTGGGGGTAAAATCCATTTTGTGATTGACGCCATCGAAAATGTGCAATCTACCTGGAGGAGTACGACGGAATACTATGAAGGGGATCATGTTCTGGTACCAGCCAGGGTAATTCCCCGGTCTCCTCAAAGTTCTGATTTTAATTTCAGACCTTACGACCGTGTCTATACCTGCACGCAGGGGGGAACAAGTGGCAGTATCTCCAGCGTCTTTCTTGATGGCACTGCGCGTGCCGAAGGAACTACTTTCGCCACTGATGGCGGTGTAACTTGGAAGGTCGAGTTGAATACGACTCCTTCGCTACTATCAATCTTTACCCGCACTGGAAATATCAGCGCCTACCCGCTCTTTTATGCCGGCTCAGGATCGGTTTCTTCTGGAGGGGCACCTGATGTGTTTAAATATGCTGAGACCGGGGAGACAGCCAAATGAAAAAGCTTCGTTTCAATACCGGCAAATTGTACATGAAAACCAGCAGCAAACCTGGACGTCAGGGTGTGACTCTGATGGAGGTGCTGATGTCCGTGATGATCATGAGCATCGGCGTTGTTTCGCTGGCGTCATTGTTTCCCATTTCGATTTTGCGTGGGGTTCAGGCCACTCAACTCACGAATTCAACTGTGCTCCGCTACAATGCGGAAGCTCTGATCGATTCACTCCCTCAGCGGCTGCTTTTTGATCCGGATGGAACATTAGAAGCTAATGGACACGTAAGACATCAGCGGGCTAACCGCAAGTATGTAGTCGATCCCTGGGGCGCATATTATGCGAATCTCGATGGTACAGGTCTGGAAGATAATTTCGGTAACGATGGTTCCAATAACCCCGCCATGTTTGTGCGTCGGTTTGATGCTGGTCTGACGACCCAGTTGCCACTCATCAATTATTTTTCACTTTCGGATAGCTGGACCTTACTCTTTGAGGGCGTACCGACAGGAATTAATACTGCCCTGGATACAATCTCTATTGATGCAAACGATATTCTGTCCGGCGCGAATCCTTCCGGGATTCTGTCACTAACAGAGCTACAGACTCTTCTGAATAGCACGGTTGGCAACGGACGCCTGATCATTTACGACACCACTGGTAAACAGATGCAGGTTCGTGCCGTTTCCGGATCAAGTATTAACGCGACCACAGGTGAAGTCAGCCTGGGGACACCGCTGCCGGACAATGGACTCTACAATGGGATTTCCAAAATACGCTTTGAGATTCTGGAGCAGCGATATACATACCTGCTGACTGTCCGTCGGTCGATCGCCACTGATATTGCTGCTGTCGACGTGGTTGTCTTTTTTCGTCGTAATTTCACTCCAGAATATGAAGCCATTCACCAGACCGAAAACTTCGTTGCCGAGTGGTTACCCGGTGACGACATGGGCTGGGGATTTGCTGGTGTAGATGACGACGGTGATAAAGACGATGGAGGTGCGACTGACGAAAAAGAAGGAGAAGCCGGTTGGCCAGGGTCTGATGATTACCGGCGTCGTAGGTTTCGTCTCCGCTACAACACAAGTGTCGAAAAGCCGCTCTTGAAAAAGGGGGGGTATGTCTTCGACGTTATCAATGCTCACTGGTACCGTATTCAGAAAATCGAAAATGAAACCGCGGTCACTGCGGAGATTACTTTGGATCAACCTATCTTACAGTCGATCAATCCCACAGCTGACGGAACGCCAACAGCAGGGCTGATTATCATGCCTAATGTTGTTCAAGTTTACCCATTGGGAAATAAAACTCGTTAGTCTTCAAAAAGCAAAAACGACAGGCAGTAAACAACTATAAAGCGAAGTTATTTATGAACAGAATTCACAGCAGACAACAGGGCCTTTCAAATCGCAGCGCTGAAATCGACAGCGTTCGTACCGGTTTTACGCTGGTCGAAATGCTGGTTTCAGTCGCCCTCGTTCTGCTGATGATGCTGATGTTTACCGAAATTTTCCAGTTGCTCTCAGGGTCAATGACTACCCAGCGCGGGATTTCAGAAAACGATCAGCGCGAGCGGCTCCTGGTAACGCTCTTCCAGTCAGATCTGGATAATCGAACCTTTCAGTATCTGCTGCCCTTGGCAAATTATCGTGATTTCACGACGCCACCGATGACCAAACCACTGCCCACAGATCCGCGGAGCCCTGAGTATCGCAAAACTGAACGTCTGGGATATTTCTACATTTCCGAAAACGATGTCAATGACGATACGGATGACATTCTGCAGTTCACCGTCTCACGCTTTGCTGATCCAAATCAGAAGGATGATACGGAAGACTTTTACTATGGTAAATCGGATATGGCTCAGCCTAATATTCCGTCAGCAGCTCTTCAGTTATCAGCGCATCCCAATCAGCCTGATGCCGACGATGGGCGTATTCTTGCCGATGGAACATCGCAGTCATCCGCGGCTGAAGTCAGTTACTTCCTTCGGGGAAGTAATCTCTATCGCCGGGTGTTGCTGATCCGGGAACCATTAACCATTTCGGGGGTTAATACCTCGCAACCGGTAACAGCTACAGGTGTCCCGTACTTTCTCAGATCCAGTACGGGCAGTCCGGCCCCGCTTTATGGAGAAACGGTTGACAGTAGGCACAATTTCTGGCGCGACTTTGATTTTTCGGCCTTCCGTGCTGAAGCTACGCCACCTGGGTCAGGGGTCTATTATGCCCGCTTCCATGATTTATCAGAACTCGATAATAGTGATGCCAGTAGAAATACGGTGCTTTACCCCCTCGGAATACCACATTTTCGTTATGGCTTTAATCATCTCACTGGTTTATCACGCGAATTCATGACCAGCACGGCGCCATCCAGCCCAACATTGCCGACATTTATCGGGCGATTTACACACGAAGAAACGTCGCATGAGGATTTTAACTATCCACACGATCTTATGCCTGCTTCAATCGGTGGTGGAGGTAATCCGATGGATGCTTCTGGTCCCAGTTTACTGGTTGATTATGAAACGCGAGTTGTGCAGGGGCTTGAAGAAGGTGACCGTCGTTCAGAGGATCTTGTTCTCTCCAATGTCCGCTCGTTTGATATCAAAGTATTCGATGATCTCAAGGGGGACTTTGTTGACATCGGTCGATTCGCCGATGGTCGCTTTGGCACAAACTCCGGTAGTAATATCGACCCTAAGCAGAATACAGTCCATGGTAACGCGACTTATAAAAATGTATTTGATACCTGGCATCCGAATATATCAGTTGGTTCTGACGTTGATCCCCCTTATCCGTTACTGGCTGATAATACTCCAGCGGCTGATCCTCTTTACGATCTGGATAATCAGACAACTGAACATATCCCGAAACCATTGTCGGCTATTCGCATTGTAGTCAGGTACGAAGACCCCTCATCCGGACAGCTTAGGCAAATGACACTGATTCATTCATTGCGGAATAAGTCATCTATTGCGGAATAGGGTTAGCGAAAACAATTCAGCAGGCACGTTCCCCATTGTGCCGGTCCGGGCCACGGCCATTGGTCACACTGGGAGGTTAAGAGATGAAATCTATGAAGCTTAAATTGAAACAAATGGTTCAAACACAGCAGAGTCTCGACCGTCGTGGATCGACGTTGCTGGTCGTGATTGCGCTGCTGGCGATGCTCTCCCTGCTCGGGGTGGTCTTCTACACCTTCGCTGCCCAGGAAGAACGCAGTTCGCAGTATTTTACAGAAGCATCGCTGAACGAAGCTGATACCGGACTTGATGCCGACGTTCTTTTTAACTGGGGGTTGGAGCAATTAATCAAGGGGCCTGAAAAAAGTTTTTACAATAGCGCGTTGCACGGCAAACGCCATTCATTGCTGGCAAATATGTTTGGCACTGATCTGCACCCTTACAGTGGTGAGGGGATCAATGTCATCATGGACACAAATGGCGTCGTTGTCGTCGATCAGAATTATACTGGTTCAGGACCTTCGGGTAACCAGGACTTTCTCGACTTAAATCTAAGCTATGCAGCCCATGGTGGTCCTCCATCAACCAGTGCAGACCAGTTTCCAAAACCTGATGTAGATTACACGGCCCCAGACATCAACAACCTGTTTCTGGCTTACAATGGTTATGCATTTATGTCATCGTCAGGCACCTGGCGACGGGTTGTGATCCCCTCCTTTTTGAGGCCACAGTATTTGCGTAACTCTTCAACTGGTGCTCATGTGACTGACTGGTATGAAAACGATGGATCGGTCAATCCTGCTAATGAAACCACTACGAAATTATTACGGCCCCATCCCAAGCATGAATTTGTCGATTATAAGGGAGTTCCCTCAGGGACCAGCCGATTTTCGAGTTCGTTTCCCTTTCAGCCACTGACCAATCCTGGTGGAAATGCCAGTCTGCATGGCGAACTGGGGATCTTTACGAATTCATTCAACTCAGGCGCTCCAGTAATTGAACTTGATGTCGACAACGATAACGACGGTGTTGTCGAAGGAATCTGGATGGATCTTGATTTTCCTCCTATTCAGAATCCTAATGATCCAACTAAATATATCCTGCCATTGTTTTCGTTTACGGTCTATGACCTCGATGGATTGATCAACCTGAATACAGCCGGCAACATGCGGCGGCCCGGTGATATCGATCTGAATTATAATCCCAGCAGTAATTTCTTTGGCGAACACAGTTCGATTTATACCGACAAGTATCTGTTCCTCTCTCGATCCAACATGGGGCTTTCCTCGCCTGGCGAAATCAATCCACAGTGGGCGCTAAATGCCCGTCCGGAACGTGTTTCCTCTGGGGGAGATCTGGTTGACTCGGCTTCTCTGGCTGATGTATTTGATCAGCATTCGCGGTTCTTTGGAGCATACCCTTATCCTCATGGTAGTTTCCCATCTCCGCGTACCTACACAGCGAGTGATTTTCAGACCGCCTATCAAAGTACTCGCGACTGGCGGGAAAATTCCAATATGGAATATTTCTTCCTGAATTACGGACGCCCCGAATTCAGCGCACCTTCGTCTGGCACCCGGGCAACCAAAACCGAGATCACCGATCTGATTTCGGGTCGTTGGGGGGAACCGGACCGGCTCTATGAAGCACAGCGTAATAACTCTACCGATAATATTTTCGTTGTGGACACCACTGGTAGTACGATCAAAGCCTTTCCACGTCCCGGGCGGACATTAATCGATGATAACGGCAACCGATTTGAGGGAGGTGTATTTGCTGGTTCACTGACTGGTAATCGAGGTAACACCCACTCATTTATGCATCCTCTGGCCTATAACGGATCGGGGCGTAATAACAAGACGGGGGCTGGTTATCGACTGGCCAACATTGGATACAATGGCTGGAAAGGCTATGAAGATTTCGAAATCGCCGGGGGAATTCGCTACAACAGTGACTTGACCTTTTTCAAAAATTCGGTTGCTACTACGAATGAGTATGTAGGAACCCTCGTTGATGAATCTGATGAGATAACAGTGGACCTGGAAAAAGTCAGACGACCCTATGATGAACCTTATATTCCCGACGATCTTGCAATGTTGCACATGGCTCAGTCTGATCAGGATAATACGGGTGTCAGTTCACGATTGTCAGAACTGCTCCCCTTCAACTTTGGTCGAGCATCGACTGTTAACGCACGTGGTGAATCCATCCGTAAAAAATTTACCACTATGAGCTGGGACCGCAAGCAGTTTGGCTTGTCACTTCCTCCTGGTTTTCGAGAATATGAAATCGATTTTGCTCGTAAAGAGTTTCCTCCTTTCAATGCATTTCCGCAAAACCTAAACCCTTTCCGGCCGCCATTGAAGGAATTGTTAAATGTTAAAATCGGAAATGTATCAGAACCCAAAATGCAGATGAAACTGAACCTCAATGAGGTGCTCGTCTTTGATGATACAGGGACCGGTCGTTTTGTTACGACTCGCCCTCTTACACCTCATCCGGGGGAAGATGTCGACGATGATGGTGTTCTGGATCCAGGTGAAGACCTCAATGGTAATAATGTATTGGACAATCTACCTGCCACCGCAATTAATAGCAGTTGGAACAGTGCAAATTTACCCAGCTATCCACCCACCAATACTCAACAACAGGAATTCTGGGCCCGCTATGATCGACAGCTGATGGCCCGTGATATCTACGTTTTGCTGTATACCTTTGGAGGTGCTAATGACCTTCTGGATTATCGATCAGACAATTCAGGTAATGTGCTATACAGTGACGCTCAGCTTAAGGAAATGGCGCAGTACGCTGTCAATGTGGTTGATGCCCTGGATCCCGATGATGTGATTACTCGATTCGAATACGATAAAAACCTTGGGGATGGCTGGGGGCTGGGTGACAATCCTTATCAGACAGGCGATGACGTTCAAGTAGGTCAAAGAGGAGTTGTGTACGGTGTCGAAGCGCAAAAACTGACGCTCGGCGAATTTCTGGCAATCAAAGCACCGAAGGTCGAAGACTCGTCCTCAAATCCGGTCAATCATGACGCGACCGAATACGATGATGAAAAAGATCGCTACTTCTCTTACATCGAACTGCGAAATGCGAGTACCCGCACCGTCAGTTTTGCCAACGATGGCTGGCAGATTCGTCTGGAACCACGCACCGATGGAACTGGTATCAGCGGTGACTACTCAGATCTGGACAGCCTTGCCCCTGATCCTGTCTTGAACGATACTCATAAACGACGTGTCACTCTACGGAGTGGCGCAGTGGGTGGCGGCGGAATCTACAGTATTCGTTCCGCGGGCGACAATGAAAACATGGACCCGATGTCGGGGATGCCGCGCGAGAGTTATTTCCGCGTCGATCCTAACTTCTCAGGGGGCTCACCGACTTATTCGACAATCGTTCCCCGGGACATCACGACTCCTGCAACGGACCTGATTACCGATGATGATGCAAATGACTTTCGGATGACTACCGAAGCAGACACCGTTACTCCCATGTCAACGCGGGGGGATTTTCTGAACGGTTCAAATACGGATGCAGGCAGTACGAATTTCAGTGATCTGACATTCGTTGTGCGTCTGATGCGTCGGGCACATCTGGGGCGTGCTGCTCCAGGTTTAAGTAATGTTGCCGATAACGATGATAACCCATGGGTTGAAGTAGATAGTATGGTCATCAACAACATGAATGAGTTTGCGTTGCAGGAATCAGACATGAGCACGCAGATTCAAACTCAGCTGAATCAGCTGCAAAGTTTTGAACGGTCACAACCACTCTATGCACGTGGTGCTGGTGAAGCATCCCATGCTGCAGGCAGTTCCGGTACAGGTTATCGTGCCAACACGGTAGGGACGACGAACTCCAATACCGGTGCCGGTAATCTGGGCGCTGACGGGTTGCCAGGGATCGCGACCTTTGATGATGATGGTGACTCGACTCCCGATAACGCTGCGGAACGCGGTTGGGCATTTTCTGATGACCGCTCTCGTTTCGATATCTGGCAACCTCATTTTGACCGTGACTTCGCGTCTGTAGTGGAGCTGTTCTCAATTCCGGTCATCGGACCTCATCGGGTGACACGCGATCTGGCCACGGAAGCAGGTTGGCAGACCAGAAGTGACACCACAACGAACGTTGATCGGGCAAATGATGTTCGCTTTGCAGGCATTCAGAAGTTCCTGGATCCGAATGGTCCCGATGACACTAACAACAATGATGACAACCGCTGGTACAGACTGCTCGAATTCGTCGAGGTTCCTACCCGGATGCACCATCAACTAGGGAACCCACTCAGTGAGCCTCGGGTTCCAGGTAAATTGAATCTCAACACGATACGACATCCCTCGGTACTCGCAGCCTTACTCGACGATTCTGATGCCTTTACCATGGATATGTCTGGCAGCGCTGTTAATCCCAGTCTAAATGCACCGCACCTTGGTGGTTCGAACTGGTGGGCTCAGTTTATCCAGTCTCGCGATGCGAAATGTTACGGCATTAATGGTTTATCAGGTGATGAGCCACATATTCCGGGGAACCCCAAAGTACTCGGTCAACAGGCAACACCGTTCCGTGGTTTGCATCAAACCCGGGCAAGCAATGTCAACGATTTGCGCGAGAGTACGGTCTATCGCAGTCTGCCGGCGGATACCGGGAATAACAATAAACGGTTGCTGTTTGAAGTCGCCACCGGGGCAGAGCACCTGGGAACGGCTGGTCCGCTAAACAAAGTTGATTTCCATACGCGTAATCGCCTGTTGTCTAAGATTACTGGCAACACGACTACGCGGAGTAACACTTTTGTGGTCTTCCTGTCGGTGGCTTACTTCGAAGCTACTGGTGCAGGCACTACGACCTACGGCAGTCCGGTGCAGATCGGGGGGCGACTGTCACCCTTTGATGCGACACGGACCGCGAACCAGCCTGACTATCGAGGCTTCTTCGTCATCGACCGGACGCGGGCAGAGCAGGCATTTGAACCCAGCACGGGTAAATTTGACCACTGGAAAAACCTGATTCGTTATCGCCATACGATTCAACAATAAAACTACTGTTTTGCCCGGCTTGTCTAACTGGACAATGGGGTATAATTGATAAATCTGACACAACTGGGAGGGGGAAAGCCATGTTACCTGAGTGAACAACTTCGGTTGCGGGCCACTGGGTAAAGTCATGAGGGGTGGATGTTTACAACGTCTGTTCCGATCAGGCAGGTTAAAGCCGGAGAAGCGTCGGATTCCTGTCAAAACACGTCGAATTAGAGTTTGTTTTTGCTACTTGTAAACAAGTAATATATAATCAGTTTGAACCGTATTCTTAGTGAGGAGAATGACAATGCATACTCTTAGAGTAAAACAAAAACTGCAAAAGCGTAAAGGGTTTACGCTGATCGAACTGCTGGTGGTCATCACCATCATCGGTATCCTGGTCTCGCTGACACTGCCGGCGATCCAGAGTGCCCGTGCCGCTGCACGGAAAGTGTCCTGCCTGAATAACATGCGGAACGTCGGCCTGGCTGTGGTCAACTTCTCCTCAGGCGCTAACTCACAGCTGCCGCTGCTCGTTGACAATAACGTAGTGTACGATCCATCTGGGACCAATACCAACCATCGTTGGGATGACCTTTCCTGGTGTACCACTATTCTGCCATTCCTCGACAATGTTGGTTTCCGTCAGAGATGGGATCAATACGCCAGTCAGATCGCAGATGCCACGAGCGGGGGGAGCTCGCATCCGAACTTCAATGCTTTTATTAACATGAACCGGAACCGTTTTCCTGTCTTCACATGTCCCGACGATCAGTTCAACACTGACGTGGGAGCACTCTCTTACGTTGTGAACACCGGATATGTCACTGGTAGCTATAACAGCGCTGGCGATCTGGATCATGGCCCAGGCAGCGACCTTGCCCTGGATGGGACTGCGATGACAACAGCAACTCTTCCCATCAAATTTGCAACTGGTGTTTTCTGGCGTCCCAGCACCTCGCGGATGTCACTCGATTACATTTCGGCTGCGGATGGTCTGACTCAAACACTGATGATCACAGAAAACCTGCAGGCAGGTGATTGGTCATTCGTGGATCCATTGGATAATGGTAACTTGTATACAGGCAGTCTTGGGTTCGGCGTTGATATGGCTGGATTGAGCATGAATACAGGTTCTCTGAACTTAGGCACCGCCAGCCCAACATTCAATCTGCAGAATAGCGTTACAGGCAATGATTCCCGCATCGGTTCTAACCTGGCCGCAGCCAAGGGATCCGCCTGGCGTCCCAGCTCAAACCATCCCAGTGGTGCTGTGAACGTGATCCTCTGTGACGGCAGTGGAAAATCACTGACACCCCAGATGGATGGTGGCGTTTACGCTCGTCTGCTGACACCTGCTGGTCTGCGTTATGGACAGGCTGTTGTTGATGGATCATCCTTCTAATCTGAAGACTGATCCTGCAACCATCATTTGAGTCATTTTCTCAAATCGGTTCAAACAAACGGGCACCAGAGATCAGCGGGTCTCTGGTGCTTTTTTCATATCTCGACCGCATACTGTATGGGCGTGTGCTTTCTGTTCGTCTGTTTCAAAATAGACATTAGAGGCGCACGAGACACCTCTCTTTGTCATTTCTTTCAAGGGGCACTCGCATGCAGATTCAAAACACAAAACGTCCGGAGCGAAATGGTTTCTCGCTGACCGAATTAATTGTGGTGATGGTGATTATTGTAATCCTGGTGGCACTGACTCTACCCGCGCTGGAAAGCGCCCGGGCTCCCTCCAGAAAAATAGCCTGCCTCAATAAGATGCGAAACGTGGGCTTGGCGGTCGTTAACTTCTCCTCCGGAGCAAATTCGGAACTGCCGCTGCTGGTGGATCCGAATATGACCGTTTCTACCGAGGATGCCCCCAATCCACAGGCGACGCATGATGACCTCACCTGGTGCACGACGATTCTGCCTTTCCTGGATAACGTCGGTTTTCGACAGCGCTGGGATGCGGCCGCCAGTCAGGCTTCCAGTGCCACGATGAGTGCGGAAGCGATTTCGTTACTGACGAATCTGAATGCGACACGTTTCCCCGTCTTCACCTGCCCTGACGACGCGGCGAACACAGAGCAGGGGGCACTCTCTTATGTCGCGAATGTGGGTTATGTAACCTCTTATTATAATACCGCGACTGACCGAGCGCACCGTCCCGACAGTGCCGACGGCGGGCTGGATGGCGACATCAAGACAACAGCAGACATCCCGGTGAAATTTGCCACCGGAGTTTTCTGGCGTCCATATACATCCCGCATGTCACTCGACTTCATCTCCCAGAAAGGGGATGGTCTGAGACAGACATTGATGCTCTCAGAAAATCTGCAGGCGGGCAACTGGTCATCCACCGATACCGGCAGCCTCGGTTTTGGCATCGACATGCAGGGCGTCTATTCCAGCGGCACTACTCATCTCACACTGCCGACGGATTTCACTCTGGAGAATACCACAACCTCGACGGACTCACGCATTGGATCCCAGACCGACGCTAAAAAAAGTCAGGCCTGGCGGCCCAGTTCAAATCACCCCGGTGGTGTAGTGAATGTCATCTTCTGTGATGGCAGTGGAAGATCGCTGAGCCCTGATATTGATCCGGGAATCTATGCCCGACTCATCACACCAGCTGGGCAACCGAACGGCCAGGCAGAGCTGGACGAAGATTCCTTCTGATCCAGGCTACTTGCAGCGGGCCGAAGCGTGATCCTTATGGATCAGGAATGATTTAGCCTGGATTCAGGAGGTAATTGAGATGAAGCGGATGAGTGCTAATTCTTCGCGGCGGGGGTTCTCGCTGACAGATCTGGTCGTTGTGATTGTAGTCAGTTGCCTCCTGTTCGCATTAGTTCTGCCTATGGTACCCACCAGTAGACGCGCTGCCAGAAAAGTACAATGTTTAAATCGTCTGCGAAACATTGGACTGGCAGTGGTGAATTATTCATCAGGCGCTAATTCACATCTGCCCCTGCTTGTGGAAACAAATTCGGATCCGTCCCTGGTGACGGTGCCTCACGCGAATGCAGGTAATAATGATGTCAACTGGTGTATTACAGTGCTTCCTTACCTGGATGCGGTCATGTTCAGACTGCGATGGGATCAGGCGGCGGCTCAGGCAGCACGATTTGATGCTGACGATACTCAGTTAAAGATCCTGGCAGATTTGCAGAAGCAGGTGTTCCCCATTTTTGTCTGCCCGAATGACCCCTTGAACGATGAGCCAGGGGCGCTCTCTTATGTTGCCAATGTGGGTTATGTGACCGCAAATTATAATACCGTAGGTGACAGGATGCACCGTCCGGACAGCGCCGATGGCGGTCTGGATGGCGATGTGACAACAATTGAAGACATCCCGGTGAAGTTTGCCTCCGGAGTGATATGGAGACCTTATACCACTCACATGTCACTTGATATCATCTCGGCAGGAGATGGACTGACCCAGACTTTGATGCTCTCTGAAAATCTTCAGGCAGGCAACTGGTCGTCGACCGATACAGGCAGTCTGGGATTTGGCATCGATATGCAGGGCGTCTATTCGAAGGGATCTGAGACACTCGTTTTACCGATCGTTTTTGATCTGAAAAACATCACAACTGGGACCGACTCGCGTATCGGCGCAAATCTGGGTGCTCCCAAATCGCAGGCCTGGCGACCCAGTTCCAATCATCCCAGTGGTGCAGTAAATGTGATCTTCTGTGATGGCAGTGGTAAATCACTCACACCTGAGATGGACCCTGCTATCTATGCCAGGCTACTGACTCCGACAGGGCTGCGTTATGGCCAGGCAGAAGTGGATGGTTCTTCCTTCTGATCCAGGTGTCCAAATCCAATCTGATATGAGCTGATCATATCGGGAATCGAGAGTGTGAAATGCAGAGCGGGAAACGGAAAAATGAGAGCTCCCTGCGGTGGGGATTTACCTGGGTCGAACTGTTAATCACACTGGCCGTGATCACGCTGCTGGGATCACTCAGTCTCTCCGCGATTCAGAGGACAAGGAATAATTACAGAGGCCTTTCCTGTCTCAATAATTTGAGGAACGTCGGTCTGGCTGTGATCAACTATTCTTCCGAGGCGAATGCGTATCTGCCCCCGCTGGTCAGTCCCAGCCAGATGAATGGACCTGGCAAGAATACTGGCAATGACGATATGTCGCTGTATGTGATGATCCTCCCATATCTGGATCAGGTCTCCTTTTATCAACGCTGGGAACTGGCTGCCTATATCGCGGCGGGGGAGACGTCCGCGGCCCAGCTGCGTGCGAAAGCAGATCTCGATCGATTCAACGCGGCTCAAATTCCGATCTTTGTCTGCCCGAATGATCCTGATACAGTGAAATCTGGCGGGCTCTCTTATTGTGTGAACATCGGATATGTGACGTCCCAATATAATTCCGCAGCAGATACGTCTCACGTTGTGGACAGTCCAGATGGGGGATTTGATTCTGATCCCGACAATGACACAGACCTGCCCGTCAAGTTTGCCTCGGGAGTATTCTGGCGGCCCTGGAAGTCCGGCATGACGCTCGATTATATCGCAGCAGCTGATGGACTGACGCAGACTCTGATGCTCTCAGAAAACCTGCAGGCGGGAAAGTGGTCCTCAATCTATACCGGCGACCTGGGGTTTGGAGTCGACGTGGAAGGAATTCTGACTGGTCCCTCTCTGAAGTTGCCGGCTGATTTTAATTTGAAAACCGACCACTCTGATTCGCGGATCAATGCGAACTATTCCGCCGGGGAAGGGCAAGCCTGGCGCCCCAGCTCTAACCACCCCAGTGGTGCTGTGAATGTTGTCTTGTGTGACGGCAGTGGAAGATCGTTGTCACCGAAGATGGATCCCCGAGTGTATGCCCGCCTGCTGACACCCGCTGGTTTACGATACGGTCAGGATGTGGTCCCCCAATATGGATTCTGATAAAACAGGGGGACTGGCGATTTTTCTGAATGTCGACTGACTGCTCGCCGTTCGATTTATACTCATTGCACCAGAGATTCTATGGTCTCTGGTGTTTTTTTACGTCGTGGAATACAATCTGTTGTCCTGTACACTTTTTGCTGGTGAGGTGCGCCCCTAAGCTTTTCATATGAGAGCGGTGCCTGGTTAAAAGCACTGTCCCGTCAAGTGGATCTCCGCATAACGTCTCTTGACGAAACAAGGGGAAATCGGATAAGGAACAATATAAACTTAGAAACTAAAATAGGAGTGACTGTGCGCCTGCCTGGGGATCAGACAGGGGAGTGTCTCAGCCGCTTCGAGCCAGAGAAAATAACGGGCTGCAACTTGACGGTTTTTCCAGCAGCAGCGATAGTCGTTGGTTCAAACAGATGTGAGCGTTAACTAGAATTAACCTCGTCACGATTCACTAAAGCATACTATTACATCTCAGGATACAATCATGTTCGATCCCTTATCAGGGCAGATGCCGACTCAGGCGAATCAACGTGCCAGAAGCTATTCCCAGCAGCGCCAGATGGGCATTGGCGACCTTCTGCTGGACAACCGGATCATCTTTCTGGACAGCGTCATTAATGATGCCAGTGCGAATCTGATCGTGATGAAACTGCTCTATCTGCAGTCCGAAAACCGCCACCAGGACATCCATCTTTACGTCAACTCACCCGGTGGTTCAGTGACATCTACGATGGCCATTTACGATACGATGCAGTTCATCGAATGTGATGTCGCCACCTATTGTGTTGGCTTGGCTGCCAGTGGTGGAGCGATCCTGGTTGCCGGGGGACAGAAGGGCAAACGCTATATTCTGCCGCACGCCAAAATGATGATTCACCAGCCTTTCGGGGAAGTCGGTGGTCAGGTTTCTGACATTGAAATTCAGGCCAAAGACATTCTCGATACCCGTGAGGTATTGAATAAAATTCTGGCTGGCCACACCGGTCAGAGTATTGAAAAAATTGCGCAGGACACTTCTCGTGACCGCTTCCTTTCTTCAGCCGATTCGGTCGAATATGGTCTGGTCGATGAAGTTCTGGTCCGTGATACCAGCGACAAAGACAAGAAATAAAACAGACGTCGGCAGACATGCTGCCCCATGACGATCCAACATCAATCTACCATCAATTGAAGTGAGTTTTACATGACGGTCCTAACACCTTATGTGATCGAAAAAAATGGCCGCGATGAACGGGCCATGGATATCTATAGTCGTCTCCTGCAGGATCGTATCATTATGATGGGTTCTCAGGTCAATGATCAGGTGGCTCAGAGCCTGGTGGCTCAGCTGCTGTTTCTGCAGTTTGATGATCCTGAAGCAGACATCCACTTTTACATCAACTCTCCCGGTGGCTCAGTGACTGCCGGGATGGCCATCTACGATACGATGCAATACATCTCTTGTGATGTGGCCACATACTGTATCGGGCAGGCCGCCAGTATGGGCGCTCTGCTGCTGACAGCCGGTGCTCCGGGCAAACGCAACGCACTGCCCAACAGCCGCATCATGATTCACCAGCCGCTCGCCGGGATGCAGGGTACGGCTACCGATCTGGAAATTCATGCCAAAGAAGTTCTGAAAATGAAGCGGCGTCTGAACGAGATTCTGCTGCATCATACCGGTCAGACGCTCGAGAAAATCGAGCAGGATACGGACCGGGATAACTTCATGGATTCCACCGAAGCCAAAGCTTACGGACTGATCGATAACGTGCTCGAGCACCTGGATCTGCCCGGAACCAAAGAATAGTTTTAACTCTGACAAGAGGAGACAGAAGAGGGATCTTCTGTTTTAATTGATTTCCAATGAAGCAATACCTTACGACATGGATGTCGTTGATGTTGATTCTCACCCTCTTCGGGTGTGGAGGTCGCGGCAACACGGATCTTCTTGAAGCGCGATTGCGCGATCAGGAAGACAACATTTTTGCTCTGCAGCGAGATCTCAAAGATTCGCAGCAGGCGCTGCAGTCTGCCCGCGAGCAGTCTGAATCCATGCAGAGGCAGCTGGCCAAATCGTCTAACGGTGGCCTGCTGCCCGAGCAGTCCAAGACGCTGTTTCGGGTGACGGGCGTCAAAGTCAACAGCCTGCTGACCGGGGGAGTCGATCTCGACAGCAAGCCGGGAGACGAACTCTGGACCACTGTCATTACACCACACGATGTGGATGGCGAAACCGTCAAACTGCCCGCCGACCTGGAACTGGAACTGGTCGATCTGAATCAACCCGAGAATCAGCGTCGCGTCGGGATCTGGAAATTCGACAGCCAGGAAGTTCGCTCTCACTGGTACTCAGGTTTTGCCGGTTCGGGCTTCCGCTTCGAACTCCCCTGGCAAAGTGCCCCCGCCAGCGAGGATCTGACATTGCTGGTGAGAATGAAATCTCAGGATGGTCGTACCTTCCAGGCAACCTCTTCACTGAGAGTGGCTCGCTTGGAAAGCAGCTCTCAGATTCAGACCGCCAGCCGCGAAGAGCCTCGTTCACGGAAACAGCTCACGCCAGCTGAGCCTGCACGAATCTCCTTCGAAGAGCAGCCAGCGATGGTGACCGAAGAACCTGCTGAGGAGAACCCTTTCCAGCAGATGTCTGCCGAGACAATTGAACCGGCGTCAGCAACCGAATCCGACTCGCCGTTCCGGGTGATTCAGGAATAGCCAAACGTTTGATTCCCAAATGCAACAAGCTCTCACCGGTCAACCGATGAGAGCTTGTTTTGTTTTCGTCGTGCTGAAGTCGTCGCGATTATTTCTTCTGTGCCATGGAGTGGGCTTTGGCCAGAGCATCTTCTGCTTCCGCGATGCGTCCACATCGCTGACAGATTACGGAGAGCTGCAGGTAGGAGAAGTTGTCTTCCGGTTCCAGTTCGGTGACCTTCTTGGCATGCTCGATGGCTTCATCAAACTTTCCCAGCTTCTGGTAATAGACCGCGGAGGCTGAGTGAGCCAGAACATAATTTTCATCCTGGGCCAGCACTTCCTTCAGTTTCTCTACTGCCTGTTCCACGTCCCCACTCTCGTAAGTTTTGACTGCTTCATCGTACAGACTGGATGGAGTACTCATCTGCTTAATCTCGCTTTTCTTTCAAATGTTCTGTTGAAGTATGAGGATCGCATGCAGACCGTTCTGTCGTCACGACAGAACTATCATCAGCTCGCTATTTGAATTCTAGGCCTGTGGGGCAAAATACCAATACGGCAAATCTGGTCAGACCTCTGTCTGACCGGATTCCTGCCTCTGTTTATGATAATTGACGGGCTGCTCGGTTTCATAGGCAAAGCGACCTGCTTCCTGTAGAATTTGGTGACTTGGACTGATATCACTGATCACCGTTTTCATAAAGGTTCGATGTGCCTTCTCCTAAACCGACAGCAGAGCCCTCCGCCACATACTCCCGACTGGAGCTGATCCTGCTGGGGATCGTTCTGTTGGTCTCCTGTCTGGCACGGGTGATGTTCTTCTCCGATGTGGCTGTCGAGCATTTTGATGAAGGCGTCTATGCATCCAATCTCTGGTTCTCCGCAGAGCAGGGGGCCGAGTATCCAGGCCGCTATTTTTACGCGCCGCCTCTGCTGCCGTTTCTGATCGAGTGGTCCATGATCTTCCTGGGCAGCGGTGTCTGGGGTGTGTTTCTCCCCTCACTGCTATTGGGCGTCATGACTGTGCTCTTGATCTGGTGGGTGGCTCGTGCCTGGTTTGGTTCTTCCGCCGGACTGGTGGCAGCACTCCTGGCGGGAGGCAGTGACCTGCATTTGCTCTATACAAGAACTGCGCTCACAGATGTTGCACTCGGATTCTTTCTGCTGCTCAGCGTCTACCTCATCTGGCGGAGTTGGCTCTCGCTCGATTGGAAGTGGCCGGTACTGGCTGGTGTCGCCATTGGCCTGGGGTGGTCGATCAAGTACAACGGCTGGCTCCCGCTGGCCATCGGCTTTTCTGGAATTGTTCCCTGGCTCTGGATCTACCACCGTGACCGTCTCCCGCTGACCAGCTACCTGACACGCGCTGTCGTCTTTACTCTGACGGCTGTGGTTGTCTGGTCGCCGGTATTGATCGGGCTGCAGAAGTGGGGAGGCTATTCTGTCGTCGCTGCCAATCACAGTCGGTATGTTGTTGGCTTCTCGGGCTGGTTCGATTCCTGTACGCGACAACTCCTCAACCTGCGTTTGCTCGAGGGACCATTCGGAGCAATCAGCCTCGGGCTGGTCTGTCTGGTGGGATGCCTGCTGGCACTCCATGTCGGTTGCTGGAGTTCAACTCACTCCGGAAATGAAAACAAGAATGAGGAAGGTGGGCGTTCCACGTGGAACACGATGCTGGTTGGTTGCCTGGCAGGACTCCCCGTACTGGGGGGCTGGCTGGTAGGGATCACCCCGGTCCTCGCCATCCTGGCTGTCATCGGAATTCTGCTGCAGCTGTTCTGCATGTCGGGACAGCGATCGAAATCTGATTCCCGAGATGATTCATTAGGACTGTCCCGACCGCTGGCAGCCTGGTTACTGGCGGCCTGGTTCTGTGGTCTGCTACTGGCCACTCCGCTCTACCATCCCTATCCCCGTCTGACGATTCCCTGGATGATTTCTGCCTGGTTAGGTACCGCCGCGCTGGTGGGTTGGCTCGAGTCACGAGCAGGCTGCTCCCTCTGCGAACTCTTATCGAGATCTGGTAAGCTAAGGACTCAGCCCGCGCGTATCATGGGGGGAGTCACTTTTGTGGGTGTCGCCCTCCTCGTGATTCTGATCGCGCGACCCTGGTCGGTCGATGCCTGGCAACCTCGAAACGGACTTGCGTCGATCTCCCGTCAGTTGCTGGCGGACCTCCGGCAGGAACACGCCAACTCGGATGAAGCGATTCTCTACATCTATGCCGAGCCTGGGTTGTTCTTCAACCTGAAAGCAGAGGGGCATCAGCTGACCGGTCCGGTAGCTGACTTCCAGTTTCTGGATTCGCTTCCACCCCAGATGCCGGTCTACTTGATCGCGGGACCACATGCGGAGCGCGACCCCGAGTTTGTGAAGCAATTCGATCAGGCTCAAGATCGACTCGATCTGGTCCAGTCCTACGAGTATGATCCCAGCCTGCTGGTCCGACTGAATCAGGCGCAGCTACCAGATGAATCTGTGAATGAATCGGTCCGTCTTTACCGTGTCCGGTAAGCGTGGTAACACAGGTGTTCCACGTGGAACACCTGCCCGAGGGAAGGCAACTCTGCCGCAAAGCTCTCTTGCTTCAAATAGCCATTCGAAATAAAATCCCGCGCCTCGTTTCAATCTCCCGTTTTTGTCAGGCAGTTTAAGTATAAGAGAAGAAGGTCATGGAAGATCATAATCAGGAAGATCAAAACCAGAATCCAGTTGATCCGGCAGCTGAGCAATCAGAAAATCCTGGGGTCCCTCGTCGACGGTTAGGCCGTGGTTTGAACGCCTTGCTGGGACGTGGGGGAGAACCAGATTCAGAAAATTATCAGGACGGTGCAGGTGCAGACTCGCAAGAGAATCCGGCACCAGTTCAGTCCTCCGACCAGATCGACATTGATCTGATCGAACGGAATCCGTATCAGCCTCGTCAGGATTTCGCAGCGGAATCCCTCAAGGAACTCGAAGGCAGTATCCGTCAACACGGTATTCTGCAACCGCTGCTGGTCCGTCCGTTCGATGGTGCCTATCAGCTGATCGCCGGGGAACGCCGTTTGAAGGCAGCCCGTGAAGCGGGACTGAAAACGGTTCCCTGCCGGGTGCTCCATCTGGAAGAACGCGAAGTCTGTGAAGTCGCGATCGAGGAGAACCTCAAGCGAAAAGATTTGAATGTACTCGAAAAGGCCCAGGCCTTCAAAAACTATCTGAGCCAGTTCGACAGTACGATCGAGCAGCTCGCACAGCGATTGAGTCTGGACCGTTCGACCGTCAATAACATGATCCGGTTGCTCGATCTGGCGGAACCCGTCAAGCAGGCTCTCCAGGCAGAGAAGATCTCAGCCGGTCATGCCCGGACCCTGTTGAGCCTGGATAACGATAAACAGGTCGCCCTCTGTGAGCAGATTCAGTCCGAGTCCCTCTCGGTCCGAAAAACTGAAGCTGAGGTGCGGAAGATCCTCAAAGGTGAAGCTGACACCGTGCCCTTTGAGAATCCCAAACCGAAGCAACCCGCTGATGCTCCCCAGATGACGAATCACCTGATTGACCTGCAGCAGCAACTGCGGGAAATTCTGGGAGCCCAAGTGGAGATCAAACTCAAGACCGAACAGTCCGGTCAGATTGTGATTCCCTTCGATTCGAACGATACCTTCGAGCGGATTACTGGAGTGCTCCGCAAGTCGGCCTGATCGCTGAGTCCAGAATCACGTGAAACTCAAGAGACCCGTAAGGCATTCACTTGCCTTGCGGGTTTGCTTTTTGCTGGAGGTTCATCTGGATCTGGCGGAAGGTGGGGTTCTCTGGTTGCAGTTGGATCAAGCGTTTGACCGAGTCCAGTGCCTGTTCCCACTTCTGCTGTTTCTCGTAAAGCAGAGTCAGCATCAACCGGAAGTCGGCGGACTGCGGTTCCAGTTCACAGGCCTTCTCCAGGGCTGAAGCCGCTTCGTCCTCTCGACCCAGCAGGTAGTAGAGCAGGCCCACCCGGTACTGGAGCAGGGCATTGTCCGGAAGCAGACGGGCATCGCGGGCCAGCAACTCAACCTCTTCAGATCTGAGTTCCTGCGCCTCTTGAGTGCGCCCCTGTTGTTCCAGTAACTGGGCCAGATTGGATCGGGCTCCCGCTACAGCCGGTGCCAGTTTGATGGCCAGTCGGAACTCGGCTTCCGCTTTCTTCAGGTCACCCTCGTTGGCATACAGGATCCCCAGGCTCATGTGAGAGCCCGACTGGTCACCATCGGTCAGCAGGTTATTCTTGTAATCTTTGAGTGCCCGCTCGAGTGCCTTCCGGTTCGAATCCGTGTTCGGCATGATGGGTAACGAAGACAGAATCCGGGCGACTTCCGTCCGGACTCCACGCGAGTCGTCCGTCAGTCCTTCCGCGAGCAGCTTACCCACCCGGCTGGCCTCGGCTTCCGAACGCGGGTTCCAGCCTTCGAATCCACGCAGCGCCGCCATCCTGACCAGCTCTTCATTTGATTTGAGAGACCGCTCGACAACCTTGCGACTTTCGGGGGTGTCGTAACGGGAGGCCAGCAGGGAGACAGCGGTTGCCCGAACAATGGGACCGACTTCCTTTTCCCGGGTCAACTTGATCAGAGCGCGTTCCGCGTCCGGGTTGCCTGCCTGACCTGCAGCCAGGATCTCACCATAGTGCGGGTCGTCTCGACGCTTGGGACCGTACCATTCATCGACCTTCTTCGCAGCCCACTGCGGCGTCTCGTCCGCTTTCGTATGACATTGGTTGCAGGCATTGGGGGTTCCCAGTTTGACTGAAAGATCGGGGCGGGGAATTCTCAGGCTATGATCCCGGCGAGGGTCGACTCCCATGTAGGTCTTGGTCGGCATGTGGCACTCCACGCAGGCGGCTCCTTTACTGTCAACCTTGTGGTGGTGATGACCGGGCACGTCATACTTGGCCTCGAGGTGGCACTGGGTGCAGAGTTTGTTTCCCTCGAATTTCAATTTCAATGAATGCGGGTTATGGCAGTCTGTGCAACGGACTCCCTTGCGATACATCTTGCTCTGGGTGAACGATCCGAAGACGTAGACTTCCTCATCGATCTGACCATCGGGATGGTAGAGGTGATCTTCCAGCAGGGAGAGAGCGTAATGATCATGGAAGCGGTCGAGGGGAGTATGACCGGGTGAGACATGCCGCCGATGAGAATGGCAGGGAGCACAGCTCTCCAGTTGCGCGGTCGCGTCTTCACCTTTCAGTTTCGCCAGGCCATAGCCATAGCGACGATCCCAGAACAGCGAATGCGAGTTGGCCAGTTTCACGTGGATTGATCCGGGGCCATGACAGGCTTCGCAGCTGACGCGCATCTCGGAGAAGGAGTAATGATGAGTGTCGGTGGCGATGTCATAATTCTTGGCCCAGTTCGTGGTATGACATTCCGCGCACATGTGGTTCCAGTTCTGAGCGGAGCCGGTCCAGTGCAGGGGGTCTTCCGGACCAAAGGGTTCATCCGGGCTGGCGTAGTACCACCGTTTGAGTTCTGTGTCCCAGGTTACCGGCAGGACCTGGATCTTGCCGCGTTCGAGTTCTGCCAGATACTGTTGCAGGGGATGCACGCCGATGACGTACTTGACCTCAAAGCGGGACATCTCCCCATCGGGTCCCTGGGTGGTGACATAGTATTTGTCGCCCTCCCGGGACATGCGGGAGGTGATCCCAAAGTGTTCGAGCTCGGTGTTATCGAAATCGCCGAGAACGAACTTGGGAGTTGCAGGGTTCATCGCCAGATCGTGGTCAGATTCTTTCCACTCTTCTGCCTGTTGCTGATGGCATTCGAAACAGGTCTGACGACCGACGTAGGTTGCCTGTTCGCCTTCAGGCAGAGCGGTCCACCAGTCGATGGCCAGGCCAATCGAAGTGAGACACAGGAAAATGATGACGCCATAGATCCATCGTTTTTTCATCGCGTATGAGTTTCGTCAGTTTCTCTCAGGAAGTCAGTCGCAGGGGAAGGTCCAAATCAGAACGGTCAAGGGAGAGAGCATGCAGACCGGAAGGAAAAACTTTCCGACCGTCGATGACACGCCCTTCTACCGATGATACCCTGCCCGCCAGACCGATTGCAATGACTGTCGCCAGCCGGCGGGAAGATTGACTGAGACGTCCTGCCTGAACAGCATACGCTTGAGGAAACTAAACCTCGTGGATGGATTCTTCATGCTGTAGCTGATTCGGGGATCCCTGGTCCCCGTCATCATGAATCCGGATTTCGGTGTCTTCGCTGCTCTTCAGCACGGGGAGAAAGCGACGTGCAATCCGGGCTCGGTAGGTAACGCGAGTGTCGTCGCTGGAATACTCCCGCGAGAGGATCAGCGAATGCTCTTCGAGTTGAGAGAGCAGTTTGCCGTTTCCTACGGGGGTTTCGATTTCGACGATGACATAACCGGAAGCCAGCCGATCAATGACTGCCTGGGAGAGACGATCCAGCCCTTCACCTGATACTGCGCTGACGGTGATTGCATTCTCGTATTTCAGCCGGAGGACATCGAGCTTGGAGCGGTCTTCCACCTTATCGCTTTTGTTGAATACCAGCAGTGCGTTCGAGTAGTCGATGCCGATCTCCTCAAGCACTTCATTAACGGTCTTAATATGGTGCTCGACTTCCGGATTGCTGCTGTCAACCACATGCAACAGCAGGTCCGCTTGCCGGGCCTCTTCGAGTGTTGACTTGAATGAGGCCACCAGATGGTGAGGCAGGTTGCGGACGAATCCAACCGTATCGCTGAGCAGGATCTCTCCCCAGTGCGGAAGCTCCCAGCGCCGCGTACGGGTATCCAGCGTGGCGAACAGCTGGTCCGCGATGTAGACGTCCGCGCCGGTGAGCGCATTCATCAGCGTACTTTTTCCCGCGTTGGTATATCCAACCAGCGAGACCGTGAGTTGCTGGAATCGATTGGAAACAGTGCGCTCGCGACGCTTTTCAACTTCGGACAGTTTACGCTTCAATTCAGCGACGCGTTTATCCAGCAGTCGGCGGTCGGTTTCCAGCTGCTTTTCACCAGGACCACGGCCGGCACCCACACCCCCTTCGATACGCTCAAGGTGGGTCCACAAGCGTTTCAGACGGGGACGGAAATAGAGCAGTTGCGCCAGCTCGACTTGCAGTTTCGCCTCATAGGTTTTGGCGTGGGTCGCGAAAATATCGAGGATCAATTCGCTACGGTCCACGATGATCGTACCGGTCTCTTCTTCAATATTTCGTCCCTGGGAAGGGGACAGATTGTTATCGAAGATGATCAACTCGGCATCAACGGGTTTGACCATTGATTTCAGCTCGGCCAGTTTTCCTTTCCCGAGGCAGGTTGCCGGATGGGGGTTTTCGCGGCTCTGCACCAGGGTGCCTACGACCTTCACACCCGCCGTTTCGACCAGCCCCTTTAATTCATCCAGGGCCTGCTCTTTATTGATATGACTCGAAGGAGAGATGACCGAGACCAGGATGGCTCGTTTCGCTTTGACTTGTAGTTCTTCTCGTTTAGGATCCGCCAAGGAGTTTCCACTTTCTATATTCGTTGAGGATGGAGCGTTCATTTGGGGCTGGGCTTTCCCAGCTTTGGATATCTCCAGAGTCGAAAGCCTCCCCTCTCCTACTCTCTATTTTAACAGGTTGCCCATGAGAGAATAGGCTCATTGTGACGGACTGACACCATTTCTGGATTCCATGTTCAGAAAGTCATTGACTTTTCCTGGCACTTTTCTAATCACGAACAGATCAATAAATACTTGTGTGTATGTTCAGGACGGCTTTTTCATGAGCACAACATCCAGAGCATCCGCGCGGGTACACTGTTCCCAGTATTGCTTGAAATCCAGATACTGCTCCTCACGGACGATGCCTCCCAAATGGTCTACCTGGCGGTGGCAGATCAGGTGAGAATCTTCCTCATAGATGGAAGTTTCGTAGCGGCCCCATTCGCATTCAAATCGTTGTTGGTAAGGCAATCCGTAACCGTGATAACCAGGGGGGAGTTCGATTCTGTGCTGGTCGGAGAAGCGGATTGGCCAGGGGGCTTGCAGGGCTGAGTTGCGTTTCTGCACGTTGACGAGAGCCACCGTGTGCATCGCCCCGATCCAGGGAACCCGGAACAGAATGATGTCTTCAATTTTGCGCGCCCATTGATCGAGTGTCATTTTGCAGGAGTAGGTGACGGGCTGCGAGAGATCTGTCAGGTTGTGAAACAGAGGAGCATCGATGCGGGCTCCCGTCAGAGAAGACGCGAGTTCCCGTTCCAGAGTCAGGCTCTGGTATTCTTCGTTGCGGTTGATGTAGCGAAGACGAAATTCCATGGCGGTGTCACCTGTCGTTGAGACATTGGTGCCGAACTCGTAGCTGCAGTCTTCGGACAGTTTCCCCTCGCATTGCCGATGTACCTGATGAGTTTCCGGACCGCCGCAGGAAATGGTGGTCAGTTCTCCCGCTGGAAGATTTAACAACAGTGCCTGCATACCCTGATCATTATAAGGCAGATCTTTGAAAGTCATCGGGCCGCCAGCCGGATCGAGCCAGAGTCTGACTCCCTGCTCATCGGTAACGCAGACAATCGCATGATCGAAGCGAGCTCCAGGCAGAAAAGGGATTGTTCCATTCGCGCGTGTCAGCAGAACTGCGACCTCGGCTTCAATTCCCTGGTGCCTGAGCAGGGAGACGAGTAACGATGATTTGTCTTTGCAGTCTCCGCGCATATCCTCCAGCATCGAACCGACCTCCCTGGTTTTTTCCAAAGCCAGTTCGTTGGGATGTCTGCCATAGCGGACATCGTCAGAGGCATACTCATAAAGGGCGTAAATTTTATCCTCAGTCGTTTCTGATTCGCGCGTCAGATCCTCCGACAGTTTTTGAATCTGTACCGGGATTTTGGATGGCGGCTCGAGGTCCTGCCGATAGAACTTCGCGATCGGTTCCCAGTTAGTCAGTGTGGTAAAGTCGACCCAGGGTATGACGTCTCGCGGGTGAGGAGTGGCGTCGTCAGTTTCATAGCCAGGTAACGCCTGCAGATCCCATTGATAGACCTGATAGGTTCCCTGTTTCCAGGAACGCGGTTCCTGGTTCGTCTGATGTAATTCATACTGCAGTTCGAAGGGTTCCGCGACGGCAATCGTGCAGCGCAGTCTTTGACAGGGAATCGAATACCGCAGGTACTCCTGGCCCCACATACAGGCTGAGATCCGGTCTGGGGTGAAGAAGTCCTGTTGCTCTTCCAACTCGACAGTTACCCCGGGACGCAGGGGATAAAATTGAACGGCGATCTGTCCGTACGGTTGAACCACCCTGCGGGCTTTTCTCTGACTGCCATCGGGCAGGTATACTTTGGCGGTCTGAATTTTATGCAGCGCTGTCTGGCGATCATAAAAACGAAAGATTTCGTCCCATTGAGACAACGACTCGTTGGCGTGCAGGCTGGCGATGTGATGCGCTCTGCGGGTGATGGTTCCATCACGATGTAGAACGGCGGCCAGGTCTGAGAGTAAGATGACCTCACCCCAGTGTTGGAGTTCGCCATCAATGGCTGAATCAGGAATGATATCCGCATACGAAATACGGGGAGCAAATGGCAGGACGTTGCGCGCCAGTTTAAACCGGGTCCGCCATAATTTGCGCCTGGGTTTGACAGGGGTCACGTTGGGGGAGCTGTTCAATGCCGGCTTGCTTTCAGACTGCAGAATTGGGGCAAACGTTCTGGCTAACTATTGTAACGTTAACTGCAGGCAGTGAAACAGCATATATGATGCAATAATATACAAATTGATACTTTGTGTGTGGGTATGAATCCAGGCGAGATTTTGCTGAGAAAGAGGCGTGAAATACTCAGGGGGGGAAATAGAAGAAGCGATCGAAAAAAACGATCGCTTCTTACTCGTTATGGCTTGTTGTTTCCAGCAGCTAAGTGCAGAAGAATTACTTCTTCTTTTTAGCGGCTTTTTTCTTTGGAGCAGCTTTCTTAACTGCTTTTTTCTTTGCAGCTGCCTTTTTCTTTGGGGCGGCTTTCTTTTTAGCAGCAGCTTTTTTCTTTGGAGCAGCTTTCTTCTTAGGAGCAGCTTTCTTCACTGCTTTCTTTTTAGGGGCTGCTTTTTTCTTTGGTGCAGCTTTCTTTACTGCTTTCTTAGGTGCTGCTTTCTTTGCCTTTTTCTTTGCCACCGCAAATCCTCCTTTGAGAGTTAAACGAGGGCTGCCTTGCCGCTGGCTCCGGGCTATAAGTCGGCAAAGGTCTGCCACAACGAATAAGAAGTGAGTCTGTCAACCTTGACAAACTCCGATGTTCATCCCCTTTATTGGTGTGTGTAAATTCAATCAAAACACATTTTTAATTGACACTCATTACGCACTAAGGACTTACATCTAATTATTGGGCATCATCGTAAATATTTCGTAAAATTCTGCAAGCCAATTCTGATATGAAAAGCCTTTTTCCAGCTTGTTGTAAACTGCGATGTGCTTAGCGTTTAAAAACGAAACGCTGAAAATTAGAAACGGGATGAACCGTGTTTTTCAGTTATGATATAAAACAAGAGATCGATTTCGCTCTATTATTATAGGCTGAAACCGATCTCTTCTGTTTTTTGTTTCTCAGTTGACATGCTTAAACTGCATGTTTATAGAGTCTCGTTTGTCTGGCAAAACAACGCGAAAAAAGGGCCGGAAATATTTTCACGTTTTCAAAAAAATTTTTGCCCGATCGCTTGTTTTGAGTCTCTCAGACGCTTTCCCAGACCTCTTTCATGTAACGAAAACTTTCGCGCGCGATGTGTTCGCTGCCCGGTTTGTAGTCGAACACTTCAACTGAAATCCATCCCGGGTACTTCGTTTCTTTCAGCGCTTTGAAGATCGGATGGTAGTCGGTCTCTCCCATTCCAGGTCCGAGCAGGTTGGTGTCATTCACATGGAAGTGACCCGTCCGCGAAGCGTACTTGTGAATCAGTTCCGGAATCGATTCTGTTTCTGCGCCAGCCATGGCTTTGACATCCTGATGCAGAACAAAGTTGTCCGCGCCAACCATGTCGATTAACTCGATGGCTTCCGCGCAGGTATTCACGAAATCCGTTTCTTTGGTTGTCAGCGGTTCCATGCAGATGCGAACTCCGCGTTCGCCGATCGCCGGCAGACAGTTGCGGAAAACTTCCGCTGCATTCTGATAAGCCTGTTCGCGCGACATGCCTTCTTCGATGTTGCGCTGGAATGGAGAACCAAAGACCATCAGGTCTCCGCCCAGATCGGCACAAAGGTTCCCTAACTCAACCAGGTAAGCGGCAGTATTTTTGCGAACTTCGGAGTCAGCAGTGGTCAGATGCAGACCTTCGGTTTTTGCCAGAAGCCAGTGCAGTCCAAAGATTTGGAGCCCGCGGTCCTCAGCTGTTTTCTTGAGGGAGGCCCGCTCTTCTTGAGTAATTTTCGATGGATGATCGGCAAAAGCAAAAGGTGCCAGCTCGATGCCCGTATAACCAATCTCCGCGATCAGGTCGCATTGTTTTTCCCACTCCCAGTCGACAAACATTTCCTGACAAATGGCAAACTTCATGTAAATCTCTCACTTTATCTGTTGAACTAATGATGAAACGACGCGTCCGGTCTGTTGAGGATAACAGGCTGTCTCGCATTCATCGAGTCTATAAAGACTCTCTTCGATCACTTTTAAAGATTGTCAGGAGAAGATTTAGGTCATTTATTCTGCCAGGGATCCTTGCCTGAGAGTCACTGAAGGGATGTAACGTATCGTGATGGGTATCGATTGTAGTGATCGAATGGTTTATCGTGACTCAGTAGAAGAGGTTGTGCAGTAAGTTGCGGAGAAATGGCGGTCTCAGTGAAGGGGGGCTGTTTCAGTTGACGAAGTAGATTCTAACTGTTTCCAGATTTCAATTTTGTTTGCTGAAATTACAAATAGAGGAATAGACCAATGAAACACGCAACCTGGATTCCCCTTCTGGCGGCCGCTTTGATTATGGCCTGCTTTGGGGAGCAAGCCCAGGCAGGTTACCTGGGAGCAGGCAGATATAAGTGTTGTCCTACAGAAGCATGTACTTCTTGTGGTGATTACTGTGCTGCCAAAGAGTGCTCAAGTACCTGCTACAAAACCGTCACTGAAACCGTTTGGGAAAAGCAGAACTATACCTGTCAGAAGACAGTCTACGATACGATCTGCGAAAAAGTTCCCGTTCAATACACTAAGAATGTTTACAAGACCTGCTACCGTGATGAATGCTACACGGTCTGCAAACCGGTCTACAACACCTGTTACCGGGATGTCTGCTACAAAGTCTGCCGTCCCGTTTACAAGACCTGCTATCGCACTGTGACCTGCAAACGCCGTCGCCCGGTATACAATACCTGCTACCGTGACGTCTGCTACACAGTCTGCAAGCCGGTTTACAACACCTGTTACCGGGATGTCTGCTACACCGTCAGACGTCCGATCTGCGAGACTCACTACCGTGAAGTCTGCAGCACGATCTACAAAACCAATTACAAGACCTGCTACCGCGATGTCTGTCGCACTGTTTGCAAGCCTGTCCACACCTGGCACGACGTTGAAGTCTGCTGTGGTGAATGGAAGACGGTTACCGAACACTGCCCCGGTCCGGTTGTAGAAAAATGTGTCTGTGAACCAGGAACCTGGGAATACGACTGCAGCTCATGCTGCCCTGTCTACAAACCCGGTTGCTGCAAAACAGTGAAAGTACAGTGTCCCGGCACTACCATCTGCCGACGCATCTGGTGCCCCAAGACGGTCACCAAGAAAGTCTGCTGCACAACTTACAAACGCGAATGTGTAACCGAGCGGGTTCCTTACACCGTATGTGAGCGAGTTCCCTGCTGCGTTACCCGTAAGGTACCTTACACCTGCGTGCGTTACGAGTGCGAAACACGGACCAAGAAGGTTCCTTACACAACCTGCGAAATGGTACGTGAATGCCGGACACGCAAAGTGCCTTACACCACCTGCTGCTGGAAGGAAGAATGCGTAACGAAACAGGTTCCTTACACCACTTGCACCATGGTTGAAGAGTGTCGGACCCGCAAGGTTCCTTACACAACCTGCACCTATGAGCAAAAAACCTGTACTCGCAAAGTTCCTTACACAACCTGTGAGCAGGTCTGCTGCACACGGTATGTTACCCGAACCAAATGTGTTCCGCGTACCGTCTGTGTAACCAAGACACGTTGTGTACCGCGACAGGTCTGTCGTAAAGTGCCCGTCTGCTGCCCGCAGCCAACCTGTACGGCTCCGGCACCCAAGACCTGCACTGCACCAGAGCCGAAGACTTGTAGCAACTAGAAAACGAGACGCCAGAAGAATTTTCAGCAACTGAAAATGGAAACTGCGAGAGGGCGGTTGATCTCAGATCAGCCGCCCTTTTTTGTTGTAGACCTCGCCAGGCATGGAAGTAGACTTCGAGTGTAATCGTTGGAGATGAATGACATGGTAACTGTGAACCACAAGCAGGTCAGCATTATTAATTAAAGACTGACTTGACCCACGAATGTTCTATGCCAGTCTGGTTCGCTATGCGAGTCTGCAGATGCTGTGTCTGGCTGGCGAGTCCGCCGTTGATCGTGACCGTCGGCTGGAAATTCGCCAGAAGCGTTCCACTGAAGCTGTATCTGCTACCGGCAGCGCTCGTGATCTGTGGTGTGCTGGAATCGCGGTTTTACGACTGCCTGAATTATTAACAGAATTAAGCCTGGAACGACTACAGCAAGCCAAAGAGGAAACGGATGTCCTGAGACTCAGTCAATTCCACAGGTATTAAATGCCTGGGTACACTCAGCCAGAGATGTAGTCGTGCATCCTGTATTTCTGATTTCACTTTTCACTACGATTGTCTTCAATCGACTGAACCAGAGACGGTCCTGGCAGCGTTCGATTATCAGGTGGATGTTGCTCAAGGTCATGCTGATCGTTTATCTGAAATTGCCATCGCAGGTTTTAACCTGTCTGATCGCGCTCCCTTTGTGCATTACCCTGCTGTTGAATCAGACCGGTTGGACTTAGTCTCATAAGACACAACCACGTTCACTGAATATGCTGTTTAAAACCGGAGTCGTCGTTCTGCTGCTGGGATGTGCGCTGCTGGTCTGGGACCAGAAACGGTGGTCAGATCAGATTGTCTCTAAGAACGCCGGTTTCAAGCAGAATCTGGCAGAGAAGACTCAGCGCTGGCCGGAGAAGGTGTTTCTCAGTATGTGGATGCTTCCCATCGATTGTTTTCTGCCCTATGACAATCAATCCGAAATCAGGGAACTCAAGTTTCTGTTCCTGAACGGACTGCAGCAATCTCCCCATTTTCTAAATAAGCTGCGCGCGTATGAGATTGAGTCACCGATGGATGAATTACTCGATTCAGATCGTCTGCTCTTGATCACCCGTGAGAAACAGGTTCCCTTGCTCACTTCGTATCTGAAACAGCATTACAAAGGAGCAATGCGATTGAATCTGAAATATCGGGGCGAGGGTTTCCTGGTGTTGCAGTTATCCCGAGAGAAAAAGCAACCCGAATCTCAAGAACAGGCTCCGCCACAGGAAACTGCTCCAGGTAGTTGACCTGTCTCTGATACGAAGCAGGCAGGGATCTCAATCGAAAAAAAAGTCGCCCGCCAGATTTTATATCAGACAGGCGTCTTGAGTATTCTGCAACAGTGATCAGCTAATCTGACCGGGCAGGCACTGTTCCAGAAGTGTGGTGTCCCCTGGTGCGGGGGTCGTTTCTTTCGGAGCATCAGCAGGGCCACTGTCATCACCGCAACCGGTAGTCAGGCCGGCAGCGCAGAGCAGGGTAAGGCTGAGTAGGAGTTGTTTCCAGGTGTGATTCATATGGCTATCCTTTCTGTTTGTTGTGTTGAGTAGAGGATTAAAACTCTCCAATGGTTTCCGATCCACTCATGGTTCCCAATGCGCCCCAGACACCGTAGGGGCTGGGACCGGTCGTCACCTGTGGATCAGAGGGGAAACCGGAATCGATATTTTCACTGACAAAGCGTACCGCACCATCTCCCATCAACACGTGGCAGCCACCTGTGTGCAGGCTACTGGCAGAATAGATGCCCCATCCCTGGTGTCCGCTTGAAGAGCAGGAAGGACTGTTCGGCGGAAGTACCGTGGTGATCCCGGAGTAAAACGGATATCCGATGGCCCAGCGCTGACCCATCCGATGACCGTCCATGGTGACGTTATAGGTGTTGCCTGAAATCGTACTCAGGCAGGCTGCGGGGTTCGTGTCCAGGTTGGAGATGGAAGCGGCAGCACGCCCCAGAAAGGATCCGGTGCCTCCCAGTTCTCGTTCTGCCATCAGAATGGTATTGCTGGTCCCATCCAGAAAATCACGCATCCGGGTGTCTGAGAGCCAGCCGAAAGGTCCGCGGGGATTCTTGGATGAGATGTTGTCATTGATGGTGTCCCCTACGCTCAAGCAGTAGCTGCGAGGTGCCAGCCCACCTTCTGCACGTGGTGGCACCGGTGAGGAGGGGCAGAGCATGAGAGCCAGATGAGGTTGGGGGAATGAATTGGGATCATTCGGTCGGCCTCCCTGACCGGGTAGACTCGAGATCTGGTTCCACAGAGGTGCCTGGTCGAGGAAGGGAAGCAGAAAGACAATGCCACTCATCCAGCTGCGGTTGCCCGTTCCGGTGTCTAACAGCCCTGCACCGGATACATCTCCCCCTGCGCCTCCCTTCAGGCAGGGCAGCACACCATGCGTGTCGGCATAGTTGTGCATCGCCAGACCGAACTGTTTGAGATTGTTTTTGCATTGCGAGCGTCGCGCCGCTTCGCGAGCCTGTTGAACTGCAGGCAGGAGTAAGGCAATTAAAATGGCGATAATCGCGATTACAACGAGTAACTCAATTAATGTGAAGCCTCGAACGTATTTAGCAGAACGATCAGGTTTCATAAAAAACTCCTTTAAATAATGAAGCAGATAACAACTCGGTATGGCAATTCACAGTCTCAGCTCACTGGTGAAAATATGGATATAGCCGACCCGGGATGACTTTGAAAACAAGCGCATTGCGCAGGGGCTAGGGGGCTGCAACCAGCACCCTGAATTCATCGATGTAGTTTGTACCTGTGAATAGTTTGAAGTTGAGCGTTTTGCGGTCTTCGGAGAGTGTAATGATGTCCTGGCGGCTGCCATCCTCTGATACTCGGGTTTCGATTTCCTGGTGTTTAATCTGAGGACAGTTACCTCCCTGGCAAAGGGGATTGAGAATGTGGTCGGTTTCCAGCAGCCGGTTTCTGGTGGTAATCATTCCCAACACAGGCTGATGAAAGTGAATCGTGCCTTCTACCGGCAGCATTTCATTCTTGTTGCTGGCTGGATCGTAATAGAGTCGGTAGCAGTCGACTTTCATTCCCCGTGGGATGAAATCGGTATCCGTTTCTATCTGCTCGTAGGACCAGTAGCTGCCAGGCTGGCTGATGGAGACATTGAGGTTATTGTAGAGCTGGATCTCTCTCAGTTCGGGAAAGAGAAAGACCGTGCCATCTCGTTCAAGAAGCTGAAACTCTCCCCGGGCGATCTGATCCGGAAACTGTTCCTGAAACACAACATTTTCGCTGAAACTGCCTACGCTGTAATCGCGGGCAATCAGTGGGATGAAATCGCTGCTGGTATAGTCTCGGGGCAGGATTGACCTGGATATGGAGTCGATCTCCACCGCCTGGTTGGCTGACAGGTCGAGCGGAGTTTGCGAATCTGTTGTACCAGCGACCTGGACTTTACCCCGATAGACTTTGACTTCCGTGTTTCGGTCCGCCTCTACGTTTACGGAAAAAGATGTGCCAAGATCCACAATCTGACCGGACTGTGTTTCCACGGTAAAGCCATGTCCTGTTTCAGGGATGTCGGCAACCAGCTTTCCCGCTTCCAGAAAGACCGCATTCGATCCCTGGATTGTAAACAGCGCTGGTGCCTGCAGGTTAATGATCGATCCGGAAGTGAAGCGAATTTCAATGGCACCATTCGATAGCTGTCTGCGCGAACCTGAAAGCAGCGTTTCCTCATCTGCGATCAAACCGGATTCCCAGTGGCTGTCAGCGGTTGGATAAACGTGAGCGACGGGAGTTGTCAGATACATGAAAAACAGTCCGCCGATCGCCAGGCAGATACAGCATGAGATATAGAGAATCAGATTCCAGTTACGCGCTCTGGCATGATAGGAGGCCGGAATATGAGTCATTTCTCGTGGTGAGACTGAGTCGGTGCAGACCCATTCCAGCTGAGTCTGCAGGATCGAAAACTGAGCGAAAAAGACTCTTGCATCCGGGTCCGTTTTCAGTCGCGTCTGCAACTGCTGCAGTTCGGACTCATCCAGTCGCTGATCGAAATACAAAGCGACCAGCCGAGGCAGGGGGTCTTCCCAGTTTGAAGTGTTTTCAGAGATCATCAGATGCGGGGCCTTGCAGAGAGTGTTTTCTGGATGCAATCCTGAAGCCGCAAGCGTATCCGCAAGAGCATGACGCTGATCGCTTTTTCCGATTTTCCCCAGTAGTCAGCAATTTGTTTGAGAGGCATGAATTGCCCGTAGCGTTGTTGCATCATGGTCTGTTTGTCAGCAGGGAGGTGGTTGATACAAGATTTGAGGGCTTCGATCTGCTCGTTATATAGATCGGGCAGGCTGTCGATGGTCTCGGACATGCTGTTGAGTAACTCGTCGTCGAACAGCAGGCGGTTACGGTGTTTGTCGCGCCAGTATGACTGGATCTTGTAAAAAGCAACTTTGCGAGACCAGGCCAGGAAATTACTGTCCGTGGTGAAGGTGTCCCGTTTTTCGAGCAGACATTGATTGATGTCCTGCAGTAAATCTCGGGCGTCAGTAGTATTACCTACCAGGGAAAGTACGTAGGCGTGTAAGGGTCCCTGATGCTGTAACAGCAGCTGAAAGAACTCATTGTTAACGATAACTTCATTCATCAGTAGGCCTGTATATGATCTACTTCAGTGTCTCAAATCCAATGGAGAGGGCCCCTTCTAACTACATTCCAGATGAAGCAGGCAGACTACATGGTTTTTTCTGATTTTCTGAATAAATTCAGAGTATTCTGATTCTCAGTCGTCATGATCGTAAGTGGCGCGTACCGGGAATTTGATGTAAGTAACAGGCTGGTGGGAATTAACCGTTTGCTCTTCTGGTTTTTACTATAGAAGTTTCCCTGTGAGTCATCTTTGGGCACGGATCTCACCCTCTTCTCAAAAAGAAGGTAGTCGCTGACGACAATTTGCGTTACTTCAGCAGAAGTCGCAGAGCGTCGTGCTGTTGATAAGCATACATTTCAATCTATTCAACAAAGGAATGGACACAAGGATGACTGAGACTCCACATTATGCGATTCGAGGTGGTCTGCCTGGTCGGGAACGGTTACGTGTTCTGTCACGTGTCATGTTGGAGAGCACTTCCTCGTTTTTGAACCGGTTGGAACTGGTTGATGGTCAGAACTGTCTGGATGTGGGTTGCGGCGGAGGAGACGTGACGCGCGAACTGGCCCGCCGCATTGCTCCCGCGGGCAGGGCTGTCGGCATTGATCTTGATGCCACCAAACTCTCCGTCGCGCAAGAGGAAGCTCGTGACCTGGGTTTATCCAACCTGGAATATCGTCGGGTCGATGTGCGGGATGCAGCAGGCCCGCCGGAATATGATGTCGTTTATTCCCGTTTTGTACTGACTCATCTCAGCAATCCGGAAGCGGTTCTCAGCTCTTTTCTAAAGCAGTTACGTCCGGGAGGAATCCTGGCGCTGGAGGACATCGACTTCAGTGGTTCATTTGCCTGGCCGGAAGCTGGTGCGTTTCGCAGGTTCTATGAACTGTATTGCACCGTCGTTCAGAACCGGGGCGGTGATCCGCATATCGGACAGCGCTTGCCTGTGCTCGTGAAAGATGCTGGACTGGAATCGATTCACGTTTCAGTCGTGCAACCCACGGGACTGACTGGTGAGGTCAAACTGCTCAATGGTTTGACGATGGAAAACATTGCCGACACGGTTCTGGCAGACGGACTGGCTTCCACAGAGGAAATTGACCAGATCGTGGATGAACTCAATGTATTTGCCGCAGACGAGCGAACCGTCACCGGCTTACCCCGCATTGTGCAGGTCTGGGGACGTTTACCTCAGGGGTGAGCTGCGTGTCGGGCCGATCCAGTCAGACAAAATCGAACAGTGATTCCAAACCAGAGATCACAGCCGATGCTGAACTGCCTTCACCCGAACGCACGAGATGAATGCCTTTGATGCCTGCTGTCGCTGGTCCGACAACATCCGAAGCATAGCTGTCGCCAACCATCAGTATTTCTTCAGGGGCTAAATTCAGTTGCTGGATGGCCCGTTGATAAATCGCAGGATCAGGTTTCGCGAGACCACATTCACACGAGAAGAGAATAACATCGAAGTGAGTGCGAAGATTATGCGAATCGAAGGGGCGGATGTAAGGCGTGGCTAAATTGGAGATGACCGCAATTTTCACCTGCCGACTTTGAAGCTTTTCTAATGCAGATCGCACATCCGGAAAGAGCCTCACCTTGAGCAGGTCATCAGCAAGGATCTGTTCCAGTCGCTCCAGGTTGAGCTGTGTCTTCAACCGGAGCAGACTGGCATAAGAATCCAGAGTGGGGCAGTCATTGACCAGTGCTTTGTGAATGGCTGCCTGAACACTCAGCGAGGTACAGTGTTTCGCCACTTGTAAAAATGGTCTGTGATCCTGCGTGAGTTCCAGCAGAGTCCCATACAGATCAAAAATAACGGCCTTAATCACGGTTTCAGCTCTCAGCTGTCTCGCTGGTTTTTCTCGCATCCCGGATCCAATGGAACCGGCTTACCAACTTTGTCGACCGGATGCGTAAACAGGTACAGCCAGACCGCTTCATGGATATACTGGCCTTTCGCATTTTTACCAGCACTGCCACCAGGGACGACGGAAGAATGGGCACGGCGGGTATTGTTTTTGACATCGAAGTCGGTAATCAGCCGCCGTGTATTTTCATAAGGAGGTTTCGACTGATCGACGTTGACAATCGGCCCGTATTCATTGAGACCAATCAGCTCCCAGGAACGACAGTAATGGTCGCCGGTCCAACCGCCGTCCAGCACATGGGAAAATCCAAAGTAGCGGTTTGTCGGAGTTGCTGAAGGGAGGGACTGCCAGTTCTGATACTGATCGCGGGGGCCACAGAACATCACAACCCGGCTCACCTTTTGATGCTTGGCAAAACGGGCAGCGGTGGTCGAACCATGCGAACTGCCCGCCATGATCACATCATCCCAGCGCAGATCGTTGCCGTCGGGAGTCAGGTAATAGTCCCACTTTCCCTGGGGATTGTTTTTCGCCAGCCATTTTACGAACTGCAGGGCCCGCTCTTTCATACCATCGGGCTTCGGGATGGAAACCTGATCGCTATAGTCTTCGCCGGTAGCAGCTTCCAGCCTCACATTTCCCCGGCAGGTCTCGCCAACCGGATTCTCGCGACAGACTTTGGAGAACCAGCGGTTTGCATAATGCACCTGAATCGCGTGAAAACCTAATTTAGAGAGTCCGTCAAACAGCTGGCTGTTATATCCCATCAGCCAGATGACCAGTTTGCCGCGTGGCTTTTTCCGTGTATCGACCACGGCGTGTTCCAGATCCTGAACTTTTCCCTTTGCTTCGAAGACGTAGTCGATCTCCGGATGTTCTTTGGCGCGGGGGTCGATTTCACTGGCCCGTGCGGTGAGCTTGTATTCCTGCGGTCGTCGATCGCGATATGTTAACTGACGTTCCTGCGCCAGGGCAGGGGAGACGGAGAATTGAGCGAGGAGAACAAAGACGAGCAGCGATTTGCAGTTCAGCATAAAGACACCAGATAGTATTGAAAACGAAAGAGGCGATTTGAAACTTACCAGATCTGATTATATCGATCTGCCTGACCTGATTCCCACCCAGACCGGATTGATCTCCTGAGAAGGGGGAAGTTTTTCATCTTTGCAGCTTCAACTGCGCATAAAAACAGACCGCAGGGTAACTGTGTCCTGCGGTCTGTGTAAGTATGTCACATGTCTGATTGCGAGCTTAGAACAAGCCGCCGAAAGTATCCAGCAGAGTCGAGCTGAATGTGGACGGATCGTCGTAGTGCCACATCGTGCGAACCAGATCATACATCATGACGCCGCACAGACACATCAGCACTGTTGAGAAGCCCAGGGCGACGAAGGTGCCAACCCCCCACTCCGGTTCGGGAGCGGCCATCGCACCACCACGTCCACCGGCGAAGGAAGCGGGAGCGACAAACTCGGCGTGGCTTTCTCCACTCTGGAATGAATCGTCGAAGTCGTCGTCGTCAGCGTCGTAGATGTCGTCGAAGTCATCATCGTCTTCATCAAAGACATCTGACATGCCGTCGTCGCTGGCGAAGTCGTCGTCTTCATCAAAGATGCCGGATTCACCATCTTCATCGGAGTCCAGAATGACGGATCCAGAAGATCCACCGGCACTGCCTTCATCATCCAGCATCAGTACGCTGGTATCTGCGTTCGAATCATCGGCAGACAGGTCGAAGCTGCTGTCGTCGTCGTCATCCAGCGCGGGAATTTCCATGGTCGCATCTTTGCTCGCGCCGGATGCCATCATGGGATTGGTTTCTTCAGCATCGAACGGCTCCAGCGAGATTCCACTATCGGCTGTAATCGAGATATCGCTGCCTGTATCGTCTTCCAGTGAGATGCCGCTTTCATCATCGGCCAGCGAGAGACCACTGTCATCGTCTCCCCCCAGTGAGATCCCACTTTCATCGGCCGCTTCGAGGGAAATTCCACTGTCCAGCGGGCCGGCCAGCGAGATACCACTGTCCGACGCCAGTGAGATGCCACTGTCTTCGGCCAGGATGGAAGAATCATCGCCTTCATCTGAAACCAGGGCGACATCACTGTCACTGACCAGTTCCAGGCCGTCATTGCCTACCAGAGCAACGTCGCTTTCGCTGCCCATCGGACTGGAGTCATCAGCAACGAGTTTCACATCGCTGTCACTTCCCAGGTCCAGATCCATGAGTTCCTCGTCCTGTTCCGCATCGGCATCAACGAGCTTCACATCACTGTCACTGCTCATGTCAATGCCCGAATCGTCGGTCAGGCGAACATCGCTGTCGGAGTCTTCGCCGACGGCAACCAGTTCGGGCTCGCTGTCGAGTTGCAGGTCATCGCCTTCGTCGACTACTAAACGAACATCGCTGTCAGAGCTGCTTAATTCAACTGGCTCATCATCATCGTCATGGACACTGCCCCGAATCACAGTCGCCTGCTCACCGACTTCATCTTCATCGATTACGCTGTCTGATTCAGCGGAGATTTCTTCTTCATCCAGAATTCCGGAGTCGAACAGGTCGTCGTCTTCCAGGTCCGCATCTTCGGTATACAGGGGAATGGCGGGATCCGAATCTGCCTGCCGTGTTCGCCCCAGTTCTTCGATATCTTCCAGACGGAACTTCCATGCACCCCGGTCGGCAAAGCCTCTAATGTCGCCCGCTTCCCGCAGGCGGTTGAGTTCTTCAGTTTCCATGCCCAGCTGCGCTGCTGCTTCTTCGAGGTTCAGGTACTTTTTGGCCATGGTGGCGCGACTCCGACATCAATGATGTAAATTGAGAAATGAAGTTGTGTTATTCGTCATCGGACAATTGTCTCGGGAATTTCAGTCCGATTAAACCTGAAAAACGGTAGACGAATGCCTTGGCGAAGAAGATACGGGTTCGGTGAATAATGCCAGCCGCACCGGTCGCTCCAACCTCATGGCTGATAGTGACGGTTCAAGGCTCAAACCTTCCGAACCCCTTTATTTATCTATTTTTATTCTAAATGAGAACCGGTCCGTTGCAAGTACCTTCTTGCTGATTGGCGGTTTCTTCAGAAACAATTTCTCATTCGAACCATCTGTCCAGATTGAAGGTGGTTCGGTTATCCTAAATCTAACCAGTTTAACTGGTTATGCCGGATTTATGATGCCTGTCGAAATCGAGGAGTTTACCGCGAATCCGGGTCAGCGGACGGGGCCTGTTGTTATTGTCCCAGTTCCCGCTTTAATTCAGCCAGTTCTGAGTCGATCTGCTCGGAGCGGGAGGGAGTGACCGTCGATTCCGGTTCCGGAGCCTCGGCGACTTCCTCGACAGGAGCGTTGCTGATTCCTGCCTGCTGTGTCAGTTCCACCTGCTTACGTCGGGCTTCGGCCAGTCTGGCTTCCAGGGCGTGCAGCGTGGTTGTCAAATGTTCGCGGGTTGCGACTGCTGCCCGGTGCTGCTGTTCCAGGCCGGCTTTGAGATCTTCGATCTCCTGTTTTCGGACCAGGGAGTTGCGGGCTTCCGCTTCATCACCCAGCGCCAGGGCGTTCTTGGCTGCCTCTTTCCATTGAAAGATCTGCTGCTGATGTTCTTCCAGTTCCTGTTGAATCGCCCGTTCGTTGGAGGTCGCAGTTTTCACGCTGCGGTTAGCGCCCGCGAGGCCTTCTTTCATTTCGGCTATGATCTGCTCGATTTCCTGAATGGGATCGTCTGCGTTTTCCAGCAGATGAGTCAGATTACAGGTCACAATATCAGTGAGCCGGCTGAAATAGCTCATTCCCCTCTTCTCCGTACTGTTTCAGTTAATTGATGAAAATGGATGCGATTTCCCAGGCCCGCTCACACCAACGCAATCGGTTGCCGGTGGGTTCATATCTTTTTAAAGTTCGTGATTTCTTAATTTTGTTGCGGGCCAGTGACGCCCATCAGTTTCAGTTTTTCCCGCAGTTTCTCGCGAGCCAGCCGCAGGCGACTTTTGGCCGTGGCCAGGTTTGTTTCCATGACGTCCGCGACCTCATTCAGGGTCAGTTCGGAATAATGGTGCAGTGTGAAGGTCAGTCGCTGGTCTTCAGGAATTGTTCCCAGCAGTTCATCTACAATCAACGCTAATTCCTTGATATTTGCCTTCTCTTCCGGCGAGACGACCTCGCTGGCCAGTCGATTCAGGGAATCATCTTCGTCCTGTTTTTTTCCCGTATATGCTTTGATCAGGGCATCATGCGACTGTCGGCGGATGCTGTCGATCATCAGATTGCGGGCCACTCGATACATCCAGCCCCGGAACCGTCCCTGGGGCAGGTAATCCCACGACTGGTTGTAGACCCGCAGCAGCGTTTCCTGGGACAGGTCTTCAGAGAGCTGGGAGTCGCGGGTGTTCCGGAAAAAAAATCCAATCAGGGGGCCCTGATATTTTTCCACAAGTTCATCGAAGGCGCGCTGGTCACCACTTTGAATTCGAATCATTAATTGATCGTCTTCTGTCATGATGACCTTTCTGGAAAAAACAGGTGCTGTTCAAGAAACTGGTCGGGTTCCTGAACCGCAATCTGCAATGTTATTCTAATATTGTGATCACAATTCCTGTAGAATTCACCTCTAAACCGCTAACATTTCAGTGTGTCACCCGATTTCACTTAAATCAACAACCAGAATCCCTGATTCGACGCGTCATATCGGATCAGCCAGTGTTGTTGCGTCAGTCAGGATCAAGTTGTGTCGCTCACGGATACTGTCAAAATTGAACTGAAATATGGTCAGACTGGGGATTTCCAATGTGAAATCCCGTCCGAAAGAGTCATCTGCTACCATCAGTCGCCCGAACCATTGTCCGATGTGAAGCAGAAAATGCAGCAGGCATTAAACAGCCCGCTGGAACTCCCGCCTCTCAATCTGGCCATTGTACCGGGAGATAAAATTACCATCCTGGTTGATCCGCAGGCACCGGAAGCCGGGACCATCATCGATGCCGTCTGGGCGTATCTTTTAAAATGTGGAATTTCGATCGAAGATCTGACGATTCTGCAGGCCGCCATTGATTCTGAGGGTGGGGCATCGGATCTTCAGAACTCAGTGTCAGATGAGTTGCAGCAACAGGCGAACTGGGTCGTTCACAATCCTGAGTCGCAAGACGACCTCGGATATCTGGGCACGTCGACAGGAGGCGAACGGATTTACCTCTCCCGCCATCTGCTGGAAGCGGATTTCATTCTGCCGATCGAAAAAGTCGGCTACGATCCGCTCATCGGATATGCGGGGGGCGGCAGTTCGCTGTACCCCGGCTTCTCCTCAATGGAAGCGATCGTTAGAAGTCGAGGGCAGTCGCACCGTGAGCTGACTCCCTCCGACAGTCGGCCCCTGCGGCAGTTGATCGATGAAGTGGGCTGGATGCTGGGATTACAATACAGCCTGCAGGTCATTCCTGCCGGCGGTCAACAGGCTGCGGATATTATATTTGGCAGCCTGGAAGCTGCATTTCGAAAAGGCAAGGAACTGCTCGATCGTGTCTGGCGCGTCGAGCCGGAATATAAAGCCGAGATGATCCTGGTTGCGATAGAGAGCGGACCAGCGGGGCACCAGTGGAATCAGCTGGGAAGCGTCCTGGAGACGGCACGCAATCTGGTGACGCAGGATGGTCGCGTTGTGCTACTGACTCAAATCGACGCAGACTTTGGTGAAGGCATGCAGTTGCTGGCCAGTTGTCATGAACCACTGGATGCGATCAAACCACTCCGTGACAAACTGCCATTGGATCTGGTGGCTGCGACCCAACTTGCGCTGGCGGGTGACTGGGCGCTGGTCTGTCTGTTAAGCCAGGCGGACAGCGACCGGGTCGAAGATCTGTTTATCATCCCCCTGGAAGACGAAGCAGAGATCCGCCGCCTGCTGCAGACCGACGAGACAGTCACCGTGATCGCTTCTGCGCAGCATACCTACGGTCAACTCAAGCAGGTCTGAGTGGATTTGCAACTCAGGTGATCGGCAGGCTGGCCGATTTAAGCACAGTTTCCTGCACGTCCAGATCATGCTGATAGGAAAAGTCCATATCTTTTTCACGTCGGATGATTCGAGCCATGTCCGCCACATCATCCTGGTAACGGGTATATCCGTCGAAGGAAATTTCCTGTGACCCTTTGCGGTACTTGCCTTTGGCTTTCTCGAGAGTCAGTTTTGCCGTCGGTCGTGCGAATGGTTGCAGATGATAAGTGCCTTCGGAACCACAGACAAGAATGTGGCGTCGGTTGAAACCATCCACTTCATTACAGCTCGATTTCACCGTGGCCAGCGCTCGGGGATATTGAAACACAGCCAGCATGTTGTCCTGCAGTTGATCATCGATCTGGGACGCATGCTGTGAGAACGCAGTGACGTTTTCGGGGCGGCCCAGAATCTGAACTACCAGGTCGATCACATGGCACCCCAGTTCAAACATCATTCCTCCCGGCTGGGGTTCGAGTTTAGTTCGACTGGCAGAATCCATCTTCTTGCTGATGACAGTGTGTACTTCAAATGGTTCACCCAGCCAGCCTTTTTGCAGGAGATCTCGCAGCAGCACCACACCGGGATTGTAGCGATACATATAACCCATCTGCAGCAGCAGGTGTTTCTGGGCGGCCTGATCCAGAATTCGTTTGAAGTGGGGTAGTGAAAGTCCAGCCGGTTTATCGAGATGGATGTGTTTGCCCGCCCGAATGCAGGTTTCCGCAGTATTCAAGAGATCGGGGACCTCGGTCTCCACGGCGACCGCCTGCAGGCCATCGATATTGAGCAGTTGCTCTTCCGTCAGAAACGGGAGCCCCTGGTAAATGCCCGTCGATTCTGCATACTTGCGAAGTTGTGGGTCGGGTTCTACGACGCCTACAACTTCATAGTCGGCCGATTTGCGAAAGGCCTGCATTTTACCGCCGGCGTGAGGGTGTCCTACACCGATCTGTCCGACTTTGATCTTGTCTACCATGCTGGTTCCTTCGGGCTGTAAGCGAGTGATTCCATATCTGGTTCGAATTGCCAGCTAAAGGAATGACATCCGTTCGCCGGGGGTTTAGAATAAATCTGCTTCAATCCTAAACCATCGTCGTAAGAAAAACCATTCATTTCGATCTTCGTCCCGGAAGGAAACCTGATGCTTCGCTCGCTGGTTCTTACCTGCCTGTTCTGCTGGATGCCTGGTCTGCTTACGCCAATCTCCGCTGCTCCTGACAGACCGAACATTGTCCTGTTTTTCATCGACGACCTGGGCTGGCGTGACGTCGGCTACATGGGGAGTGACTTCTACGAAACACCCCATATCGATGAGCTCGCACAGAAATCAATGCGATTCTCCTCGGCTTATGCAGCAGCTCCGAACTGTGCACCGAGTCGAGCCTGTCTGATGTCGGGACAATATACGCCTCGACATGGCGTTTACACGGTTGGTGATCCGGCACGTGGGAATGACCGCTATCGCAAGCTGATCCCCGCTAAAAATAATGTCGTGCTGGCAGATCGATTCGTGACGATTGCTGAGACACTTTCTCAAGCGGGTTACCAGTGTGCCAGCATCGGCAAGTGGCATCTCGGTAAGTCACCGCGTTCTCAGGGTTTTCAGGTAAATATCGCCGGAAATCAGTCGGGCAGTCCGCGGGGCGGTTACTTCAGTCCCTATCGCAATCCGCAACTCTCGAATGGAGATCCGGGGGAATACCTGACAGATCGACTGACCGCGGAAGCCTGCAGTTTCATCAAAGATAACGCGGACTCTCCCTTTTTCCTCTACCTCACACATTATGCTGTGCACACACCACTGCAGGCCAAAGAGGAATATAAGAAACATTTTGAAGACAAACCTGCAGGCAAGCTGCATCAGCATGCAACGTATGCGGCGATGGTGAAAAGTATGGATGACAGTATCGGTCGTGTTCTTCAGACTCTGAAAGAACAAAAGCTGGAAGAGAACACTGTCGTTGTCTTCACTTCGGACAATGGTGGTTACGGCCCCGCGACCACGATGAAACCTCTCCGCGGTTCCAAGGGAATGTTGTATGAGGGAGGCATCCGTGTGCCGCTGCTGATTAAGTGGCCCGGCGTGACACAGGCGGGAAGCTCCAGTGAAGAACCAGTGATCAATCTGGATCTCTACCCGACTTTTCTGGATCTGACGGAGATTCCGGTTCCGCAAGATTACCAGTTAGACGGCGAAAGTCTGGTCCCCCTGTTGAAAGATCCACAAAGCAGCCTGAAAAAACGGTCTCTGTTCTGGCACTTTCCGGCTTATCTGCAAAAATACCAGGGCATGCAGCAGCGATTTCGTACAACGCCAGTCTCGGTCATCCGACAGGGAGACTGGAAGCTGCTGGAGTTTTTTGAAGACGGGCATCGGGAGCTTTATAACACCCGCAGTGACATCGGCGAAACGATGAACCTGATTGACAGCCAGCCGGAAAAAGCAACAGTTCTCACAAACGAACTGCATCGCTGGCAGAAACAGGTCCAAGCGGCGATTCCTTCCGATCCCAACCCTCATTATCAACAGGCTAACTGACTCGACCCCGGGTAACAGGAAAGACATAACATCTCATGTGGGACGACATTCTCAAGGATTTTATCTACCTCTGGGCGGTTGTCGATCCTGTGGGGAGTATTCCGGTTTTTATCGCCGTGACTGCGGGGACCAGCAGAGCGGTACAACGTAAAATCGCGTTGCGTGCCATCATTACTGCGGCACTCGTACTGATTCTGTTTATTGTCGGCGGTCAGCTGTTGCTGGAGCAGTTGGATATTCCCCTCTCTGCATTTCAGATTGCCGGGGGACTTGTCCTCTTTCTGTTTTCCCTGACGATGATCTTTGGCGAGAGTAAACCTGAGTCAGAGATCGAAGAATCGAATCGTGCCAACTATCACCAGAATAAAGCGGTTTTTCCACTGGCGATTCCTTCGATCGCCTCTCCCGGAGCAATGATGGCAGTCGTTCTGATCACGGACAATCACCGGTTTCATGTGGGCGAACAGTTTCTCGCTACGATCACAATGCTGGCTGTCCTGATCATCACGTATGGGTTTCTATTGCTGGCCGGACCAATTCAGAAAGTGATTGGTGATGCCGGGGCGAGTATTGTGAGCCGGATCAGTGGTCTCATTCTGGCCTCAGTGGCCGTCGACAGCGTATTGAGTGGAATCAAAAGCTACTTTGCTCTGTAATCAGAGATTTGGGGGGATGTATGCGATCCGCGCACCATTGCAGCCAGATTCTGTTACCCGCGCTGGCCATGTCTGTTGGCTGGGGCTTTCGTGGGAATTACGGACATGAAGCCGGGGCGATGGTCCCGGGAGCGCTGGTTGCTCTGGCCGTCTGTCTTACTTCGCACAGGCCCGAATGGTGGCAGCGGTCCACCCTGATGGCATTCCTGGGGGCGATTGGCTGGTCGTTCGGCGGGCAGATGAGTTATGGCCGCGTGATCGGCTATACCGCGGGAATGGAACTTCCGGATGTCGTCTATGGCTACGCCAGCCTGTTTCTGATTGGAGCACTCTGGGGAGGCATTGGTGCCGGAATTCTGGCGCTGTCGGTTACCCTGAAACGATCCGAGCTGGAGCGTTTTACGGTTCCGCTGGTCTTTCTGTGGCTCTTCTGGCTGGCACTGGACTTCAGCGGTTTGACCTCCTGGCTGTTCGAACTCTGGAACCCGTATGATGTGGACTGGGTGGCTGCCGGTTCTGCTGCTTTGGTCAGTTTGATGCTCTACCGCGCTCGCTCGGACTTTCACGCCCCCTGTGGTTTGATGCTGCGGCTGGCGATCGGTTGGTTGCTCGGTTTTTTTTTACTGACACTCGTGCTGGGACTCCGCATGACGCCGCCCCGCGGGGATAACTGGGCCGGCTGTGTCGGTGTCTTATTGGCTCTGATATATGAACTCAGGCAACAACAGAATCGGGCCGCTCTGCGCTGGTGTGGCTATGGCTTTCTGTTTGGAGGGCTGGGTTTTCTGCTGGGGGATTTTGTGAACATGCTGGGGAGAGCCCAGTGGTCGATCATCGGCGCCTGGCCCGTGTTACAGGGTCTGGATTACTGGAAATGGATGGAGCAGCTGTTCGGGCTGATTATGGGGGCCGGGATCGGCTGGGGCGCACAAACTTTCGCACGGCAACAGACCGCTCCAAGATCGGATCAGGGAGAGAATGGGCAACCAATTCCCGTCATCGCTTTGGCAGCGCCTCAGGAAGATGTGGAATCCAGGGGAATGAACTTCATCGGTTTGATCTTTCTGCTGATCGTATTACCCTGGAAGAACCTGCATAAAAATGTGTTTCGCTGGCAGGAGGCGGGCTGGGTGCCAGACGAATTTGCCGGGCTTTCCGGTATGTTCTGGTTTCTGATCGTGGGAATTCTGCTTTCGGTAGCGGTTGGCTCTGCGATCTGTCAGGCGAGGCGGCATCAGCTGGCTCTCATTCCCAGATCAAACCTGGGGCGGGCACAATGGCTGTTCCTGCTGATGCTCTGGATGTCGCTCGCAGGAGATTTCTGTGGGAACCTGCCCCGACTGGAGAGTCGGGCGGTGTTTGTCGTACAGATCTCGTTCTGGATCACAGGTGCGCTCTGCACGATGCTGGTCGTACGAACTCTGGAAACGGATCAGATTCTGCCGAGCGACTTCTGGCCGGCTGAAGATACACGCTGGTCGTTCAAATTGTGGACCAGCGTGGGAGTTGCTTTGGCTGTTCCGCTACTATGCGGAGTCATCGGCTGGCTCACCATCCAGTCACATGGTGAGCCATTACCGGGAAGACATCTAAGATTTGGAGCGTCGGAAAGAGCCGACTAGTTCAGCAGTGTCGGATTCGGATCCCAGCCGGCAACGACGGCATCCGGTGCGAGGACGAAGATCTCAACACGGCGGTTTTTCTGCCGGGCGGAATCGTTGGCATTCGGTACGACCGGCTGAAACATACTGTAACCGGCGGCTCCCATGCGTTCCTGCTTGACTCCAAATTTCGAGAGTGAGAGGACGACTGAGTTAGCCCGGTTGGTAGACAGGTGCCAGTTGGTCGGATGATGCCGCTGTGTGGCTGCTTTGGAGATCGGTTTGTCATCGGTATGACCGACAACCAGAACATTCAGACGTTTCGCATTCCCATCGTTCATGATGGCTGCAAACTGGTTGAGGATCTCTCTGGCCGAAGGTTTGAGCTGATCGCTACCAGAGGAAAACAGGATGTCAGAATGGAATTTACTGACGCCAGTATGCGGATCGAATTCGAAGTCAGGATATTTATCAGCCAGTTCCTGGAAGCGACGAGTGGCTTCGCCATCCAGTGGACTGGGCTGTCCTTTGGCCTGCTTCATGAGACTGACATAACGCTGTTGCATTTCTGAACGCTCTGCATTCAGATTGTCGAGCCGCTTATTAGCAATGTTGAGGTTCGATTCCAGCGTCTGCGCCCGCATGGCCAGCTGATCGCGTTCCTGCTGCAACAGAGATGCAGACTGCTGGAACTGATCACGCTGCATGGCCAACTCCATGTTCTGATCATAGAGTTGCTGTGAGCGATACATGCTCTGCCGTACCTGCGCGTTTGGCCCGCGATGGCAACCGACCTGAGTGATGCTGAATAAAGTTACTGCGCTAAGCAGGCATACCCGTACGAAGATGGGCATCTTAAGTGCTCCTTTATCGATCTCTGAATAGAATCACATTTGCCAGGGCGCGATTCATCGAGGCGATGTGAAATTGATCCGGGGATCGAGAACATCGGACGACGCATCACAGTTCCTGGAAAAGCCAAGCTGATTCAAGGAAAGATGAATGGAAAAAAATCAATTTTGATGGGGTGGTAGGTTTTGAGATATGACACGTGGGGACGTGTCCCGCTGAAGGCCTGAATCAGTAAAGTGAAGTGAGAGAGTTTTACTCATTCAGAAGTCAGCAGAGGCGGATTTATAATGGGATTGATTTTTTCTGCCAAGACCAACTTTCCTAAAAAAGATCGCATTTTTTCAGTTTGAAAGATCTACAAAAAATGGGTCTTCGTAAGTTGCAGCGGTCAGACCATTAATAAAGAAAAACAGGTGAAACTTGACGCTCAAATCAAGCTCCACCTGTTTTCAGGAGAGTGTCTTCGTTGTATAGCGGAAATAGATTCGGGCTTACGGTTCTGCTTCCAGGCGTTTCAGATCCCGCTTCAGCAATTCGATCGCTTCAGTCAAATTCCGGCGTGCAACCAGTGAGGCGGTATTCTGAGACAGATCATATTTAAAGTTCTTTAAAGCTCGTTTAGCTTTGTCTATCTTTTCTTCTTTGGTCATCTCTACGTGATCGTATTCGACCAGATTAGGGTCATGTGTCACAGTGTCATTGACTTCAGTGATGTCATTGGTGGGAGCAGATGCCAGGGCAACTACTTTCGGGGCAGAAACGGGTTCTTCACCTGTTTCTTCAGCCATCAGTTCATCTGCATGAGCTTTCTGCTGTTTTTTCAGGTTGATGGCGTACATGTCCAGGATTTCCTGGAGGGAGTGTTTATAGGTTCCCGAAATTTCGGTGATTACCGGACCACCCGCGTATTCGTATTCGCGGTATACCCAATAGGGGCCCGATTTCTGTTTACTTTGCAGGGAGGCATCCTGTGCCTTCTGAATCTCTGGTAAAAGTAATGCGATCAAAACAGCTATCGTTGCGATAGCGACCATCAATTCGATTAGTGTGAATCCTCTTCTCATTCCTCTTTTCTTAGATGATGATGTTCTCATCATCTCTCCTTATTTAACGAAAACCACAACATGCTCAACAAACAGTTACGAGCACAAACTCTTAACGCCCGGATTTATAAGGGCACATGTTTAAGGGATTGTTTCTGTTTGATGATTATTGTGATTTGGTACTAAAGCGAATGATGTGCCAAATCTGTTTTCGTCCGAAAAAACAACATTGCCTGGGGCTCTATCCTCAATAGATTAAAAGAGATAAGACGACTGAAGATATGGTGTGTTAAGAGGAATTTATTTTTTGAATCATCAAACTCCCGCAGTCACCATCGAGAGCTGCCCGATTCTTAAGCAGCATCAAGGGAGCTCTCTGCGGTTGCTACCCTGTCGAGCTGTGATGGTTGAGAATGCGGACGTGATGATTGATACAGGGGAACTGATTCGATTCCCGGCGTTCATTTGGAATTCTCTAAAGGCCCGCTAAGATGAATCGGACTTAAATGTATATAATGCGATCTACCTGCCAGACGTGTTCATACTTTCAAACAAGGATAGACCATTGAAGAAAATTCTGGGACTGATTGGATTGGGAGTGATTCTGATCCTGGCCCTGGTCATGAGCCAGAATCGCTATGAACCCTTAAAGGTCTCCGGGTTCATTGAGGCGGATGATATTCGACCCGGTTCCAGAGTGGGGGGGAGAGTCAGGCAGGTTCTTATCGAAGAGGGACAAAAGGTCAGCAGGGGAGAACTGCTGATTGAACTGGAGCCTTACGATCTGCTGGAACGAAAGGCCGAGGCCGAAGCGGCACTGGCGGAAGCGAAAGCATATCACAGTAAACTCGTAGCCGGCTTTCGCCCGGAAGAAATCGCTGAAGCGGCAGCAAAGGTCGATCAGCTCAAAGCGCATCTCACACAGTTGGTGAATGGACCACGTCCCCAGGAAATTGAAACGGCCGTTGCTGAACTCAGACTCGCTGATGCCCAGTTCCGACTGGCACAGGCGCAACAGGCCCGCATCGAAACTCTGTTTGCTGAAAAAACTGCTTCCCAGGACGAGCTGGATACCGCCAACACGGAATTCCAGGTGGCAGCCGCCAGAAAATCGGTCAAGGAGCAGGCACTGGAACTGCTCAAAGAGGGCACCCGCAAAGAGGAGATCGATGCAGCACGGGCAGAACTGAAGCAGGCAGAGGATGCCTGGCAGTTGATGAAAAACGGAAGTCGCCGGGAAGATATCGAACAGGCGGCAGCGGCAGTGAAAAAAACAGAAGCAACCCTGCAGACAATTGAAAAGCAGATTAGCGAGCTGAAAATCATTTCGCCTGCGGACGGGGTTGTTGAAGCCGTTAACCTGGAACCGGGAGATCTGGTAGGAAGCAACGCGCCGGTCATCTCCATACTGGATCTGAATCACCTCTGGGTTCGTTGTTACGTTCCTGAAAACCATCTGGGTATTCGCATCGATCAGCGGGTTAAGGTCACCATCGACAGTTATCCTGATCGCAGCTTTGAAGGTGTCATTTCATTCGTTTCTCGTCAGGCTGAGTTTGTGCCTCGCAACGTGCAGACACCCGAAGAGCGGTCCAAGCAGGTCTTTCGAGTGAAAGTCAGGCTGCAGAATGAAGAACGCCTGCTCCGTCCCGGGATGGCGGCTGATGTCTGGCTGGATCAACGGGGAGACCGCTCATGAACTCGGTGATTCAGCTTGATCAGCTGACGCGTGACTTTGGTGCTCTGCGGGCCGTTGATCAGGTGAGCTTTGAAGTTGAACGGGGGGCGATCTTCGGCCTGCTGGGACCGAATGGCAGCGGTAAGTCTACGATCATCCGCATGTTGTGTGGCGTTCTGGAACCAACGGGCGGCGGAGCACAGGTTCTGGGTTATGACGTGAGTACCGAAGCCGAGCTGATCAAACGCCGGATTGGCTATATGTCTCAAAGCTTCAGTCTCTATGCCGACTTGAGCGTCCGGGAGAACATCGAATTCTACGGTCGAATCTACGGGTTGAGTCCCGAGAAACTGGAACAGCGGTTTGAGGAGATCATAGAGCTGACTTCTCTGGGCGACCGCCTGGATCAGCTGGCGGGAAATTTATCCGGAGGCTGGAAGCAGCGTCTGGCTCTGGGCTGTGCTCTGATTCATGAACCGGAATTGCTGTTTCTGGATGAACCGACTGCCGGGATTGACCCGGTTGCCCGCCGCGATTTGTGGGACCTGCTCTTTGAACTGGCGGGGCAGGGGGTGACCCTGTTTGTGACCACACATTACATGGATGAAGCCGAACGTTGCAGCGATGTGGGCTATATTTATAATTCGCGACTGATTGTCTGTGGAAAGCCGGAAGAGTTGAAACAGTTATCCAGCGTGACTCCCCCCGGATCGGCGCGCTGGGAAATCGATATTCCTCATCCAGCGACGTGGCTGGGTACCTATCGCGATATGGACGGCGTGCACGACGCCACTCTGTTTGGTCAAACAATTCACGTGCTCGCGGATCAGAGTCTGTCAGAACATGATTTCGTTAACCGTATTCCAGAATCGCAGGGGACCGTTCAAGTCAGGCCGATCACACCTTCACTCGAAGATGTGTTTGTGACCCTGAGCCGGGCGGAGGGATTGAATCACGACGAAGATACTCACACTGGGACTGTGCCGGAGGCAACTACAACGCAGGCATCTGCAGCACAGGCAGAGACGAGTGACGCGCTGACTGAGCCACAAATTGCTCCTGAGAAATTACCAGGTGATACTAAAGCCCGCAGCAAGCAGGCTCCCCATTTCAGGCAGAAGATGCTGGCGGGGTTCTGGGCCATTCTGGTCAAGGAATTTTCGCATATCAGACGTGAACCATCGACGCTGCTGTTCGCCTTTGCTGTCCCGGTATTACAGACCCTGATCTTCGGCTTTGCGATCGACACCCAGATTGAAAACATACCGACGGTCATCTTTGATCTGGACGGTCGCTCCAGTGCGCGCGAGCTCCGTGAGGCGTTCGCAAACACCCGTACCTTTATGATCATCGATCGGGTTTATGATCATGATGCCTTCCGTCGTGCCTTCGAGTCTGGCAGGGCCAAGGTGGGGGTCGTTATTCCGCCCGATTATTCCGATCGTCTGCTCAAGGGGGAGCAGGTCTCGGTTCAGGTATTAATTGATGGCAGCGATTCCCAGGTCGCTACGACGGCGCTTAATGCTTCCAGCCTGCTCGGGTTTAATTTCTCGACCAACATTACAAAACAGTTTGCCGAAACACTGAATGTCGTGCCCTCTCGCAATGCCGAAGGGAAGGTTGCGCTCCCGGTGGAGATCCGACCGCGGTTGCTCTACAACCCGGATCTGGATAGCTCACATTTCTTCGTGCCTGGTCTGGTTGGAATTATTCTGCAACTGGTGACCCTGTTCCTGACTTCGTTTGCCATCGTCCGCGAACGGGAACTGGGGACACTGGAGCAGCTGTTCGTGACGCCGGTCAGCAAGTCCGGTTTGCTGCTGGGAAAACTGGTCCCCTATGCGATGATCGGATTTGTGGAAACCCTGATTGTTTTAACAGTGATGGTCTTCCTGTTCGGCGTGCCGATACATGGTAATCTCTGGGAACTGCTGACACTTTCGCTGCTGTTCCTGATTTGCGGCCTTGGGCTGGGGATGCTGGTCTCCACCATCGCACAGACACAGTTGCAGGCGGTGCAGTTTGCGTTTCTGATTATGCTGCCTTCAGTGCTGCTTTCGGGATTCATGTTCCCCCGTTCCCAGATGCCGCTGCCGATTTACCTGTTTACCTTCATCATTCCGGTAACTTATTTCCTGGAGATCTTAAGAGGCATTGTTCTGCGGGGGGCGGGGATCACGGATCTGCTCCCTTACTTCACTGGGCTCAGTCTCTGTTGCGTGGTCATCCTGGCTGTGAGTTTAAAGAGATTTCAGAAGCAGCTAACATAAACGTTCCTGCAAACTGGTCTTTCCTGCCGCAGACGTTAGCATGAACAGGGAGAGACTCATTCAGGAATTCGTTCCGTCATCAAGACTGACCCACCGATTTGCAGATCCCGATCAGGAGTTGAAAGACCATGAGACTGTGTCGCTATCAGTTAGATAACCAGATTGCCTGCGGTTTTTATACAGAAGATTCCGTTCTACCCCTGAGTGCTGCAGCTGACCTGGCGGGCGTCGAGATAGATGAATCTGAGGGACTGATTCCCTTTCTCCCCGGCGGAGCACAGCGGGAAACGATCCTGGTGATCGAGCGGCAGTTGAAGCAGTCCATGGATGAAGAACTCTTTCCGATGTCGATCATTCTGGAAGATGTGCAGTTGCTCGTCCCCGTGCCTGAGCCTTCCAAGCTGCTGCTTCTGGCTGGGAATTATTCAAAACACATCGAAGAAGGGGGCGGCAAAGCCGAGGAGCGCCAGAAGACGTTTCCCTATGTGTTCATGAAGCCTCCATTGACGACGCTCACTCATCCGGGACAGCCGGTGAAAATTCCTGCTGTCTCACCCGATCATATTGACTGGGAACTGGAACTGGGGATTGTGATCGGGAAATCCTGTAAGGGAGTCTCAGAAGCAGAGGCCCTCGATTACGTGGCCGGCTATACCGTGATCAATGATATCTCCGACCGCAAGTTCCGTCCCAACCCGGAGCGGACCCAGCGGGAAAAGGACGGCTTCTTCGACTGGTTACACGGTAAGTGGCACGATACCTTCTGCCCGATGGGCCCCTGTGTCACTCCGGCCTGTGATATTGAGGATCCACAGCAGCTCAAAATGAAACTCTCCGTGAATGGAGAGGTGGAGCAGGATTCGTCTACCGCTGAGATGATCTTTCCCGTAGCAGCGATCGTTGAATTTATTTCCAGCTTTGTACAACTGGAACCGGGTGATGTTATTTCCACCGGAACGCCCAGCGGCGTTGGTGCCTCGAAAAACAAATTCCTCAAAGATGGGGATGAGATGCAAGCCGAGATTGAAGGAATTGGTGTCCTGCAAAACCCTGTTGTTTAAATGCAGGTTCTTGCAGAGAACAAGAGTTGTCCGCCCATCAATCAGCAAAACTGGCCGGTGGGCGGCTTAATTGTTCTCTTTTCGACCACACTTTTTTCAATTCTACAACAGTTTCAAGTAGTGGCCCTGCTTCGACTTGAGTAAAAAACTCTCTTTAAACCAAAACTCTGTCATGGTTTAGGCGATTGATCGTCAAATTCTACGCAAATGGCACAGCTATTGCGTTTTCCCTCTGATAAGACAGTCAAAGATTTTTTGACTTCTGGTTTCATTCAAACAGGGATGAAGTCAGGCAACAACAGGGTTCTTATCAAGGAGACAAGACCATGAAACGTGCACTGACCGTCGCCCTGCTCGTGAGTAGTGTATTTTTACTCGGGGCCACACACACAACCGAGGCAAGGCCACCTGCCTGGAAACGGGCACGTAACAACTATCGTAAATTTGAACGAAATTACCGCCATGCAAGGCGGGACTATCAGCGTTCCTACAATCGATACCGAAACCATTACCGCCGACATAACCGCAGATACAACCATGGTAGTTATTATCGTGGGTACCGTGGTTACCGGGGCGGTTATTACTCACCCGGTTTCGGTTTCTACTATGGATGGTAATCCATATTTATAATAGATCCGCCCTGATCAGGTTTTAGCTGATCTTGTCGGGCCGGTTCCTGTCTGACAGGTTCAATTTGGCAAATATTCTCAAGTCTTTCATTCATCTGGTTCGGCCCGATCATTTGAATGGGAGGCTTGTTTTTTTATACCCACTCGATCGGCAGTTTCTGCCGTAATGGTCAGGTTGACTGGCATCAGATTGATCTCGTCTGTTGCAAGACTGAGACGCTTTTTTCTAACCCGCCGCTGGTGCCGGAATCAGCTGTTTTCCTAAGTCTGAATTAAAACACAGGTTAGGGATGGCCATCTACAGTTTGGGATTTTGGCACACTTATAGCGATTTTCAGAATCAGAGCAGGCGGACAAGTATGTAATGAGTGAAGGATTCTCAACCGTTCTGCAACCGAGTGCCAGACAAATAGCGAGGATGCTGATTCCAACTCGTCTGTGACACTCACATGGTTCATTTTTCCAAGGAGCGAAACGATGCAAAAGAGCACAGATACGGTTGATGCAGGCAAAACAGCTACTCCCAAAAAGCGTAAAGGACTGAAGCTGGCACTGTGTATGGGACTGGTACTCGGCGGTACGTTTTTACTGATGCCGACCCAACAGGCTGAAGCAGGCCACGGATGCTATTCCGGTTATGGATACGGTGGCTATGGCTATTCCTATCCCAGTTACGGAAACCGTGGTTACTATAATTCTTATCCCAGCTATGGATCGGGCGGCTTTTACTACAGCAGTCCTTCCTTCGGGATCGGAATTTACAGCGGTAGCGGCTACCGGGGCGGCTATTATGGCGGATATCGCAGCGGTTACCGAAGTGGATACCGTGGCGGTTATGGACATCGTGGTCATCACCATCACGGCCATCACTAAGGTTGATACTGAGAAAGCTCTCAGATTAGTCCCGTCTTTTAGTGAGACCAGGCTCTGTTTCCAGGGAACAGAGCCTTTTTTCTTGTGCGGTCGGGAACCTGATCAGGCTGAAAACTGTCTCATATCAACAGGCGCCGATCGTCAAATGGATGGATTCGAGCCCGAAAAACCGTCAAAAAGCATACTGTGGGAGTGATTCCACTCCCAAAACCGGGGATGAGCTGCCAAAAAGATTCAAATGCAGCTTCCGAAACGCTTTAAAACGGAGAACGGGCTCGCTAAAATACTCTTTCCCAATCGGGACGGGCACCCCTAGCTCAATTGGATAGAGCATCGGTTTACGAAACCGAAGGTTGCAGGTTCGAACCCTGCGGGGTGTACTTATTATCTCCTCTTGAGATAATCGCTTACAAATGACAGGCCTTCGTCACTCTGACGAAGGCTTTTTGCGTTTCCGGGGGCTTTCTACGGTTTCGCTGCTTTCACGATGGCATTCGCGATCGCCTGCATTCCCTGGTCGCCCGGATGAGCCGCTACGCCGGCGTGTTCAAATTTTCGCTCCGCGCGGGCGTAATTCGCTTCATTCTTACCCAGTTTGCTGATATCAACAAAGGTGCCACCGGCCTGCGCACAGGCTGCTTTCAGCGCCGTGTCTTTGGCGGGATTTGACCAGAAACTGCTGCGGACAATGATCGTAGGCTGGCTCTCTGACTGCACCAGTTTCAGCAGTTCATCTACACTGCTTTTGAAGCGGGCCTGTTCCGCATCGGATTTCAACTGCGGAACATTTTCACCAATCGCGAGGATCACCAGGTCCGGTTTGAATGAGAACGCATCCTGCAGGTGTTCCTTGAGATTGTAGTCTGCATAGTTTCTTTCAAACGTGGCGATGTTTTTCACCATCGTTTGCGGTTTTTCGGACGGAGACTTCGTCAGTGCTTTAGTCACCAGATGCACGTAGTCTTTCTCGGGACCGCTGGCCGCCATTCCCCAGTTGCCCTTCCAGCCAATCTTGGGAGCAGGACCATGCAGGGTGATACTGTTCCCCAGAAACAGGATTCTCTGGAACTGCTTTGCAGGCTGTGTTTCTTCCGCTTGAGCAGGCTGAATTAGCAAGCAGCTTACAACTATCATGGACCAGACCAGAGGACATTGTATTAAAGAGAGAGGGGGATTTCTGAGCAGATGCATTTTGTTCATAGTTATTCCTGTGAGTTTAATCGGAGCGAGTGGCGTGAATTTAATCAGTTGAAGCACCTGAACCGCGCCCTGCTGAAGTACACCGACTGCAGTAAACAATATTCTACTCGCGAGATGGCATCAATATAATTGATGCAATAGAAGCCGATATTCAGGAATTACTTTTGACTGCTTGAGCGCTTGCGCATCCATTCCAGTTGTTGTGACTGCTGTTTGGAAAGGGGGCCGAGGCTGATTTCGCGTACTTCTTCTGGTAACAGGCTGACTGAAACGCCTGCCAGTCCAATACTGCTTCCGTCCTCGTTATGAAAGTTGCGAGAGATCAGTGTCTGATTGATGGGGGGAATATGGTGATAGGCGAACTGCTGTTTCTGCGCCTCCGCGGGCAGGTCGCTCCAATATTGATTGATAGAGATTTCAGGCAAGCCCGCGCGGGCATCGACGCGAGTACTCAGGTTGACGGTCTGGGTTTCTTCCGGCACTTTGGCAAGGTTGACCTTGAGACCCGACCAGTGCAGGAGTTTGATCTCGTTTTGAGACGCAAAAGATTCGTTACTGTCAAATTTGAAACCCTGTTCCGGGTGCAGGGCCATGATGTAGTATTTTTCTCCTGCCGGGGGGTAAAGCGTGAACTCCCCCTGGGAATTTGAACGAGTCATCCTGTGCTCGAGCGGATTGCGAATGCGTCCCTGAACCAGAGCCATTTCGTAAGTCTTATAAGAGATCGGTTCGGGAACGGAAGTGATCAACACAACTTCGGCATCGGCAACTGGTTTGCCATTGAGATCCACAATCCGTCCGGTCAGTTTATCAGCTGGATCAGGTTGCAGGTCTGCCTCTGTCTGGATGTGGTCATAGTAGTAATCAGCCCGAGCTGAAAGCGACCCCTGACTGAACCCATGAAACTGAAATCCCTTACGCGATACCCGGCTCCTGAATTTTAAAAATTCTTCCATTCGCCTGGCAGCCATGGCTCCTCGGGTAATGTAAAAGGTGGGCTGTACTTGCGAAGGATTTTTCAACTCGGCAAACTTCGTGTTTAATTCACCCCAGGAGATCGGCTGACGACCGTTGAGCAACATCAGATGTTGTGCGATCACAACGGGGAATTTCTCAATCGCTGCTGGCGCCGGTTTCGGAGCAGTCGTCTGTCCTGTTTCAGACTCAGCGTGCGCCAACGTAAAATTGACTCGGGTTTCTTCACTCGGGTTAATCTTTACAACCTGTTTGGGTCCTTTGTGATATTGCAGTCCGACTGAAACTTCTTGAGGCTGATTCTGTGATTGAATATTGATGGCGAGACCGGGAAAGAACGCGGTTCCCTCTGATTCGGTCACCTTGATGGGGACGTCTGCGCCGATCAATTCCCCAAAACGAATCTGTCCTGCAGGTTCGCACATGACATGCTGTCTAATGGCCACTCTTGAGGCGTTTTTGATTGAATACTTCTGGAGAAACTCTTTGGAAAACGTGATGCGCAGGTCCCGCCGATCGGGAATCACAAATTCCTGATCCCGGCCTGCCTGGAGGTTTTGTACAATGGCACGTCGGCCATCAGGGGCCTCGAATACGAACAGGTATTCGGCATCCGTCGTCATCTCTGTCAGTTCATACCGACCTTCCTGATCTGTCTTCGTTAAGGGAGTGCCCCAGTAGTTCCCTCTGCCGGATCTGGTAAATGTGTTGGGACGCTGGCCGCCAAACTGACGTTTCAGATAGAGTGTCACACCCGCGACCGGCTTGCCCGCTTCATCTAGAATCCGCCCCGTGGTTTTCTGACTGGCTTTCAGGGTGATCGTGCTTGTGCCGTCTGCTTTGACGGGAAGCTGTTTCGACTGACTGGGTTCATATCCAGGAGCTGAGACATTGACATCGTACGAGGTATCGGCCAGATGCTGCAGAGTGAGAGCGCCCTCCATGTTGACTTTTAGCGGGAAGATGGGGCCGGAGCCACTTTCACCCCAGGTTGGGTGAACCACGACGGTCGCCTCGGTGACCGGCTCACCCTGCTCGTTCTGAATGTTGAGTTGATGTTGATGACCGGGTTTGAGTATGAGCTCGAGATCGTCGCGGGGAGCGCCGGCTTTTAAGGTTCCAGCATCCAGGCGGACGGGGGCATAATTATCAGGAAAGTAGGTCAGGACCAGTTCACCAACTGGAAAGCGGCCCTGAAAACGATCTGTGAATGTGCCAACCGTTCCTTGGATACCTGGACTCTTGTAACAGAGTTGTCCTTGATTTTCAGCAGGCGAACCATCTTCAAGTAGGATTTTACCTGAGACTTTGACCCGCTCTGCAGTTTTTTTTGCTCGAGGTTTTCGGGGTGTTGTGGAGTCTGTTTCAACGGGATTCAAGGGGACGTCATTAATCTCGATAAATTCATAAGGACGTGCCTGGAATTCGAAATAATCAAGGTCTTCCAGTTTGAGATTCTTGAAATAGGCTCGGTATGTAAAGTAGCTGTTCTGGGAGATACTCGAATTGGCAGACTGTGAGGTGCGGTGTTCTTTCCCCGTCTTATCGACGGCGATGATACGAACCTGACGATCATGATTATCGTGTGTCGCCACCACAACAATACGGTCCTGTTGCTGATAAGGCCCGGACATCTGCATGTGATACGTTTCGCCTGAACCACCCGATTCTGAAAGGCCCCGATCTCCATAGGTGTTATCTGCGGGGAGTCTGATCTTGGTGTCCCAGGAACCGCTGGCGGCTCTAAAACGCAGGTTGACTGCTTTTGCCTGATGATCAACAGAAAACACGTAAGCGAATACATCGGGTGCCAGCTGTTGCTTGCCATTCAAAACAGTCGTGGCTCGAGAGGAGATCGGAAATTTGTTTTCGCCTTCCCCCTGAGGGAGAAAGAATTCACAGCCCACCGACGAATTCTCAGGCAAATCTTGAAAGCGAAAGATCACCTGACGTTGAACTTGATTCTTTCCCCGGGGTAATGAAGTATCTCGAATTTGATAAGGAATTGAGTCCTGGGCTCGGCCATCGCTGTTCCACCAGTGTTGAGGCGTCTCTGCATACGTGCCTAGTGTCAGCAGCTCTAATTCCGCCGGCGCTGTTTGGGTGTCTTTGAAGATGAGCGATGATTCATCGGAAGTGGAATTTCTACCTCCCGGCGTTTTCTGAAAAGCCCAGATACCGGGGCCCGATAGGAGAGCCAGTGTTAATACGCCCCAAAAGAAACCTCGGGACAGCCGGAACGGTTCAGACAATGGTTCCCCGAATAGTCGGGCGACACGCCGGCGGACTTCAGATGGTGAGGCACCACTGACGGCCAGGGAAGCCAGATCCGCGGCCCGGGGATGTTGGGGTTGTGCCAGTTCCAGAACGCGGAGTAAGGCACTCGCATAGTTGACCCTCTGAGTGTGCTGATCACAAGGCTCATGATTACAGGTCATTTCATCACAACAGAACTCGCGCAGCAAATTGATTTTGCGATTCACATACCAGAGACCGGGGTTGAAGAACAGGATGGTCTCAGCCAGACGCTGTAAGAGGTTGATCCACATGTCCCAGCGTCGGATATGCGCCAGTTCGTGGGTCAGAATCAGTTCCAGTTCAGCCGGATTGAGGCCACTCAGCATGGAAGTGGGCAGCAGGATCAGCGGGCGGAAGAGGCCGACGACAGTCGGCACGAGGAGTTCTTTCGTTTCTGCAATCCGGGGAGCCAGTTTGAGAGACCACCGGGAGGCGAGCGTGCTGACAATTTCTACCAAGGGGCCTTCCGTCAACTGTATCGCGCGTGAGCTCAAGCGGTTCACCTGCAGCATGGATCTCAACAGGCGGAACAGCATGATGCTGACTCCGAGCAGATAGCCGCCGGCGATCCAGGGCAGGTAACGGTTCCAGTTCCACTGGGAAATGAATGAACCTGACTGCTGCTCGGGCAGGGGAGAGAGCCGTTGAGCTGTTTCCTTTGGTTGAATGTCGGGCGCTGGTGCTGTTGCGGGGACGGCAGGCGTAAAAATGTGGTCACCAGGTTTCTCTGCTGGCGTCAAAGTCGGAAGCGAAGTCGAACGAGGTGCGGTGATCAGAGTCACTGTGGATTTGATGGGGGTTGTACGGAGCATGACGTAATAAAAAGTGAGTGGCAGACTGGCCAGACCGATTAACAGGGCAGCGAGATGAAAACCATAACGCTTTTCGACGCGAACTCGTTTCATGAACCAATCAGCAGTGAATACGAACAGTGCGATCACGGTCCAGATCCACAGCGAATGCAACAGTGTCAGACAGAGCCAGAGACTGAAGTCCGGATGAAGAAAGAAAATGTTGTTCATTTTTCCTGCTCCCGCGCTTTGCGTGTGATGAGTTTGCGTAACTCGGTCATCTCGGTGGCATCGACATTGCTGGTTTCCAGCAAATTCAACATCATCGCCGAGGGAGAGCCATCAAACAGACGTGACAGCAGATCATTCATGATGCCACCGGCGACTTCCTCTTTCCGGACCCTGGGGGAAAAGTGAAATGATTTGCCTACTTTTTCCCGGTCGAGAAATCCTTTATCAAACATGATATTCAGCATCGTAATCACCGAACTGTGTGCCAGTGGACGCTGGGCCTGAGTTTCCAGGCGAGCCCGTACTTCGCGCACGCGGAGCGGCGATTCGTCCCAGAGCACTTTTAGGATTTCCAGTTCCAGTTGAGTTGGGTGTTCTGAACCAGGGCGTGCCATGGTGATTGGTCCTGTGTTTGACGTCTGGTTGAAGGGACTGATGCACGGTGATACCGGAATAACATCTAAATAATTAGATGATCCTAATCGATGAGTGCCGGTTGTCAATCTATTCTTCTAAATAATTAGATGATTGGATGGCAATGATGTTCAGAACTGGGGGCTTGGGCTATAGTTGGGGAACAGAGGGAATCTCTTTCCCGACCAATCCGCGAAGGAGCACAGGCTGGATTGATCTCAAAATCACGGCCTGTTTCCCTGAGCTGATTTTTGCGATCTGCTCCCCGCTTTTGCAAAACGAAACCGGAGGTAAGGGGTTAAATAGACAGGTTTTAGTCAAAACTCAGCAAACTTTCAGTTTTTTCTCGTGTCTCATTCCGTTTTGTCGTAAGGACTTAATGGCGGAGTGCACCCTCCCGTTCTAGAATAATCCTGCAGGCGCTCTGGCCTGCCACCCTCCATTTTTCATCCACGGAATTGACGAAACTATATGTCCCAGAAAGTCACTGTTTGTCTGCTGTTAATACTGGTGGTGCTGATCCCGGTATTAACCTGGTTCTTTTTACCTACCCTCCCCTCACTGGGGCAGGCACCGGAAGTCTTTTCGGGAGGAAAATCCTATCCCGCGTCCCCGGTTGCCTGGAAACCGTTGAAGCTGGCGGCAGACCCACCCGGGCTGCCCCTGATCACCAACGTGCAGATTGTTGATATCGACGGGGATGGTAAGAATGAAGTGCTGGCCTGTGACTCAGCCCAGAGTGTGCTCTCCGTTTTCCGATCGAATTCACAGGGGGGCTGGGATGAGGAGATCCTGTTAAAAGATCTGGCCGCCCCCGGCCATGCGACCGTCGTCGACATCGATCAGGATGGCGACCAGGATATCGTCATTTCCATTCTGGGGAATCTGACACCCGACGATCGGGTGATTGGCCGCGTTGAACTTTATGAGCGACAAGGCGACAAATACATCAAACACGTGATCCTGAACGATGTCCGTCGTGTGGCTGATGTGCAGCCGGGCGATTTTGATGGTGACGGCGACCTCGATCTGGCTGTCGCGGTATTCGGATACAATCGTGGTCGGGTTCTCTGGCTGGAGAACCGGGGCGATTTCAAATTTCGCGATCACGAACTCTTAAATGCTCCGGGTACCATTCACGTTCCAGTGGCCGACTATGACGGGGATGGCGACCTGGATATCGCTGCGATCGTCACTCAGGACGAAGAAGAACTCTGGGCTTTTGAAAATCTGGGCGAGGGGAAATTCAAAAAGCGGCGCTTGTGGTACACGATCAACCTCGACCTGGGGGGCGCCGGACTTGTCAAAGCAGACCTGGATCAGGATGGGGATGAGGATCTGATTCTCCCAGCCGGTGATAACCTGGAAGACCTGGATGCTTACCCGCAACCCTATCATGGTTGTTACTGGTTCGAGAACAAGGGCAACTGGGAATTCGAGTTGAAGCGAATTTCGGATCTGGCAGGTACCTATGCGGCCGACGTTACCGACATGGATGCTGACGGCGACCTGGATGTCGTTCTGGTGAGCATGACAAATGACTGGTACGATCCCACAACGGCCAGCGTCGTCTGGCTGGAAAATGATGGTAAGCAGAATTTCAAAACCTGGCAGATCGCCAGTGAGCCCATTCACCTGGTTACCGTTGCCACGGGAGATCTGGACGGGGATGGGAAAACAGACCTGGTGGCGGGGGCTCTGAATATGAGAAAGCCTTATCAGCGGATTGGCCGGGTTTCTGCCTGGCTGAATCAGGGACAGGAGGTGAAACCATGATCCAGATCATTCGTATGCTCGTGATTCTGCTTGTCGTGGAGACAGGCTATTGTGGATATCTTGTTGCCAAGCGGATGTCCCGTCCGCTTGCCGTTCTGCCAAATGCGGAGAGTACTGATTCTCTGATTATGGAAGAATATCGCGAGCTGGCCCGGGAAGCAGAGACCGGATATGCACCGGAATGGATCAGGTTAGGGCAGGCCTTTCTGGGGCAGGGGATGTATGCCTATGCCGAGAACTGTTTTGCCGAAGCGGCCCGACAGGATCCTGAGAGTGCAGTCGCTCAATCCAGCTATGCATTCTGTCTGGAACGCACTGGGCGTATGGCAGAAAGCACCCGGGAATATGAAAAGCTAAAAGACATGCAGGCGGACACATCTGTTCCATTTACCAGCCCCAAACATTATCTGTATGCCATCGGCAGAAATTATCTGCGGCAGGAAAAACCAGATGAAGCCGAGCAGGCTTTTCTGCAGAATACCGATTTTCAACCTGCCGACTTCCAGCGGGCCAAACTGCTGTTACGTTCCGGTCGGACTGAAGAAGCGTTGTTGATCGTTGAACGTAATCTGAAGGAATCCCCTAACTCCCTCTACTTCGGTTTTCTGAAATACCTGGCGCTGGAAGAACTCGGACGTGACTTTGAGGCAAAACAGGCTGCTGACCAGGTGGAGCGGGCGATGTATGTCGTTCCCCTCAATTTCAATACGGAATTTATTATGCCCTACAGCAAGCGACTGGGCGTCTCCAAGGCCATTGAAGACTATAACCAGATGCTGGATCGGGATGACATGGATCACCTGGCGAAAAAACTCGACGAAGTTTTTGAGCTGATGGGGGATCGCAGAACTCCGCAGGTCAAAGCGACCATAATGCGTATGATCGAAGTGGAGTTCCAACGTAAGAATCCCGAGCGGATGCTGCTGCTGTTAAATAAATTGAATGAATTTGGCATCGAAGAACCCGATTCGATTCAGTTCAAAGGGGGCGTTTATCTCCTGAAAGGGGATCTGAAAACCGCAGAAGAATATTTACTGCGGGTTGCAGAAATGTCCCCCACAATTGAGATCCATGAGACGCTTGCCAATATTTACAACGAGCAGAACGACACTGAAAAACGTGATTATCATCAGGGCAAGATGGCATTACTGGCAGCTATGATGAGTTTTCGCAATGACAACCTCGTGGTAGCCGAAGAAGCGATTCAGCAGTCCGTCGATAAGAATCCCAATGACGCTCAGGCCTGGTTTTACTTTGCCGAAATCAAACGCATCCAGAAAGACAGGCAGGCCGCCCGGGAGGCATACGAGAAATGCCTGAAGCTGAATCCGAATCATGGTCGGGCCATTGACGAGCTCAAGTTGCTGACTCAATAGTTTGAGGGGCGTAACGATGCTCTCAAGTGGTCAACATGCACCAGGAGACCGCGCATAAAAAAGCGACTCACAATCGAGGATCGTGAGTCGCTTGATCTCAAATAAAACAGAGGCGTTTAGAATTCGCCAACGACTTCACCACCGCTGCGGGTGACGAGTTGATAGTAAGTTGAAGTAGAGCTGCCACTACTGATGTTTTCGCTGATGAAGCGAACCTGACCGTCACACAACAGCATGTGCACGCCACCGACGTGAGCACTGGATGAGGTCCAGTCATCACCCCAGGTTGCAGCTGAACTGTTAATCAGATAAGTTGCGTTGGCTCCACCAAAGTTGGAAACATCAAAGTGGTACATCCCGGGATGCCAGGTTGACATGCTCGAAGTGTAACGTGGGCCAACCCACAGACCACCGGCCCAGTTACAGGCCGAACCACCACAACCGGTTGTGCCGGAACCTTCACTTTTGGTGGTACGTTCGGAAACCAGAATGGTATTACTGGTTCCATCGGTGATGTCGCGGATGCGGGTCTTTGAGTTACCGAACAGAATCCCGTTGGTCGCATTCGCTGCTGAAGTTCCGTGGCTGCCCAGGTAGTTGGACTTACCGAAGCTGCTCTTATCGGTGTTGATTCCACCCATAGGGTCAGACGGACAGACATAAGCAGGCAGAACGGTTTTCGCCAGCGTACCCGCGCTGACACTCCAGTGTTCACCAAACTGATTCGTCTGGGATGACAACTGGTTATACAGAGGTCCCTGATCCATGAATGGTAGAATCATGGCTCCCCAGCCGATGCCGTTGTTGTTGGCAGCGGTACCGGAGCCTTTGGACGCGGTAAAGTTTAAATCGTTGTCCATGTAACCGGGAGGAAAGACGCCATGTGTCTCATGATAATTATGTAAGGCCAGTCCGATCTGCTTCAGATTGTTCTTACAGGTACTGCGACGGGCTGCTTCACGTGCCTGTTGCACAGCGGGTAACAAGAGCGCGATCAAAATAGCAATGATTGCGATTACCACCAGAAGTTCGATCAGTGTGAAGCCGAGCCGCCACCGGAATCGGAGCGGGAACGTAGGTCGTCTCATACTTTACATCCTTACTAGTAACGAAAAAAAATGAATGGATTCAGATCATCCTGGAGGCCCGAATTGATAAGCTCAGCCGTGTGCAGAACTGTTGTCGTCAGAGAGAATACTCGTAACTCAAACAACGTTATGACTGGGAAAATCCCAGTATCACAGTCAGGATGACAATGCTCTATTATTATACGGAATCGGATGCTTCTGCCAGTGTAGAATAGTCTCAACTATAGAGAATATAAGACGATACAATAGAAGTATCAGCAAGGGTGTGATCGCATGAATAACGGGGGTGTGGACATGTGATTTAAGAGCTGGCTAACTGTTGGATCTGCACAGTTCTGTACGATAATTATTAAAGATAAGTAAGGATGCGTGTGAGTAAAAAAACGGCCACTTCCCTGAGAGAAGCGGCCGAGTTTTTTATCGTTCAACACCAATCCTGCGTTGGATCAGAATTAAAATTCGCCGAGCACTTCACCACCACTGCGGGTGTAGAGTCCTCGATAGGTTGCCAGGTCAATGTTCTCGGAAAGGAACCGAACCTGACCGTCGCCCAGCAGGAAGTGAGCACCACCGACGTGTGTACTTCCTGCATTCCAGGCAGGACCCCAGTTGATGCTGGATCCATTGATCATGTAAATGGTACTCGAACCACCGTTCACAGCCACATCCAGTCCACGCAGACTGGTGTGCCAGGTGTCGGGAGAAGGATAGTTCCGGGGACCAATCCACAATCCTCCGGCCCAGTTACAGGGGGAACCACCACAGGCAGTTGAACTGCTGGGATCGTTCGCCGTGGTCCGTTCTCCTACGAACAGGGTATTACTGCTGCCATCGGTGATGGATTTCATCTGTGTTTTCGAGTTCACATAGAAAGCACCGTTTCGGCTGTTAGCACCCGTAGCCGCACAAGCCAGGTAGTTTGATTTCCCGTAACTGCTGCAATCAGTGTTGATACCTCCCATGGGATCGGAGGGGCAATTATAGATCGGCAGTACTACTTTGGCTGCGGGAATCGCGCTGGTCAGAGAACCGGTGTGAGTAGAATCCAGCCAGTTATATTTGAACCCGGCTGTCTGCGTTCCAATCTGATTATAAAGTGGCGCCTGATCCATGAATGGCAGAATCATGGTTGCCCAGCCCAGACCGTTCAGGTTGGAAGTGGCAGCCGCTGGTGTGTTCAAACCCGGATCGCTGTCGATATAGGCGGGCGGGAAAACACCATGGGTTTCATGATAGTTGTGCAGTGCCAGTCCAATCTGTTTAAGACTGTTTTTGCAGGTGCTGCGGCGTGCTGCTTCGCGTGCCTGCTGAACTGCCGGTAAGAGCAACGCGATCAGAATCGCGATAATCGCGATCACGACCAGCAATTCAATCAGGGTGAATCCCAGCTTCCACCTGAACCGGATCCCCAAAGGTAAACGTTTCATGTTCTTCATCTCTCCTGAATTATAATAAATCAAAACAGATCTGCATGCCTCGCGACATGAGATTGAGCTCTGTGGGAAACAATGATGATTTCGGTGGTTGGTACGTGATTCGGATGAATCACATCGGCGGGACCAAAGCCTTTTGTATTTAACCTTTTATCGTAGCTTGTAGTTCATATATATGGTCTTTTATCTAATTTTAACAGATTGTAAAAGTGGATACCATGAGTTTATTAACGATGGTTATAAAATCGGAGCCGACTGGGGCCTGAAAACTTACCCAGAGGTAAGACGTTTGAGACTCCAAAACCTGACAGCGAAAAGTCGACCAGCCCGCAGTTCCATCCATAAAAAAAGAGCCCGGTCGACTGAATGTAAGTCGATCGGGCTCTTCAGTTTATGTGATTTGCAGATCGTGGAGATCTACAGGAGTGGCTCAGTTGGATTCCAGTTTGAAATCGATCGTATTGTCGCCGGCTTTCACTTCTTCGGTCAACGTGGTCTTGGCGTTGTACTTGGCTGGGATGGGATCTTTATAAGTCTGTCCCGGCGGAGTCGGTGCGTCCTGCGGTGTGGAAATACTGACCTTGTGTGTCCCAATGACAGCACCTTGTGTGTCGCGTAAATACCCCAGCTCGTAGTGTCCTTCCTCGTCGGTAACGCCGTTTGAGGGACGTCCTTCGGTCGGGGTGAAGGTCACGGTCACGGCGGGCAGCGGTTTTCCATCCATGGTGACGACACCACTGACGGTTCCCAGGTCGGGCTGATCACTGCCGGCACTGTCACCACATCCGACAGTTAAACACAGGCTGAGTGTAGACAGGCAGAACAACTTCCAGTATTTCATGATTACTCCTGGCGCTAAAAGTGTTGACAGCAACTTGAGAATGAAGTGTTGCTATAATGAAGAATTGATGAAACGAATTCTAATCGTTCCGGTTTGACACTGTCAAACTGCTCAACACCGGTTATATCAGATTAATCATGGTCTGTGAAATCGAAGCGAACAGGCGAATCATCTGTACCTTATCACTAAAATAGCCCCACCATCAGGAGGCGGAATGCAAATCTGGGTTGATGCGGACGCCTGTCCGGCGGAAGTGAAATCGCTGCTGTTCAAAGCTGCCAAACGCACCGAAATCAAGGTGACGCTCGTAGCCAATCAGCCTCTGTCCGTCCCACGCTCCAACTTTATCGACTCACTCCTCGTCCCGCCCGGATTGAATGTAGCCGATCGACGGATTGTCGAACTCGCACAACCAGGCGACCTGGTCATTACCGCTGACATACCTCTTGCCGCACAGGTTGTGGACAAAGGCGCTCAGGCTCTTAACCCCCGTGGTGCCCTTTACACCGAAGCCAACATCGGCGAGCGTCTCGCCCTGCGCGACCTGATGGACGACCTCCGCGGGGAAGGACAGATCACCGGCGGTCCCGCAGGCTTCAATGCCAAAGACCGACAGGAATTCGCCAACCAGCTCGATCGCTGGCTGACGAAAGCCCGAAATTCCAGTTCGAAATAAAACGGATCGAGAGACCCGCTTCATTCCAGAATCATGCTCTTAGATCATCTCTGTGATGTGATAATGCCGATCGTCGGCAATATCCACCTCGGCCAGATCCCCAGCCCGTTCCAGCAACTGACGACAGTCTGCATTCAGATTTCGCAGCTGCAGGCACTTGCCTTCCTGGCGATAGCGTTCGGCGATCTTGTTGATCGCTTCAATCGCACTCTGGTCATACACACGTGAAAAATAGAAGTCGATCGCCACGATCGGCGGATCATTCACCGGATCCAGCAACTCGCGAAAACTGCTTACCGAAGCGAAGAACAACGGACCGTGCAACTGATAGACTTTCTTGTCTTCCCCTTCGAAGTGAATATCCGCCATCATATGAGTGGCATGATGCCAGGCGAAGATCAACGCCTGCACCACAATCCCCAGCAGAACCGCAACGGCCAGGTTATGGAACAGAACCGTATAACCAGCGACCAGTACCATCACCAGTACATCGCTCTTGGGAACTTTATTCCAGGTGTGCAGCGTGCTCCATTCGAAGGTTCCGATTACCACCATAAACATCACACCCACCAGCGCCGCCATCGGCACCAGTGAGATCACCGGCTTGAGCAGCACGACCAGCAGCATCAGACCTACGGCTCCGACAACACCGGATAACCGTCCCCGACCGCCCGAATTGACGTTAATCAGCGACTGTCCAATCATCGCACAGCCGCCCATTCCCCCGAACAGACCGCAGACTACATTTGCAGCCCCCTGGCCAATACATTCCCGGTTACCGCTTCCGCGGGTCTCGGTAATTTCGTCAATCAGAGTCAGCGTCATCAGCGATTCAATCAGACCCACGCCCGCCAGAATCAACGAGAAGGGGAAGATGATCCACAGCGTTTCCCAGTTAAATGGAGCGAGCACGTACCGCGAATCCAGGAAGAACAGCATCGGCAATGGTTCCGCAGCCGGCTGGACAGAAGCAACAGCAGCCGCAACCTGCTCACCACTCAGCTCCGCTCCGGTCTGCTGGTCTGCAGCTTCCTGAACCGCATTCGCCCGCAGGTTATTCATCATCAGGTCATCGACCGTCTGTACAACATTTTCCTGTCCGGCTGGTTTCCACGCCGCGGGAGCGAACTGGTTAAAGCCGATCGAAATCACCGAGACCAGAATAATCGCCGCCAGCGAACTGGGGATCGCTTTCGTAAATCGTGGTAACAGTACAATTACCGCCATCGTCAATCCGACGAGGGCCAGCATCAGTATCATTGAAGGGCCCTGCAGAAACGTCATCGTTCCATCAGATCCCAGTGTTTTGAAACTGCCGATCTGGGCCAGACCAATTACGATCGCCAGTCCGTTCACAAATCCCAGCATCACCGAATGAGGCACCAGCCGGATCAGTTTCCCCATCCGCAACAGGCCCACCGTGATCTGCAGCAACCCGCAGAGAATCACCGCGGGAAACAGATATTCAATTCCGTGCAGCGCGACCAGCGACACGACAACCACGGCCATCGCTCCGGTCGCCCCTGAGATCATCCCCGGTCGGCCACCTGCCAGCGCACTGATCAGTCCAATCCAGAATGCCGAGTACAGACCCACCGTCGGGGGAACACCCGCCACAAATGCAAACGCCACGGCTTCCGGTACCAGTGCCAGTGCCACCGTCAGGCCTGACAAGACATCATCCTTGACTGAAGCTTTATGCTTCGTGAAAAACTCTAACATCAATACTCCAGACATCTCTTTCAAAGTGGAATCCGCACGGTCAGTCTGGACGATGAACGTATTCGTCTGCAGACGATCCATGCCGACATGGAACAGGGGCGCACAGGAAACAGTTCGCTCGAGTGCTAAAGCGGGCCCGCCTTCCCGTCCTGACCTCAAAAGATCCCGGAAAGACAGAGTTTCATGACACAATCTGTTATCTGTTTACTTCAAACAGAACCTTTCAAAGCTGCGCTGAATTGATTCAGGGAGCACATTGTGTGAAACGGGGTGGACGAGTTGAAGCAATCAACTAACGGCTTCCCGGGACTACAATTTCCCGCGAAAGCGACTAATTCCACGTCTCTTTTGTAGTGAATTCCCCCCCTGACCACAACCCGAGCTCCGACATTACTTCCCATTTTGTCCTACATTCACGCATTGTTCATCACTTTAGACGACTCAAAAACGCTTGCCCTGACACTCCTTGCTCGCAAGCACACCACCTGTAAAGTTTCTGAAACATCGATTCCTTTCTTCTCCAAAAATTCAGTTTTACGTCGAAATTCATAAGCTGATACTGGCTCACTCTTTCGAATTAGCATGACATTCCACGGGCTGCATTCCCGCCTGGTTTCAATGGGCTTCCTCTTGACGCCGTTTACAAATGTAGTTAATTACAAGTGTAAACGATATTCGAGGAGTTACATAATATGAGTCAGGTTTCCATTTCCGATGCCGAATGGCAGGTGATGAATGTCATCTGGGACGGCCAGCCGCTGACCGCCCAGGAGATTGTCGCCAGCTTGTCCGCCCAGACTGACTGGGCCCCGGCCACCATCAAAACCATGCTGCATCGCCTCGTCAAAAAAGAGGTACTCACCTTCGAACAGCAGGGCAACCGCTATGTCTACCGCTCTCGAGCGAAACGCTCGGCCTGCGTCAAACAGGCCAGCCGTGCCTTTCTCGACCGGGTCTTCGAAAGTGAACCCGGCCCGCTCCTCGCTCACTTCATGCAACATACAAAACTCTCTGCACAGGACATCGCAGAACTCCGCCGCATACTCGATGAGAAGGAACGTTGAACATGAATGGATTCCTGTTGGCTTCAGATCTCTATGTTGAAATTACCGATCAAATCCTGGAACTGTTAATCATCCCCACCATGATCGCCGGTCTGCTGGCGGGTCTCGTTTTGTTAATCAACCTCTTCGCACGAAAATGGCTGACCGCCGGCCAGATGGGACTGCTCTGGGCCCTGGTCCTCATCCGACTTGCCCTGCCCTATGGTTATGCTCCCGAGAGTTCCTACAGCCTGACGAATCTGTTCGTGGAATTCATGGAAGAATCGACCCCCGCTGAACCGCCCCGTGATGCTTATGCTCCCGAACCCTGGCCGATGATTGATACCAACGCGACGACCATGGCAGATGTCCCCCCCATGCATCAAATCCAGTTCCCGGAACCCAAACCCCCTGAAGTCAGTTTCACCGAAACACTTCTGGATTATCTTATTTCCTTTCTCGAATGGTTCCTGCGGATCCTCCCGCCATTCTGGTTCATCGGAGCCCTCTTCATTCTCACGCGGATGCTGGTCACACATTGGCAGTTTACTCGAAAAATAAATCGTCTTCCCATTTCCACAGATCTACGACTTTTGCGACTCTGGAATACTTGTTGTCAGCAGGTCTATTTTCGCCGCTCTGTTCCGGTGATTGTTACAGACGACATATCCCAGCCCTCCGTCATGGGAGCCCTGCATCCAAAACTGCTGCTCCCCACCGATCTCGCAGAGCTGAGCGACAGTCAACTTGAGCTCATCATGTTTCACGAGTTGGCGCATCTTAAGCGGCGGGACCTATGGGTCAACTGGTTTTTGTTCGGCTTGAAATTGTTCCACTGGTGGAATCCCCTCTACTGGCTGGCAGCCACCCGTTACAGCAGCCTCCGCGAACAGTCCCGCGATGCCATGGTCCTCCGCTGGCGAGAACAGCAGGACCACGATACAAACTCTGATCCTTCCCGCGAGTTCAGCGAGCTCCTGCTCACACTCGCACAACGCGATCCCGGCTCCCGCTGGCGCATCTCCCTCCCCGTCTCGCTCCTCGGATTTCTGAAGTCCCCCTTCCGCAAACGGTCCCTGGCCAACCGGCTAAAGGCACTCCGTAGCGCAACAGTAAAAGTCCACCCGCTGCACACAACAGCCGTCATCATCGTCATCACCCTCTGCGCTGCGACCGGGCTGGCGGATGTAAATGATTCCACCGTCCAGCAACAGCAGCAGGGGGGATATGAACGCCAACCGAACTGGTCTGCGGAACTCCCTTTGCCCGAGCCTGTATCCAATACAACTTTTGAGCCGCTTTACACGCAAAAAATTAAAGTCGATCAAGTGATCGAGAAAATATCTGAGGAACGCTCGATTTCTAAAGAACAGTCCCGCCAGTACCTCTTGGGACACATCGATTTCCTTCTGAAAATAAAAAACAATAAGTATTGGCCCGTTGGAAAGTCAGCCGAGCAGGCTTATGCAAAGTACGATAAGCAAAATCGGCTCGTCGTTTACGCATCCAGTTTTCTCCACGAAGAACTGGGGCAGCAACTCCGTGCCTGGAAACAGAGCGGCCTGGGACAGATCTCGCTGGAAACCCGTTTCGCAGAATTGTCTGCTGATATTGTTGCCCGGTCGAATTTCACATGGAGTGCACTGGAAGCGGATGTTGCGCCCGAATCTCGCACGCAATTTGAAAGTCTGACAGATTCAAACGAACCGCTTGTCCAGGCCAGTGCGATTGTCGAAGAATTTATCCCGGTGCGCGTCGCTGTATTGACGAAAGCCCAGGAAACCCACTTTATTCGCATGGCACAGAGTGATGAGCGCAGCAATCTGCTGTATGCACCCAAGGTAACTGTGTTTAACGGGCAACGTGCCTCTGTCTCCGACATCGTCCAGCGTCCGTTTGTCATTGGACTCCAGAAAAATGAAAATGCGGAACTCAAACCCAAAATAAAAGTCATTGACGATGGCAGAAACCTCACATTCCGGACCGTCATCTCGGACGAAGGTTCCGAAGTCAATCTCAGAGGGCTGATCGAGCTGAGCCAGATTGTGGATGTCAACTTATACACGACCCAGATCGCTGGAAAAGAAAGGACCATTCAAATCCCCCGGGTCATTCGCAGGAGTATTACTGTTACATCCAGTCTGAAAGACGAACAGACCTTACTCATTTGTATCCCTCCTGCATTTCAGCAGAAACTCTTTCAATACGTGATGCTCAAAGTTCGTATTCTCGATGAGCCCAAATAGGAGACATTTCTTAAACTCCGCCTCACATTTGACTTCTCCTGTAAATCGGAAGCTTCAATGGATAGAATTAGAAATAGCACGATTCATCGTCATAGTTTGGCACGAAGACCGATTTTACAAACGGGAGAAACAAATCATGCTTCAGGAACAGCCTTTTGATCTATTTCTCAAGACATTGAAGAAAGATCTGATTCGAAAATACTTCATCATGGGGCTGTTCGCCCTGGTTTTACTTGGCCAGTTTATTTTCAACAGGGAATTAGATCCTGTTTCTCTGGCGATGCTTGTGCTCTTTACCGCTGATGCCAACAGCGAGGATCGTCTGATCAAAGCCCTCAAACTGCTCAAAGAAACCTCCGCTCCCCAGCCCGAACCGGAAACTGTGGAGACCGTCACTTCCTGAGTCAATTCAAATGCTATCATCATGCAACGCCGCAAACGAATTCTGCATCTCACGCTCTTCATCAGCATTGGTCTCGCCAGTCTGGCGTTCCTCCTCTACCTCTTCTTCCAGCTCGGAATGACGATTTTCATCTTCGCTACTCCCGACATTCCCGCTTACGCCATTTTCTTTGGCCTCTGCCTGATCATCCTGATTCCCATGTTCCTGGCCATCGTCCTCAAGGGGGATGACGACCCCGCCGACTGACGTATTTCCTTAATCTCCCAAACAAATTCCCTCCCGGCTTCCCGCCGCATATCGACTGGCATCTGCCCCCGCCAGCCGCTATCCTGAAAACACCCGCCTCCATAATTTTGATACCGATCTAACCCATAGGTGCTTTCATGATTCGCGCGCTCGTGTTGCTCTGCAGTCTTGCTCTCTCTTCGCTGGCTCATGCTGCTGATCGACCTAACATCCTGTTTCTCTTTACCGACGATCATGCGCCTCACGCCATCGGTGCCTACCAGGGAATGCTGGCAAAGATCAACCCGACGCCCAACATCGACAAAATCGCCTCCGAAGGCATGCTCTTCCAGAACAGCTTCTGCACGAATTCCATCTGTGGACCCAGTCGCGCCGTCATCCTCACCGGCAAACACAGCCACATCAATGGCTTCATGCGGAACGGCAACCGCTTCAACGGCGATCAGCAGACCTTTCCCAAACTCCTGCAGAAAGCCGGCTACAAAACGGCCATGATCGGTAAGTGGCACCTCACCTCCGATCCCCAGGGCTTCGACTTCTGGAAGATCCTCCCGGGGCAGGGCTACTACTACAATCCCGAATTCAAATCCGCCCAGGGACGCGAACGCATCGAAGGCTACTGCACCGACATCGTCACCGACATGGCACTCGACTGGCTCAAGCAGAACGCCAACTCCGGCAAACCCTTCATGCTCATGTGCCAGCACAAGGCGCCCCACCGCACCTGGATGCCCGCGCTCCGCCATCTGCATCTCTACGACGACATCACCATCCCCGAGCCGAGCACCCTCTTCGATGACTGGAAAGACAACGCCAGCCCGGCCCGGCACGCCGAGATGTCCATCGAAAACTACATGAACCTGGTCTACGACAACTTCGGTCCCAGGCTGGAAGGCTGGGATCCCAACGCCGGCAAGTCGCTCGACAAATCCGGCTTCCGCAATCTGCAGTTCATGACACCCGCACAGCTCACAGCCTGGAACGCTGCCTTCGATCCCAAAAACGAAGCCCTGCGCAAAGCGAATCTCACCGGCAAAGATCTCGTCCGCTGGAAATACCAGCGCTACATTAAGAACTACCTCCGCTGCATCAAAGGTGTCGACGAAAACATCGGCCGCATGCTCGCCTGGCTCAAGGAAACCGGACTCGATAAAAACACCATCATCGTCTACTCCTCCGACCAGGGCTTCTACCTCGGCGATCATGGCTGGTACGACAAACGCTGGATGTACGAAGAATCCTTCCGCATGCCGCTGATCGTCAAATGGCCCGGCGTCACCCAGCCCGGCACCGTCAACACCAACCTGGTCCAGAACCTCGACTACGCGGAAACCTTCCTCGACATCGCCGGTGCCGACATCCCCGACGACATGCAGGGCCGTTCGCTCGTACCGCTTCTTAAAGGGGAAAACCCCGAGTGGCGCGATTCCCTCTACTACCACTATTTCGATTTCCCCAGCGTCCACAAAGTCGCCAAACATTTCGGCATCCGCACTCCCCGCTATAAACTGATCCGCTTCTACGAATTCGACGAATGGGAATTCTACGATCTGCAGAACGACCCCCAGGAGATGACCAACCAGTACGGCAATCCCGCTTACCAGGACACGATTAACAAGCTCAAAACCCAACTCACCGACCTCCGCAAATCCTACAAAGACAACACCGACATCAGCGTCAAACCCAAAGCCTGGCAAAAACAGTTCCGCCCCGAAACTCGCTGATCAACTTCTGTATTACGTACCTTGGGGGGGCCCGGATACAATCCGGGATTGCCGCAGGCAACAAGAGGTCGCAGCACAAACTCGGGATCCTGAACCAGCCCACCAACCCTCATTGTAGGGTGCGGACCTATGTGTCCGCCCGCCTGGCAGAGAACAATCAAGAGTCGCATTCGAATGGGGCCGGAGTGAAACCTGAAAAATTCGGGCCGAGCACAGCGAGCAGGAAACTGACAGTGCAAAAGTCGAATGGTGAAGCAGGCCCCCAACCCTGAGCGGCATGGCGCTAGCCGCCGGTAACTCAACCAACTTCACCAGTTCCCACAATCGAACACAGGTGATTGTCTCTACCAGGAATTTTCGTGCCTTTCGTGGTAGAAAAGAACTCCACCTGCGATCCAGCATCCTCTCCCACTGAAAATCCACCACCGCCTGAACAGACTGACCTTGAACCACGCCTTCCAAATCGTATCCTGGTTCCCATCTGGCTCGCGCGCGAGGCGCGTCTTCTGAGCACTGCATCTCCCGCACAACTCTCACATCTGCACCACCAACCCCCGCACTCTTCACCTGCTTTTCACCGGAACACTGCGCACCCCTGCGAAATAATCGCCCGCAGGGCAGGGCACTTGCGGACAAACCCCGGCCAGACTGAGACAAAATCCCGGACACACCAGGACAAAATCCGGCCACATTGGGACAAAATTCTGTCTTGACTCCCCCGTGCCCTTCAACAGAATCAGCAGCATGACAAGACAACAAAACCATGCCCGACAGCAATTGCATCATCCAGAAAACAAAACAGGTTCTTTCCATGAGAATGCTCCCCTCGCATCGAAGCTAAGTTCAGAAACGCTCCCAACCAGAGCAATCTGTTAGCCCCGGTTGAAACGACTTTGGTATCTGCCATCTGAATTCAGAAACACGACCCGGCACCGGCAACGCGATCCCAAAACAGCACAAACAGAAATCCTACGCATCGGCACCAGCGAGGACAGAGAAAATAAAACCAGTGATTATTCAACACCGGTGAAAAGAGAGAATCGCCAGCAGCGATCAATGAAAAGCGCGCCGGGTGGTCTCAGATGCAATCCGAGATTGCCGCAGACAACAGGAGGTCACAGCACAATGATTCAATTGAGATCCAGCCCACCAACCCTCTTCGTAAGGTGCGGACCCACGTGTCCGCCCGCCTGGCGAGAATCCAGATCGGTCAATCCCTCGCAGGAACAAAGTTGACCAACCAACCCTGAGCGGCACGGCGCTAGGTAGCGTTTATTTAATAGTTTTCTACGTGATCATAAGGTCGACAGCGTTAGCTATGTAAGTATCCACCGTGGCCGAGGGTATGCTGTTGCTCTTGTTTCAGGACTTCTGCAGCAGAAAAGAAAATTAGCCGCAGGGCGTTAGCCCCGGTTGAAACGTCTTTGGTATATAGCATCCGAATTAAGAAACGCTACCTGGCCACCGGTTTAATCTCCAGCGCTGATCCCACTCACCGGTGGCGAGCACCATTCCGATCACATAACCAGGTAAGCCCGAATGCAATTCGAGCCGAGCGCAGCGAGCAGGAAACTGACAGTGTAAGGTTGAATGAATCAACAGGTCCCAACCCTGGGCGACAAAACACAAGCCGCCCGTAATTCAACCCATCACAGGTAAATCACACCCACCAGAAAATTTCGTGTCTTTCGTGTTTTTCGTGGTAGTAAACAATTCCAGTCACGAACCGCTCTCACCCCCCGAGCGGTACCAGCTCACCGCCCCGCCTGATCTTCCATGATCTGTCGGGACTCCCGCAATGCCTCGTCCCATTCGCCTTCCTGCGCCTGTTTAATTATCTCGTTCAACCAGTCCGCCTCCCGCGAGGTGATCTCTTCCTGCTCCAGCGAACTCTGAATCAGCGCTTGCACTTTGACCAGCCGCTCGGTGCTCTTCTGGTTACAGACCGAATACAGGGCCTTGGAAAGTTCATACGTCTTCGGCGAAACCTCCGGATACCCGCAGCCGGACAGCAGCAGGCTTCCACAGAGCAACACCACCAGTGAGAAAAACATTCGACGTGGCATGTTAAAACTCCCCAATCAATTCACCCTCGTTCAGACTCGAGAGCGACGCCCAGAGGAGCAGATCAATGTTTTCAGAAACAAACCGCACCGAACCATCGCCCAGACAGATATGCCCGCCCCCCACATGTTCGGAATACATCTGCCCCACATGGTATGTCGGAAAGTTCACCGGATGGATAATCGGGAACCCGGTGATGTCCAGCTCGCCTCCCGAAGGTCCCGCATGCACCAGCGACAGTGTCGCCGCGGCGTCCGGTCCGTTTTCGGGTGTCGAAAACTGGGGATGCGTAAACGCCCCCGGCACCACACCCACCCAGGTTTTATCACTCAGTCGCGAAGAGTGTTCGCCCAGGAAAATCGTATTCGAGAGACCATCGGTGGCGTCCCGCATCCGTGTGCGTGAATTACGGAAGAACGGTCCATCTGCCACCTTCGAAGCATCGCCGTTAATCGTCACCGTTTTGGTTGTCTTGGTGTAAATATCCGTGAAGATCACGCCCGTCGTACTCGCCCCGCATTCCCCCCAGCACGATTCCTGACCGTGGCTGGCGACATAATGCGACCGACCGAACAGTAGCTGCGCGCCCCCTTTCAACAGCGGACTGCCGGCTCCGTCCCGCACCAGGAACGGCTCATCACCGCCCGAAGCGGTCGGACACAGAAAGACCGGCAGCTTTGTCTGCACAGCCCCCGCATTCGCCAGGTTCCAGCAGGGCTGGTTCACGTCTAGAGCGTTATAGACATTCGCCTGGTCCAGGTAAGGCAGCAGCATCATGCTCCAGGACCAGCCCGGTGCCGCATCCCAGGTATTCGCATCAATCTCCGCCCAGCCCGGCCCCGAACCATCGCTGGTTCCATACGAATAATAACCCGCGGGAAAACAGGAATGCGTGTCGTGATAGTTGTGTAACGCCAGCCCCAGCTGCTTCAGGTTATTTTTGCACTGACTCCGCCGCGCCGCCTCCCGCGCCTGCTGAACTGCAGGCAACAGCAGGGCAATCAACGTGGCAATAATCGCGATCACCACCAGCAGTTCAATCAACGTAAAACCCCGGCGGGACAGTCGGGCAGGCGGGTAGCTCATTACGGTAAACCTTTACAGGGCAGGAGAATAGGCGTGTTTGAAAAGTAGCCAAGGCTACAAATCAGTGAGCGGCAAAATGTAGCCAGGGCTACATATACTCCGATATTGTAGCCAGTGCTACAAATGTGTCAATCAAAAAAAGAAAAAATCCAGGGGCGGGGCGGTCGCGGATACAATCCGAGATTACCGCAGGCAACAAGAGGTCCCAGGGCAATCGAGCGACTCGGAACCAGCACACCAACCCGCCGACTTACACAGTTGGTTCGACCAACGCTGCTCACACAATGCTATTTCCTTTCAAGAATCACGGGTAAGCCCGATTAAAATCGGGCCGAGCGCAGCGAGCAGGAAACTGACAGAGAAAAGGTCGAAACGATAAACAGATCCCCAACCCTGAGCCCCAAAACGTTGGTCGACGGTAATTCAACCGAACTTACCAGTCACCGACAACCGAACACACCTGATCGTCCCTATCAGAATTTTCGTGTCTTTCGTGCTTTTCGTGGTAGAAAATCACAACGGTAACGTACCATTCCAACTCACCAATTTCGAACAGGCATTGCGTCTAGACCCTGAAATCAATATTCCCCCACCAATTCGAATCACATAAACTACCGACGCTTCAAAATACTGCCCACGGTCTCATTGGCACGGTACAATCCTTATGATTCGCAAATTAATTCTTGGAATCCTGACAGGGTGCTGTGTCTATGTGTCATCGTTCTTTATCGTGGTTCCTTTCGCATTTAAGGGCGAGCAGTCAGGCCTGGCATTTGATCGCATGTGGCTCATTCATGATCTCTATTTTCCAGTATTTGAACTGGCAGAATCCAGTAACACGTTTCACCTCGCAGTCCGTCAGATTTATTCAACAATCGGCGATCCAGATGAGGTTTCTGTGCTGTGCTACTTTTATATATACCCTGATCTCTATTTAAATATTGGAGCGCCTGTTGAGTAACCGTACCCCAGCTGAAATTCATAAGGTTTGAAATTCCTGGATAGAGAACGCTATTGCTGCAACCCCAATACAGAAGGTGAATCGTTCATGTCGACCGTGGCACAGGAAATCGATGCAGAGGCAACCGCAGGCAACAAAACGCGCGTGCTCGCTGCCGGTTTCATCGGGAACATTCTCGAATGGTACGACTTTGCCGTATACGGCTTCTTCGCACCCACCATCGGCAAACTCTTCTTTCCCGCCGCAGACGCCCGCACCTCGCTGATCGCCGCCTTCGGTGCCTTCGCCGCCGGCTTCCTGATGCGACCGGTGGGTGCCGTCCTCTTCGGACATATCGGCGACCGCATCGGCCGCAAGAAAGCGCTCACCCTGTCCGTAATGATGATGGCGGTCCCCACGATGCTCGTCGGACTCCTGCCCACCCATGCCGAAATCGGAATCTCTGCCGCCATCCTGATGATCCTGCTCCGCATGATTCAAGGCGTCTCTGTCGGCGGCGAATACACCAGCTCATTCGTGTTCCTCGTCGAGCACGCACCACCGCACCGCCGGGCTTTCTTCGGTGCCTGGAGTATGATCGGCGCGACTTGTGGCATCCTGCTCGGCTCGGCCGTTGGTGCTCTGATTAACAGTTTCACGACCGACATCCAGTTGCAGAGCTGGGGCTGGCGGATTCCTTTCCTCGCTGGTGTCCTGGTCGCCTTTGTTGGTTATTTCATTCGGCATGGCATTCCCGATCAACCCCTGGCGGAAGAGCTGGCCGAACAGGAACCCAGTTCGCCGCTCAAGGAAGCCTGGACCGAACACCGCACGGAAATGCTGCAGTCCGCCGGACTCAACATGATGAACGCAGTCACCTTTTACACCGTCTTCATCTACCTCTCGACCTGGCTGGTCGAGGAAGTTGGCGAAACCCGCGCGGAAGCCCTCGACATTAATACGCTCAGCATGGCCGCCCTCACCGTGCTGGTCCCGATCACCGCAATACTCGCCGACCGCTTTGGACGCAAACCACTGCTGCTCATCGGCTCCGCCGGTGTCGCGATCCTCTCTCCCGCGCTGCTCCGCCTGATGCACCATCACAATTTCGCGATGATCCTCACCGGCCAGATCGGCTTCGCTGTCCTCGTCGCCTGCTTTGCCGGCGCCATTCCCGCGACGATCACCGAACTCTTTCGGAGGGGTGTGCGGGTGAGTGCCGCCAGCATCAGTTATAATATCCCCTTCGCCATCTTCGGGGGGACCGCCCCGATGGTCGCCGCCTGGCTGGTCAAAGCAACCGGCAATCCACTGGCCATCGCCTGGTACCTCTCCGGCATCGCTGCGATCTCCTTCTGCATCATTCTCACGATTAAGGAAACCAAGGGTTGCTCACTGGATGAGTGAGCCCGGCAGAGTTGCAGCGGCTTAAAGCACCGGCTTGCCCGTCTCCGCGGAGAATTTCATCTTCTGTCCCTTGTGGATTAACAGGTAATCTTCCTGTTTTTCCTGGCGGAGGATGTCCAGAAACTGGCCGTCGAAATAGTCTTTGCCCGCTTTGAACAGACTGAAATGGGTCGCGATCGTGCCAGCATTGAGGGCATAGTCGTAGAAAGCGACTTCGTCGATCACGCCATTGAACGGTTCGCGGCCCACCAGAGTAGCCGATTGTGCTGAGATCAGGTTTCCGATCACTGCGGGCGCTGCACCGCCGCTGATGATCATCGTCCCCACCGGGAAGCGATGGCTCATCCGCATGATGCCGTCGATATAAATGGCTTTCTCACCCGTCCAGCCATTATAGGTGGCGACGATATGGTGCGGCTGACCATCACGCATTTCAGCCAGCGTGGGGCGGCCCTCTTTCCCGTCCAGAGGCATGTCCAGTTCACTGTAACCCAGCCCGGAGAGATAGAGTCCAAACGAGAGACAGGGACCATCACCCACCTGCGGAATCTGTGTGATTCCCGCTTTGTCATCATTCTGAAAGCTGAGCAATATCCGATAGCTGCCATCCTCCTTGCGGAAGATTTCATCGTAATCAAAGGGAGCCCGGGTCTGAGGCGACTCCGCTGCTTTCCAGTCCGAAACGACCAGTGCTTCGATGGTGATGCCTGTCGAGACCGCATAATCGCCGGTTCCTACTTCCTGTCCGCCGCCGTTCCCCAGCCGCAGACTCGCATCGGGACGGTTGTTGAACTGAATGGCTCCCGGTCCGATCAGTCCCTGGACCCGCAGCGCGTTCTTTCCGGCCTGAACCGGACTCTGGTTCAACATATCGGACAGCGCGGTCTGGGGCGCTTCATCGAAGTTCCAGTAGAAGCGCGGCAGCCGACCGCGGGGTTTGACCGCGAGCTGGCCGTCCAGCACATGCACGAACGTCTCAGCCGCTTCATTCACACTGACTTCGTATTCTGTCCCCTGGTCGATCAACTCGATGCTCGGCGTCTCCAGCCGAAAGAGCGCCTTGCGATCAGAACGCTGCGTCGAAACGCTGCCGGAAAACAGGGTTCCCTGGTCTTTCCGTTCAAAGCCAAACAGGGAAGGGCTGACCACGTTAATGTCTGCACCGCCCGAAAAGGCAAACTCGACTTCACCCGACGTCACTTTGACCGTGCCCGGCTGGAAGCGATCGGTGACAGCCGGACTGTTCCCCAGCAGTTCCCAGCGGGCCCGTGCCACCTGGTTGACGCTGGCGATTTCTTCCGGCGGTGAGGCGCTGTCATCGAAGTAATATTTGGAACGCTGCTGCAGAACCATCTCCGGTTCCCACAGCCCTTGGAAATCACCCATTAACAGAAAGATACCCACCGCACCCAGGCAGATCGCCGAACAGACAATCGGGATCAGCATCACCAGGTAGCCCCGTTCGATGGGCTCGCTTGTATTGTCCGTGGCAGGTTTGACGCTGAGCGGTAATTCAGCTTCGGGATCCTGCAACACGCGCGCCTGGGCGGTTCCCGCCAGTCCGATGTGCACGAAAACGTAATTCAGGTATTCGCGGCGATACTCGGGATGCGCGGTGAGCAGACCTTCCAGTGCAGCGAGTTCGTCTTCCGTGATGATGCCCGCACACTGGGCGTCGGCCAGTTCCAGAATCTGTTCGCGGATGTCAGGATCGGGTTGGGTCACGATGAAGCCTCACTCGAAAGTCGACGGCTGACGCATTCGTGCAGCGCCCGCCTCAGTTTTTTAATCGTTTTGTAAATCGCATGCACCGAACAGTTCCCCCGTTCAGCCAGCGTGGCCGCGGTCTGTCGATCGCCGTAATAGGAATCGAGCAGATCCCGCTCGGGGGAGGACAGATTCTCCAGGCAACGGGTGAGTGCCAGCTGACGTTCGCTCTGTTCTTCTGCCATCTGGGACACATCCTCTGCCAGCACGGTCACCAGCGCATCGCTGAAAATCAGTCGCTGGTTCTGGAACGTCCGCCGGTACTTGCGGATCTGGTTAAAGGCAATGCCGTATGCCCAGTTCAGAAAACTCCGTTCCGGATCATAGCGGGGATATTCCTTCCAGAGGATCACGCACGTCTCCTGAAAAATATCTTCCGCAGCTGCTACATCGAGCACCAGCGCCAGGATGTATCCGTAGATCTTACGGTCCGACTGGGAAAACTGGCGGAAAAAAGATTCGCTCGATTCGGGATGGTCTGCGGGAGTGTTCATTTCGTAGTTAAGTCTAACAATGGCAGGCGCTTCGGGGAATCATGCTGCAGGCGGAAACAGGAGACACGGCAGCATAGTTTCTCCTTCTGTAATAAATGGCGCTTCAACTCGCCGATTGGTACCCGAAAATCAGTCGATCCCGGGATTTTCTTAAAAAGAGGAAAAGTTCTGGTACCAATTCGCACTCCGGCGCGCCATATATAAATGAGGGCCGTTCGGTCAGGAGCCGCATGTTTCCTCGTATCGTCCCGCCAGAGAAATGACTCACCCTCTGAGAATAGATTGAATCGCCTGCATGTGCTCTCTCATTTCACGGAATCTGAAATTCGCACTCTCCCTGGTCTGCTGCCTGCCGATCATCGCGGCCCCGACAGCCGCCGCCGAACCCGATTTTGAGAAAGACGTACTCCCCCTCTTACAAAAGCACTGCATCCGCTGTCATAACGAAAGCACGAAAGATGGCGGTCTGTCACTGGAAACCAAACAGAGTGCGCTCAAGGGGGGCGAGAATGTGCGGGTGATCGTTCCCGGCGTCGCCGCGGAAAGCATGCTGCTCGATTACGTCACCGGCCCCGAGCCGGAGATGCCCAAAAAGGGAACGCCGCTCAACGAGCAGGAAATCGCCACGCTGCGTAACTGGATCAAAGCAGGTGCCGTCTGGCCGCCGGAATTGCGGATTCACGAAGCCCAACTCACCGCGAAAGACTGGTGGTCGTTTCAACCACTGGAAAAACCCGCGTTACCAGAGTTAACTGCTAAAGAACGCGCGCTGGTACGGACTCCCGTCGATGCTTTCCTGCTGGCCCGCCTGCGGAAAGAGGGACTCACGTTTTCCCCACTCGCCGACCGTCGCACCCTGATCCGTCGCGTTTATTATGATCTGACCGGTCTACCTCCCACACCGGCTGAAATCGACGCCTTCGTTAACGATCCCGATCCACGGGCTTATGAAAAACTGGTTGATCGGCTGCTCGCTTCACCCCGGTACGGAGAACGCTGGGCGCGGCACTGGCTGGACGTGGTCCACTACGCCGACACGCACGGATACGATAAAGACAAGCTCCGTGAAAATGCCTGGCCGTATCGGGACTATGTCATCCGGGCTCTGAATGAAGACAAGCCCTACGCGCAATTCATTCAGCAGCAGATTGCCGGCGACGTGATTAACCCGCATTCACCAGACGGCGTGCCCGCGACCGGCTTCATTGTCGCAGGCCCTTTCGACTGGGTCGGCCAGATTGAGATCAGCGAAAACCTGATCGAAAAGAAAATCACCCGCAACCTCGACCGCGACGACATGGTGGCGACCGTCATGAACACCACGGTCAGCCTCACGGTGCAGTGTGCCCGCTGTCACAATCACAAATTCGATCCGATCTCCCAGGCAGACTATTACGGTCTGCAGGCCGTCTTCGCCGGCATCGACCGGGCCGAGCGTGCCTTTGATCCGGATCCCGAAACCGCCCGCAGACGGAACATCCTGCAGGCGGAACAGGCCCGCGTTCAGAAACTCCACCAGGACCTCGACACCGCGATCCGAAAACGGGGCGGGGCGGAACTGAAACGCATCGAAGCCGAACTCAAACAGGCACAGGAAGCCAAAGCAGGGCAGGGCGTCGCCTTTGGTTATCACAGTAAAATTGAAAAGTCCGACAAGACAGCCAAGTGGGTGCAGCTCAACTTCAAGCAGCCGGTCACCGCGGAGAAGATCACGCTGATGCCCGCCTTTGATAACTACAACAACATCGGTGCCGGCTTCGGATTCCCGCGACGGTTCAAACTTGAAATCTCAGACACCCCGGATTTCAAAGCATCCAACATCATCGCCGACCAGACCCGGGAAGACTACACGAATCCCGGCACAACACCTTTGCACTTCGATCTGAAGGGCCAGAAAATTCAGTATCTCAGACTGACGGCCACGCAACTTGCCCCCCGCTCTAATGATTTCATTTTCGCACTGGGAGAAATTCAGGTCCTCGCACAGGATGAACGGAATCTCGCTGCTCAGGCGCAGGTCACCTCGCTGGATTCCATCGAAGCATCTCCCCGCTGGGCTCGCAAGAATCTGATCGACGGTAAGTTTTATCAAAGCCTCGATTCCAATCAGGATCTCGCACAGCTCAAACAGAAACGGGATGACCTGCTGGCCAGTCTGTCGTCCGAGGAAGAGAAAGAATCACTCCGCGACTGGTCTGCTAAAATCAAAAGCGTGCAGTCTGAGCTCGGTAAACTCCCCCAGCAGAAAAAGGTTTTCGCGGCAGCAACCGATTTTCCCCGTCGCGGAAATTTCCGACCGACGGAAGGCGAGCCGCGCCCGGTCTTCCTGCTGAGTCGAGGCAGCGAAAAGGCGCCGATTCGTGAAGTGGAACCCGCCGTCCCCGGTTTGATTGACGGCCTCGATGGTGAGCTGCATCTGCCCGATCCGGGAGACGAAGGTGCCCGCCGGGCAGCGCTGGCTCGCTGGATTATCAGCCCCCGCAATCCGCTGACCTGGCGTTCGATTGTGAACCGCGTCTGGCTGTATCACTTCGGCAAAGGTCTCGTCGAAACCCCCAACGACTTCGGTCGCATGGGCGCGAAACCTACGCATCCGGAACTGCTCGATTACCTCGCCAGTCGCTTCCGCGATGAGGGACAGTCACTGAAACAGCTGCACCGCTGGATCGTCCTCAGCACCGCTTATCAACAGTCTTCACAAGCCAACGAGCAGGGCGCCCGGATCGACGGCGACAATCGTCTGCTCTGGCGGATGAACCGGCGCAAACTGGAAGCCGAGGCCATTCGCGACGCCGTCCTGCAGATCAGCGGCAAACTCGATCTCAATATGTATGGCCCCGGGGATCGCCTGTTCGTCCTCGAAAAACCACAGCACTCGCCGCATTACCTCTACCAGAAATACGATCCCAAAACAGCGGAGACACACCGTCGTTCGATTTACCGCTTCATCGTCCGTTCGGTCCCCGATCCTTTTATGGAATCACTCGACTGTGCCGACCCTTCGCAGATCACTCCCAAACGCATCCAGACACTGACCGCCCTGCAGGCACTCGCCCTGCTCAACGATCAGTTCATGGTCAGCATGTCCGGGTTCTTCGCAGAACAGGTCAAAGACGATAAACACGAACTGAAAACGCAGGTGTCCCGCGCATTCGAAACTGCACTGGGCAGGGCCCCCACGCCGGACGAGGTGAAGCTGCTCGTCGAAGTCGGGGAGCAGCACGGGCTGGCCAATGTCTGTCGCCTGATCCTCAACAGCAACGAATTTATCTTTATCGATTAACACACAGGAAAGTCATCTCATGGATCGTCGTGAATTTCTGCTGCATGCAGGCGGGGGGCTGGGCAGTATCGCCCTGGCGTCGCTGCTCAAACAGGAACAGCTGCTGAGCGCTGCCCCTGCCGGAACGCACGTTCTGCATCATCCGCCCCGCGCGAAACGCGTGGTCCAGCTCTACATGTCGGGAGCCGCGAGTCAGTGTGATACGTTCGATTACAAACCCGAACTCATCAAGGATAATGGCAACGAATGGGACCCGGGAGAAAAGGTGCAGCTGTTTCAGTCCTCGCCGGGCAAGACGATGCAGGCTCCCTGGAAGTGGAAACAATATGGCGAATCGGGCAAGTGGCTCAACGATTGTGTCGCCCCCTTAGGCGCCTGTGTTGACGACATGGCCTTCATTCACAACATGGTCAGCAAGTCGAACGTCCACGGCCCGGCGACTTTCATGCAGGCTACCGGATTTATTCTCCCCGGCTTTCCCGGCATGGGGGCCTGGATCAGCTACGGTCTGGGCAGCATGACCGACAATCTGCCGACGTTCGTTGTGCTCCCCGATCCGCGCGGCTTCGCACCCAATGGTGCCGCCAACTGGTCCGCCGGCTTCCTGCCCGCCAGTAACCAGGGAACCATGATTCGCCCCAATTCCAAAACGCCCATCGCCAACCTCTTCCCGTCCAATAATGATTTCATCACCCGCCAGAGCGATCGTGATGTTCTCGCCGCACTGAAACAGCTCAACCAGAAACATGAAGAACAACGAGCCGGCGATTCGCGGCTGAATGCCCGCATCAAGTCTTACGAACTGGCCGCGAAAATGCAGCTGCAGGCACCGGAAGTACTCGACCTGTCCGGCGAGACAAAGAGCACACTCAACATGTACGGTCTCGACTCGGTCGACTTTGAAGTGCAGGAAGGCATTAGCGAATCAGCCGAGATCGCCTACTTCGGTCGCAACTGTCTGGTAGCCCGAAGACTGCTGGAGCAGGGCGTTCGCTTCGTGCAGATCTGGTCGGGGGCGGACAACGGCTTTCCCCGGCGCAACTGGGATTCGCATGAAGACATCAAACGCGATCACTGGCCATTAGGCCGGGGCATGTCCATCGGAGCTGCAGCGTTGATTCAGGATCTGAAACAGAGAGGCATGCTCGACGATACAATTATTCTCTGGACCACCGAGTTCGGCAGAATGCCCTGCAGCCAGGGGAGCAAAGGCCGCGACCACAATCCGTTCGTCTTCACCAACTGGCTAGCGGGAGGTGGCATCAAAGGGGGCACGACTTATGGCGAGTCCGATCAGTGGTCCTTCAAGCCTGCCGATCCCGCTAACCCCACGATGTGCTACGATGTGCACGCCACAATCCTGCACCTGTTGGGCATTGATCACGAAAAGCTCACGTTCCGACACAACGGAATCGATCGTCGCCTGACCGACGTGCATGGTCATGTGATTAAAGAGATCATCGCCTGAAACAGCCCGCAAATTCGAATACCACTTGTCTGGTGCATAAAAAAAGAGTGACCGGTCATTGACCGGCCACTCGTAACATCTCTCATTCAGGTGATGCTTCGAAGCTTATTCGAAGTTACCTTTAGTCAGCTGAGCATCCAGCCAGGGACCGGAGAAGCACTCAGAAGGACGCAGTTCAACAGTCGCGTCGGTGTATCCAGAACCACCTGAAGCAGAACCGGCGAAACCGGGGTTCAGGAAGCCGTCACCGTTCAGGTCAACCATTGCTTTCACACTACCGTCAGCCATCAGGATGTTGCAGATCTTGTTAGATCCACGACCGTGCCATGCGTACCAGTCACGAGAATCCTGCAGCCAGAGGAAAGTATCAGGGCCGGGAGTACCAGCACGGTTGGGGTCGGGCAGTTCAGCAGGAATCGCTCCGACAACATTGGTACCAGCGGGCATCAGGGTGATGGCTCCACCAGTTCCTGCAGTCGCATCCCAGCGGCCGGGACCGTCGTTGAACGATTCAGCCAGACGCTCACCAGCGTCTACGAATCCGGGAATGGAGTGAGACAGAACAGCTTCGCCGACGTCACCAGGAGCTCCACAACCCATGAAAGCGACAGCTGAAGAAGCGACGCGAGAAGAATCCAGCCGACGAATGGTCAAGGGACCCAGACTTCCGCCGAAACCTTTCAGACCGGATGATGTTACACCTGCAGAAGTCTTGGCTCCAGAGCGTACGAGGAACCAGCTGGATGCGTAGTTCGTTCCGTAACCATCTTCCAGAAGTTTAGCAACCTGTAACAGACGGGCAGGAGTACCTTCTGTACCGGAAGTCCAGGTCGCACAGACACCATCACTCAGACGTGACAGTGGAGCAGAGTCTTTGTTACTGGTGTTGGCCACACCGATCATGTCGTTCAGTTTTTCTGAACCGAGCAGAGTCGATGAAGGGCACAGCATCTTCTGAGGAAGACCGGCACCACTGTTGACCATGTCAGCGACCCAGCCCCAGGTGTCAGGACATCCGTCACGACGGAAGTCGTAAGCACCGGTGCAGTAGCGACCGCTGGGGTCGGTTGATGCGAAGGCGTGCATGGAAAGACCAAACTGACGCAGGTTGCTCTTACACTGTGAAGAGCGGGCAGATTCGCGGGCTGCGAAAACAGCTGGGATCAGCAGGGCAGCCAGCAGAGCGATGATCGAGATCACCACCAGAAGTTCGATCAGGGTAAAACCTGAGCGTTTCAGATTACGAGCACGTGATTTTTTCATTACAGTTCCTGTTAGTTTAAAAAGTTTGACAGTGACGCGAACAAATGAAGGCTAATACGATTGACTTTTACTTTTTTAAGAAACAGGTCATCCCCCATCACTCTGGCAATTGATGATGATCGAATATGATCTGCCCCCCTTGAACTCTTTTCTCTTCTGGTTGAATTCAACTCGGACTTGTGTGCAGAAATTTGCGGTGCCGGCTGCAAATCTCAGTTGGGAGTACAGTATCGAGATAATGTGAAGATCTTTCTCCCTGACATGTTAAGTAGAGATGAATAATGTGTGGCAAAATGAGACAAAATGGGCGTAGTGTTAAGGTTTGTTAAATATACGGTCAGGTTTTGAAGGGGATCTTCATAAAAAGTGATCCGTTTCTAACCCGCTCTTTCAGGCAAAACTTGAATTCTCCCCTGCTGACTTCGTATAATGAAAAACAAGATCTGCCAGGGAAAACTCCTACCTTGCCTGGCGCCTAAGTCACCTGCTCAAATGGCTTTAGATGAAGTCGTGAGCTACCCCACTTTGGGTAAAGTGGCGGACCGGTATTCACTCGTGTCTGTGTTGAGACTCGAGAATCCTTCCCGTGCAGCAAAAAATTTCCGGTTGGCAGTGGTTGTGACCAGGTCTTACCTGCTTAAAAAAAACTTCGCCACCCGGTTGACTGCTCACAGCATCGGTTCTCGACTCAGAAAGAACGACCGAAAGCAGGATTATGGTCAAACAAACGTGCTCACTGTTCCTACTGTCTTGCCTGATGCTGACAGTCTCGCTCGGAAATTCCGCCTTTGCAGAATCAGGGGCAGCGCCTGCGGATTTTGATTTCGCTTCCGATATTCGTCCGCTGTTATCCGACGCCTGTTTTGCCTGTCACGGTCCGGATGACGAACACCGTGAAGCCGATTTCCGCATGGATCTCAAAGAAGGACTCTTTGGCAAAGCGGGAGAGCAGGCGCTGATTGTTCCCGGCAAACCGGAAGAGAGTCTGATCTATCAGCGTATGACCGCAGAGGATGAAAGTCTGCGGATGCCTCCTGCCGACTCGGGTAAAAAACTCTCCCAGGCAGACATCGAAAAAATCCGTCAATGGATCGCCGCCGGTGCTCCCTGGGCTTCACACTGGGCCTTTCAGCCACCCGTAAAACCGCCCGTTCCCCAGGTGAAACAACAGTCGCTGGTGCAGAATCCGATTGATGCATTCATCCTGGAAAAACTTGAACAGCGACGCCTCACGTTTTCCGAACCCGCAGACCGCATCACGCGTCTGCGTCGTTTGAGTCTCGATCTGATCGGCCTGCCTCCCACCATTGAAGAGGTTGATCAATTCGTCAACGATCCGAGCCCTCTAGCCTGGCAGAAACAGGTGACCCGTTTGCTCGCATCTCCCCACTATGGCGAACGCTGGGGGCGTCTCTGGCTCGATGCCGCCCGCTATGCCGACTCGAACGGTTATGAAAAAGATGCGCCGCGCAATGTCTGGCTCTATCGCGACTGGGTGATTGATGCCTTCAACGAAAACAAACCCTACGATCAGTTCATTACCGAACAGATCGCCGGTGACCTGCTCCCCCAGGCGACACAGGATCAAAAGGTCGCCACCGGTTTCATGCGGAACTCCATGCTCAACGAAGAAGGGGGTATCGATCCCGAAGAGTTTCGCATGGCGGCCATGTTCGACCGCATGGATACGATCGGCAAAAGTATTCTGGGGCTGACCCTGCAGTGCGGACAATGTCACACGCACAAATACGATCCACTGACGCAGGAGAATTATTACCAGATCTTTGCCTGCATCAACAACTCCTACGAAGCCAGCATTCGCGGCTATACGGATGAAGAACAGACACAGCGCACCAGTCTGTTTCACAAGATTAAAGCGATTGAAGAACAGCTGAAAGCACAGAAGCCAGACTGGGCCACAGAGATGGCTGCCTGGGAACAAAGTGTCAAGCAGAACCAGCCTCGTTGGCACGTTATGAAGCTCACAAACATCGACAGTAACTCACAGCGCTACTTCGAACAGCCCGATCATTCACAGCTGGCACAGGGCTATGCACCATCCCGCTTCACCTCGAATTTTGAAGCGACCGTCGATGCGTCCCAGATCAAGGCCCTGCGGCTGGAACTCTTGAATCATCCCAACCTGCCCGCAGGCGGACCCGGCCGCTCGACCGAAGGTTTGTGTGCTCTCACCGACATCAAGCTCAGTGTCGAAAATCCTCAGGATGCGAAACAGAAAGCCAACGTCAAATTCGTAAAAGCGTCGGCGGACTACGCGAATGAGCGACAACAGCTTCAGAATCCCTACGCAGACAAAAAAGGAGAACGCGGATTTACCGGCCCGGTGGAGTATGCCATCGATGGTGACAACTCAACCGCCTGGGGCATCGATGGGGGATCGGGGCGGATGAATCTGCCTCACGAAGCAGTCTTTAACGCTGAGAAACCATTTGGCTATGCTGAGGGAACGAAGCTGAAAATCAGCCTGGTGCAGATGCACGGCGGCTGGAACAGCGATGATAATCAGACCATGAACCTGGGACGCTTTCGCATCTCGTATACGACAGATGAGAACGCGACCGCCGATCAAGTTCCCGATCGCGTTCGTGAACTGCTGACGATCTCCGCAGATCAACGCACACCGCAACAGCAGGCGGAAATCTTCAGCTACTGGCGGACGCTCGTCCCGGAGTGGAAAGCGCAGAACGAACAGATCGCCGCCCTCTGGAAACAGCACCCTAAAGGGACGACTCAACTCGTCTATCAGGAACGACCAGCACCGCGCGAAACCCATCTGCTCGAACGCGGCGACTTCCTCAAACAGAAACAGGTGGTCGACCCCGGTGTTCCCGACTTTCTGAATTCACTGCCACAAGGGACGGAAGTCAACCGACTGACCTTCGCCCGCTGGCTCGTGGACCGGCAGTCCCCCACGACCGCGCGAGCCATCGTCAACCGTGTCTGGCAGGCGTACTTCGGTCAGGGCATTGTTACCACCAGCGAAGACCTCGGTTCCCAGGGCGCAGCGCCGACGCACCGCAAACTGCTGGACTGGCTGTCCGTCTGGTTTATGGATGAAGGCTGGGATCTGAAAAAACTGCATACACTGATTGTTACCTCGAACACTTATCAACAGTCGTCCCGCGTCACTCCCGCACTGCTGGAGCAGGATCCCTACAACCGACTCCTGGCCCGCGGTCCCCGCTATCGCGTTGATGCGGAGATCGTACGCGACATCGCCCTCAAGGCCAGCGGTCTGCTCAATTCCGAAATTGGCGGCCCCTCTGTCCATCCCCCCGCGCCGGCCTTCCTGTTCGAAAAGCCGGCCAGCTACGGTCCCAAGACCTGGCACGTCGATCAGGAAGACGACCGCTACCGTCGGGCCATTTATACTTTCCGTTTCCGTTCTGTCCCCTATCCCATGCTGCAGGCCTTTGATGCGCCGAACGGTGATATCGCGACAGTCAAACGCAACCGTTCCAATACACCGCTCCAGGCACTGACCACACTCAATGAAACACTGTTCATGGAATGTGCCACGGGGCTCGCAGAAACCACGCTGGCTGCTAAGGACGCCTCCGATGCAGAGCGAATCGAAACCGCTTTCCGCCGCTGTGTCTCCCGACATCCTTCACAGGCAGAAGTTCAACTGCTGACCCGCTTCCTGCAGAAGCAACGCGACTATTTCGCAGCGCATCCGGACGAGGTCAAGCAGATCACAACCACCAATAACAGCCCGGAACCTGCCACCGCTGAACTGGCCGCCTGGGTCGCACTTTCGCGTATCCTGCTCAACATGGACGAAACGATTACCAAAGAATAACAGAGGGAAGAGACCGGTGTTTCCGTCGCTTCCTGACCCCAACAGGTTATCATCATGAATCAAATACAACATCCCGCACATCCGATCGCCAGACGCTGGTTTTTACAGCAATGCGGCGTCGGAGTTGGAGCAATCGCCACTGCCCAACTGCTCCAGGAATCCGGCGACCTGCTGGCAAATTCCACGTCTGCACCGCAGGACCCGCTGGCACCTCGTGAGCCTCACCATTCGCCCAAAGCGAAGAACATCATCTTTCTGTTCATGGGGGGCGGACCCAGTCATCTGGAACTGTTCGACGATAAACCGGTGTTGAGTAAATTCGATGGCAAGCTGCCGCCTGAAGAACTGCTCAAAGGTTATCGAGCTGCATTTATCAATCCAAACTCGAAGTTCCTGGGACCGAAGTTCAAATTCAAAAAGCATGGAGAATGCGGTGCGGAACTCTCCGAGATCCTGCCCCATCTGGCAGACGTCGTCGATGACATCGCCATTGTGAAAAGTATGAAGACCGATGCCTTCAATCACGCCCCCGCGCAGATTCAGGCACTCACCGGTTCCCAGCTCTTCGGTAAGCCGAGCCTGGGCGCCTGGACGCTTTACGGGCTGGGCAGCGAGTCAAAAAATCTGCCGGGCTTCGTGGTCTTCAGTTCTGGTAACAAAGGTCCCAGTGGAGGCAGTTCCTGCTGGGGTAGCGGGTTCCTGCCGACTACGCATCAGGGAGTCATGTTCCGGGGCGGACAGGAACCGGTGCTCTACCTCAAAAATCCTCCCGGGGTTTCCACTGAACTCCAGCGAGATTCCCTCGATACACTCAAAGCCTTAAATCAGCGGCATCTGGAGCAGGTGGGTGATCCCGAGATTGCCACCCGCATCAATTCCTTTGAAATGGCGTACCGCATGCAGGCCAGCGCACCGGATGTGATGGATCTTTCGCAGGAAACCAAATCAACGCTGGAACTGTATGGTGCAGAACCGGGGCAGACCTCGTTTGCTAATAACTGTCTGCTGGCCCGTCGACTGGTGGAACGGGGCGTTCGTTGCGTGCAGCTCTTCCACGAATCATGGGATCAGCATGGCGGACTGGTAGGCGGACTCAAGAGTAACTGTGCCGCCACCGATCAGGCATCCGCAGCACTCATCAAAGACCTCAAACAGCGGGGATTGCTCGAAGACACCCTCGTTGTCTGGGGCGGCGAATTCGGACGGACCCCGATGGTGCAGGGGGGCAATGATGGTCGCGATCATCATCCCAACGCCTTTACCATGTGGCTCGCCGGCGGCGGAATCAAAGGGGGGACGACCATCGGTCGTTCAGATGATTTCGGCTTCAATGTGATCGAAGACGAAGTTCCCGTTCACGATCTGCACGCCACGATCCTGCATCTGCTGGGCCTGGATCCGCATCAGTTGTCCTTCCGCTTCCAGGGACTCGATCAGAAACTGATCGGCGTGAACCCGGCGAAGCTCGTGACAAAAATCCTGGCTTAACAGATTGTTGCAGTATCAAAAAAAACAAACCCCTGGTGTCGATCCACCAGGGGTTTTGTCTTTGGTTTTAAACTGCTTCGCGTTACGCGGCAATTTCCTGCTCATAATAACGCACCGGCTCGTTGTTCAGACGATTCAGGTAACCGTTAGTCTGCTGGTCGAACAGACGCTGCAAGCCGTCATCCAGCATCGGCATCGAAATGCTCAGAGCCCGACGGATTTTGCGGGTGTGTAGAGAAGTTTCTCCGTTGGCAAAACCGGTGGCCCGTTCATTCATCACGGTAGCCCGGGGCAGTAGTGGAACAGTCAGTTCGAATTGCTTGGCCAGACGCTGTACGAATTCCAGCGGACTGATGCGTTCGCCACCAGCCACATGGAAAGTACCAGTCAGACGTTCCTGGTAAGCGTGTTCGATAATCGCGGCCAGGTCGGTGGCCAGCAGCGGAGTGCCGTGCCGATAGCAGTCGAGGTCGGAATAACTTCCGTCCTGCAGAGACTGTACCAGCTGCTCAACCTGTCCCGTACCGTAGGCGGCGGGAGTCCAGCCGAATACGTTGGTGCGGATAATCAATGTATTGTTGCAGAGACTGACTTCACGTTCGATGGCCCGGACCAGTTCGGCTTCGGGGCTTTCGCACATGCCCTGGCAGTCCTCTTCGTGGAACATCCAGGGGCCGGTGAAGACGGCGTCTGACGAGATATGTGTGAATCGGGCGGAATGCAGTTCCGCGGCACTGACCCAGTTACGTGCTGCCAGCACGGGGTCTTTGGTGGAAAACTTCGCAGGGTCAACCGACCAGGAAGAATTCGCTGCGACTCCACAATAGACAACCCAGTCGGGACGAACCACGGACATCCAGTGCTGTGTCGTTTCGACATCATCTTCCTGGTAAGTGTGTGTTTCGCATCCCTGCAGGGAAACTGGTGTAGCTGAAGTTAATCCGACAACCCGATATCGACTGGATAAGCAGGTTGCTATATTTGCTCCGGCAACCGTATCAAGTCCAATAACCAGAACTGTTTCCACGCCGCGCCTCCATGCTTAGACGTTGTTGTATTTCTGTCAGTAAACTCTAAATCGTATCTGCTTTTCAATTTCAAATCTCTCTCAACTCATTGAGAGGGACCCATCATAAAGGTGATGGTGAAACTCAAAAGTCTGTCTCGCCCGTCAATCCATTTGACTCGCGAGAGGCGGATTATAGAGGGCACTCCCGATTTTCACCAACCCCAATTTGAGAGAGAATTTTTGCGACCGAATTCCCCCCCTGATCAGCCCGGGGCAGAAAGCCACTTGCATCAATCATTGCTGAATCATTTCCTTATAGAGAGCCGTCTGTTTCCCTTCTGAAATGACCTGAATTCAGTGGGTCTTATATGAGAAAACGAAAATATTTTTTTAAAAGGATCTAAAATCAGAAAAAAGATTAAAGGTTTTTGGATTGAGCGCTTTCTTTCGTATTGACCTCAATTTCAAAAAGCAATATCTTCCCGCCTCACATTCGTGATCACTGCGCCTGGTTCACAGGTTGATCACACACCTCCCACACTGATTCCCATCAATCGATTTCAGATTGCACTTCGTTTTTGTCAAAGTCGTGTTTCATTCACTCTCAAAATGAAACGCAGCGCGACACCATATTCGTTCTTACATATAAAGACTGTTTAATCATGTCTGTTTCGCGTCAACTGCCGGATTACCCGATATTGCTGTCAGGAGTAGCTGCTCCTGTCGTGAAGGGTTTGCGCGAAATGGGACTGCCTGTCACAGAGCTGCATGATGACCTGGCCCAACTCTCAGGCTATCAGTCATCCAGCTGGAATCTGTTGCTGGTGGGTTCACATAAAGCTTTCAACGTTCGAGATCGACAGTTGCTCTCTCACTGTCGGATTCCGTTGATTGACCTGGCGGAATTCACCAGTAAACAGGCGCAGGCACGCACCCGGGACGAAATGCATCAGAAATCGTCACACGGAATCGAACAATTCAATGCTGCATTTGTCATCCGACTCAAAGACCGGCTACAACAGACCGGCGGTGTCTGGATTCGACTCAGCGATTATCCTTATCCCTTCCAGGGAGTCATCTGCTACGGTGAATCCGATCTGGGACGGGATTTCCTTGAATACACAAATGTGATGAGCCCCCTGCCGGTGACTCTCGATCACCTGCATCTGAATGCAGAAGCAGCCTGGTTGAACCGGGCGAACGAGGAATCGGCCCGTAAACTTCGCGTGGAACTGGTCAGCAGCTACCGTCAGGGACTGCCGGTCTCGTTGACCTCCATCGAATCGCGGAATCAGCTCAAGACATTATTTGAAAACATCAATCTGGACCGCAAACAGATGCCGCTGGTCTGGGTGACTTCACTGACTACGTTTTTCCGCTGGTGGAACCTGCGTCGCGAACTCTCCGTGAGTATCAACCGCCGGAACGCCTCCTGGGAAACCATTATCTCCGGTCAGTTTGAAGGCTTTCACCCCGGTCTGCAGATCTGGAAAGGTCGGCACTCCGCAACCGTGGCACTTTCGCGGGGCGTAAATGAAATCAGAGACGAACTACTCGCACTGGCGATGAATCAGGAACGTCATCCCGGTGGTTTTACAGCGCATTGGGCCGGCTCGAAGTCGAGCATACTCCCTCTGGGCTGGAATCGATCGGCGGCATCGGCTGCCTCTTAAGCGTAAGAACTATTCCACATCAAAGAATGATTATCAGCGATTGAATTTTTCAGTCGCTCCATTGTTGAAGAAAAGGATTGAACTCATGAAACGTTTCGGAATTACAATGCTCGGTATCGCATTGATCGCTCTGACAACAGGTTGCCAGTGTGGACGTTACGGCAGCTGCGGCAGCTGTAACTATGGTCCTTCCATGGCACCAGTCATGCCCTTTGGTGGCGGTGGATGCTCAACCGGGAACTGTGGTGTCGGTGCTCCGACTTACGCACCTCAGGGAGCCTACAACACCTACGATACTTATCAGTCCACTGCAGCTGCTCCTGTCATCCAGGGATCAGTACCAGCTACCGCTTCTGCTCCACTTGACCCGCTGCCCATGTATTAAGATGCATGTGGTAGCGGCTGTGCAGTGGCGTCTGGTCGTCTCGGCCTGAGACGGGTCGACAGGCACGACAACACGTTCGTGGCCTGTGCCGCGGCTGACCAGACGCTGGAAAAAACGCGAACAATGCCATTGTTCACGGGGATAAGGATTGTATCTCCCGTACGGCCTTGCTATACAGTTAGTTATGTATATGGCGTCTCTCCCTGCGCGCTCTTCGCAGAGACTGGAGTACCGTCATCGACTGATTTCTGAACTGTGTATCATACCCCGCCGGGTACATCTAATTATGGCTGCGTTGCAAATCGTCAATTATCCCCATCCTGCCCTCCGCTGGAAATCTAAACCCATTAAAAGCATCACGCCTGAACTGCGCGATATCGTCAAAACGATGTTCGAGCTCATGTATCAGGCACGGGGCATCGGACTGGCAGCCAACCAGGTCGCACTTCCGTATCGACTGTTTGTGATCAACCTGACTTCCGATCCCGGCGAAAAAGAGGAAGAGTTTGTCTTCATCAACCCGGAAATTACCAAACGCAAAGGGACGGCCGAAGGGGAAGAAGGCTGCCTGAGTCTCCCCCAGCTTTACGGCGACGTCAAACGTTCCGAAGAAATTACCGTGGAAGCTTACGATCTCAACGGACAGCTGTTTGAGATCACCCTCGACGATCTGGCCGCCCGCGCCGTACAACATGAATACGATCACATCGAGGGTGTCATGTTTACGGATCGCATGGTCGAAGCCAAAAAAGCAGAACTGGAAGCCCAGATCGCTGACTTCGAAGCCCAGTTTCGTCATCAGCAGGATCGAGGCGAAATTGCTTCGGATGAAGAACTTCGCAAACAACTGGCCCAGCTCGAACTGGAACTGGATTAACACAGCCCGTCATCCGCAGCGAGATACTGTTTTCGTTCGGCAACTGCGTTTTCCCTGTCTTTGATGCCAGTCGGCGCAGCAGGGCGAGTACAGACTGAGGCTGACTCATCAGTAGGAGATTTCCCGTGCCTTTAAAAGTAGTCATGATGGGGACCGGCACCTTCGCGATTCCCGCGTTTCAGGCGCTCATTGATTCCGAGCATGAGGTTCTGGCCCTGTATACACAGCCCGATCGGACCGGTCGTGGACATCACCGCCACAAAAACCCGATGAAAGAGCTCGCCCTGGAACACGAGATCCCCGTCTTTCAGCCGCCGAAAATCAATACCGCGGAAGCACTCGAAGAACTCGACCAGCTACAGGCCGACGTGTACCTCGTCGCCGCGTACGGACAGATCCTCTCCCAGAAACTGCTCGATATGCCCCGCTGCGGTGCCTTTAATCTGCACGCGTCCCTGCTGCCAAAATATCGCGGCGCCGCCCCGATTCTTTATGCGATCCAGAATGGCGAGACCCAAAGCGGCGTCTCGGTCTTCCGGATCGAACGCGCCCTCGACTCCGGCCCGATCGCCGGCATGGTCGAAACCGAAATTGGTCCCAAGGAAACAACGGGACAACTGCAGGATCGACTTGCCGACCTCGCCGCACCGCTGGCCATGCAGTTACTGTCCGACATCGAAGCCGGCACACTCGTCGAAACGCCACAAAACCATGAGGAAGCCACCTTCGCGCCCACACTGGACAAGCAGGTCGGCGCGATTGACTGGAACCAGACCGCCGAACAGATTTCCTGGCACGTCCGCGCCATGCAACCTTGGCCCAGCCCGTTCTCCTTTCTGCAGCATCCGGGACAGGATCCCCTGCGTCTGCAGATCCTGGATGTCGACCCACTCACTCCCGAAGAGTTGGAAGCCTTGGAACCGCAAGTCGATCCACAGGCGGCCGCTCCCGGAACGGTCGTCTTCGCCGATACCAGACGCGTTGTCGTCAGTACAGGATCGGGGCTGCTGCAGCTCAACCAGATTCAGCCGCAAGGTAAGCGAGCCATGCAGGTTAAGGAATTTCTCTGCGGTCGGAAAATCCATCCGGGGGACATTTTCGGTACTCCCGCCACTTAAGGTGGCCTTATGTATCGTCATTGCTGCTGAATCCTCAGGTTCACTCTTGCCGCATTTGCCGGTTTCTGAGATGATCCCGCCCCTGATCAGCAGGCGAACCTGGATTTAACACACAAGGAAGTGAGTGAGATGCGCCGAATCGTAGCCGCTTTGATTTTCATGATGATCGGAGCGGGTGGCATGTATGCCGCATTTGAATATCACATCGTACAGTCAAAGGAAGGCTGGCACCTGGTCCCCAAATCACAGGCCGGTCTTCACGATACTTACGCAGACATCAGAAAATGGCAGGCGACCACCTGGAAAGACCATCCCCGGCTGGCCCAGTCACTGATTGATAATGGAAAAGGGAACCTCATTATTCAGTCCGCATCGAATGGATTCTTCGACGGTCTGTTTCCCGGTACGGATAAGCAGCGCTCTGCCGCCAATCCGGAATCCTCCCAGAAACGTTTATAACTGCGACTTACTGACAGATACTATCCCCGCTTACTGAGACCCGACTGCTCACCGTGAAAACCGAATTACCCGTCAGCCCGGATCAGACTCCCCACCGGAAGTCATGGCCCGCATTCAAAGCCCTCGCTCTGAATGTCTGTCTGACACTTTGTCTGTTCTCAGCTCAAGGCTGCCGGACCGCCGCGAAAAATCAGGCCGTCCATCTGCCCGCACGACACAGCGTCAGTGCCGAACAGCTGATCGTGCTCAGCGATTTCAAACTGGGGCAGGAACATCCCCTGTTTCAGGATCTGATTCAGCTGCGGGAAGATGTCGCCGCCACCCTGAATATTCCCTTGAACAGCGAGCAGGTCACCGTTTACCTCTTTTCCAATCAGGAAGAGTATCGCAACTATCTCGATCTGACCTACCCGGGGCTGCCTCCGCGTCGCGCTTACTTTGTGGGCACTCCCAAAGAGCTCGCCGTCTACACCTTCTGGGGTGACCGCATCCAGGAAGATCTCCGCCACGAATTTACACACGGACTCCTGCATGCCAGCCTGAAGACCGTTCCGCTCTGGCTCGACGAAGGTCTCGCGGAATACTTCGAAGTCGCCGGCAATACCCCCGGACAGATCAATCGCGATCACGCGTCCCGACTCACCGCCGCCCTTAATAACGGCTGGAAGCCGGATATGAAACGCCTGGAACAGCTCGAGAAGGTCTCGCAGATGCAACGCGTCGATTACCAGGAAGCCTGGGCCTGGACACATTTCATGTTGAACAGCACGCCCGAAGCCCGGGATGCACTGCTCGCATATCTCTCGGAGCTGAAGACCAACGAATCCCCCGAGGTCCTCAGTGCCCGGCTGCCTCGCGACATTCCCGGCGTCGAAGATCGCTTCGTGAATTATGTCGCTTCCCTGAACACTTTTCCCAGCCGGTAAGCTCGGAAACCTCCGATTCCTGCCTCTGCGCCTGAGTTTCGCGTCTCCCTGACTTGGGTGCCCGCAGCACATCAGCTAAGATGAAGCCAGCGATCGTATGCCGTGATCAACCCCGACCGCTCAATCCTCCTCTGATGAGATGAATTCAATGCTGGCCCGACTGCGCCTGTTACTCGAACTGATTCGCTTCAGCCATACTATCTTTGCCCTCCCGTTCGCGCTGCTCTCCGCCGTACTGGCCTGGCGCGGTCAGACCGTTCGCTGGCAGGAACTGGTGGGGATTCTGCTCTGTATGCTGTTTGCCCGATCGGCAGCCATGGCCTTCAATCGACTCATCGACCGCGACATCGACGCAGAAAATCCGCGAACCGCAGGGCGACACATCCCGGCAGGGCTAATCAGTGTCCGCGCGGTAACCATCTTCACCCTGCTGACTTCACTGGCCTTTATCGCTTCGACACTCCTGTTTTTACCCAATCGCTGGCCCCTCTACCTCGCGGTGCCGGTACTCTTGTTTCTACTCGGCTATTCCTACGCCAAACGCTTCACTATCTGGTGCCATTACTGGCTCTCGACAGCCCTTATGCTCTCACCCCTGGCTGCCTGGATCGCCATCCGCGGGTCGCTCTCGCTGGAACCCATTCTGCTGGGAGCGGTCGTCTTCTTCTGGGTCGGCGGTTTCGATATTATCTATGCGTGTCAGGATGTCCATTTTGATCAGGACAAGCGGCTTTCCAGTATCCCCTCCCGCTGGGGCATCAAAAAAGCCCTGCGTTTCGCGATGTTCAGCCACTTCATGACCATCGTCTGCCTGTTCAGCCTCTGGTATGTCGCTGCCCTGGGCATCCCCTTTCTGATCGCCGTCCTCGCGGTCGCGGGACTGCTGATCTATGAACACCTGCTGGTCAATCCGGATGACCTGGGACGCGTGAATCTGGCTTTTTTCCACGTGAACGCCGTGATCAGTATTGGTTTGTTCTTTGTGGGATTGATCGATGTCTGGCTCGCATAAGCCAGCCTGAAACGTCATAATGAAGAAGTCCTGCTGCGCGGTCGGCAGGTCTGATTAAACACCATTTTTCTGATACGCGAAACGAATCAACAGACAGTCTGATGAATCTGAATCAAAACGAACAGGAACAGCTCGCAACCATCACCCGCAAAGTCGAAACCGGCGAGCGGATCACCTTCGACGAAGGTGTTTTTCTGGACGAGAAAGTCGATATCCTGACGCTGGGCGGCCTGGCCAATCAGGTCCGTGAACGCAAGAACGGGAACTTCGCGTTTTACAACACGAATATCCACCTGAACCCGACGAACGTCTGTGTTTATCGCTGTAAGTTCTGCGCCTTCCGGGCCGATCTCAAATCCGAACGTGGCTACACCTTTACCGAAGACATGATTCGCGAACGCGTTCAGGAAGCCCGCGCCAGCGGCGCCACCGAAATCCACGTCGTCGGCGGTCTGCATCACCAGAAAAAATTCGACTGGTACCTCGACGTCGTTAGCACCATTCACGACGAGTATCCCGAGCTGCACATCAAAGCCTGGACGCCGGTGGAAATCAACTGGTTCAGCTTCATGACTAAAAAGCCGACCCGCTGGGTCCTCGAACAGATGATGGAAGCCGGACTGGGCAGCATGCCTGGCGGCGGCGCTGAAATCTTCCATCCCGAAGTCCGCGAAAAAATCTGCGAACATAAGGCCGACGCCCAGAGTTGGCTCGACATCCACCGAGAAGCTCACAACCTGGGACTGCGGAGTAACGCCACCATTCTCTACGGCCACTACGAAGAGGCCAAGCACCGCGTCGACCATCTCTGTCGCCTGCGGGAACTGCAGGATGAGACCGGCGGATTCCAGACGTTTATCCCGCTGGCCTTCCATCCGGAAAACACCGGGATGTCAGAAATTCCCAAAGCCTCCGGACTCACCGACCTCAAGATGATCGCACTCTCGCGGATCATGCTCGACAACTTCGATCACATTAAAGCCTACTGGATCATGCTCGGCGAAAAGACCGCGCAGACCGCCCTCAGCTTTGGTGCCGACGACCTGGACGGAACCGTGGTTCACGAACTGATCTATCACGACGCCGGAGCCAAAACGCCGGAAGGGCTGACAGTCGAAATGCTGCATCGCCTGATCAAGGAAGCAGGCCGCATCCCCGTCGAACGCGATACCCTCTATCGGCACATTGTCCGCGACGGCGCTTCCTGGAGCATCGGGGAACCGATCCTGGCCTCCTCCGTTTCCTGATCAGCAACCTGAAACAAGAAAGGCGAATTCATGTCTGATGTTGCCCCCACAGAATGTGTGCAGGTTCAAGCCTTCGATCACATCACTCTTGTGGTCAAAGATCTGGAAGCCGCGCGTAAGTTTTACGTCGATTTTCTGGGCATGGATCAGGTGCCTCGACCTGCGTTTTCTTTCGAAGGGCACTGGTACCAGATCGGCGGACAGCAGATTCACCTCATCCTGGAACACGATCAGTCCGGCGCAGCCGGCCAGGCCGATGTCGAACCGAACACCCGCACACACCATTTCGCCTTTCAGGTGCAGGATGCGAATCAGGCCTACGCACAGGCGCTCCAGCAGGGAATTCCCATTGTTTCGCCCCCGAAACCCCGTCCCGATGGAGCCACCCAGACCTTCGTCAACGACCCGGACGGACACATCATCGAGCTCTGCTCGCTCGGATCCTGAAGCCCACGGCAGGTGTCGGCTGGCACTGTTATAACGGTTTTTCAGGTCTCGCAGATCGCAGCGGGGCAGGGATCAACAACGCGAGGAATCAGTTCTCAGAATCGACTGGAAATTCCACCAGAGGATAAGGTATACTTGGAACGAGAGTGCTCATCGAAGGTCATTTCAAGACGAGTACAAGACATCCTTTAAGCAGACAGCTTTGACAGAGGTAGAGAGAGACGAGGATCTTAATGTCAGATGCACCCAAAAAAATGATCATGGGCTCGATGGCCGCTTCAGGAATCGTGGCGGCCCTCGCACTGGCTGATATCGCGATTGGCGTTCCCTTTCGCGGCAGCATGATGATGGACATCATGTTCCTGGTCTCCGCCGGCCTGGTGCTCTTCCTTTGCTGGGACGCCTGGAAAGACCTGCGTTAATCCCCGGTCATTTTCTGATACCAGCTGCCACAGTTGGCCCGACCAACCCAGAATAATGGGTAAGCCCGAATACAATTCGGGCCGAGCGCAGCGAGCAGGAAACTGACAGAGCAAGATTCCGAACGCTCTCGCAAAATTACATTTTCTATAAGACCGGGTGGTCCCGGATGCAATCCGGGACTGCCACAGGCAACAAGAGGTCCCAGAGTAATCGCTCGATCCGGAACCAGCACACCAACCCGCCGCGTGCCACAGTTGGTTCGAACAACTGTGCTCAAATGACAACCGCTAACCCTCGTCGCGCAGATCCAGCTTCGTCTCCGCATCAAACGCTTCCGCAGATGCTTCCGTTTCCTCATCTGTATCGAGCGTCGCTTCTTCTTCCGCTGCTGCCTGCAGGGCCGTTGCTTTCAACGTGCCTTCAATGCCGGTCAGGTCGGTCAACTGTTGCAGCAGGTCACGAATAATCTGTTCCGCCTGAACTTTCTCCTGCAACCATAGTTCCCGTTTCTGACCCCAGGCCGCATCGCGTGTTGCCAGCTGTTCTGCTTCAAACCGCAGTTGCTCGCTCCGCAGACGTAACTGCTCATCCCGCTCTGCAATCCATTCGGACAAGGCCTGCCGTTCCTGGCGGAATTCGTCTCGGTGTCGATGAAACAGTTCCTGAGAATGATCCAGTTCCTGCCGCTCCACCGACAGCGATTCGCGTAACTGCCGGTAATGTGAAGCCAGTGCATCGCGGGCCTTATCCAGTCGCAGGCGAGCTGCTTCCTCACCTTCCGCCTGGGTCAGCTGAGCCCAGCCCTCTTCCAGTGCCAGCCGCATTTCGAGCGTACCGCGATGTGTCTCTTCGACTTCCGCCCGCAGGGTGTCCAGCCGCTCGCGTCGACGTTCGAGGTTCTCTGCATGCAGAGCCAGCATGTCGTGCTGACGGCGGAGTTCCGCCTTTTGCGACTCGCGTTCCTTGTGCCAGGCTTCGTACTCGTCAGTCATCCGCTGTTTCTGGTTCGTCTCATACCGTTCGACGGAGCGTCGTAGTTCGGTATGCAGCGCCCGTTCCTTACTCAGCGACTGCTCGCGCTGCTGCAGTAAATCGCGGAAGCGGTCCAGCTGTTTCATCCGCAGCAGGTGAATGCGTTCGTTCTGCTCGTGTTGCTGCTGCTGGATCTGTTGCTGACGCTGGAATTCATGCTGTTCTTTTTCGACCTGGGTCCGCAGTCGCAGCAGGTGGTTCTCCTGGAACTTGATCCGGTTCTCGATCAGCGTCCGTTTCTGGTCAAACTGATCTTCCCGGGAACCATACTCGCGCTCCAGGTCCTCGCGCTGAATTGACAGCTGGTGTTCGATCTCTTCCGAACGGATGACGAAGTCCCGTTCGCGTGTGGCCAGCGCCTCTTCCTCGGCGTGGCGTTTCGATTCCCAGTCCGCCTGGCGGGTTTTCAGTTCCAGTTCGAATTTTTCCCGGCGGGATTCGAGTTCCGCTTCGACCTTGCGAATTGTTTCCTCGTGCAGCTCGCGTTCCCGCTTCAGATGATTCAACTCGGTCTGCCGCACGCCCCGCCATTCGTCCTGATCGTGTTCCAGCTCGCGCCTTTGTTCAGTCAGGGTTTCCAGGACTTCTTCGCGAATGCGTTTCCGTTCGTTGATCAGATCCAGACGCTGGCGTTCCAGGGATTCACGCTGTTCTGCAAATTCCATCAGGATCAGGTCACGCATTTCGCTGCGCTCCTGTTCGATTCGATCCTGGGCTTCGAAGACTTTTTCCTGTTCGTGCTGAACCGTTTTCGCCAGCTTCTCGCACTCGACCGCTTTCCGGATCAGCTCGGTTTCTTTGTCCCGAATACTGGCTTCCCGCTCGTCGTATTGCTCTTCGATTTGAGAAACCCACATGCGAATCTTACGACGTTCGTTATCGATTTCACCCAGCTGACTGTTCAGCGTCTGTTCCCGTCGACTGATTTCGGCGAACTGGGTTTTCAGGTAGTTCGCAATTTCACCCGCCTGGGTCAGCAGCTCTGCGCCGGTCAGTGAGGTTCCCGATTCACTGGCACCCTGGCTCTGTGTCTCGCCCGCACCCGCAGCATGGGAGAGGCTTGCTTCCAGCGCAGCTTGTTTCTCTGCACTGAAACTGGAGTCAGCTTCCGAGGTGAGTTCGGTATCGCGATGCGGAACGTCCAGGCGACGCTGGATTCCGTCAGGGCCGGGCAGGGGATGGGATTCATCAGGCTCCGGCGCAGGATGCTTGAAACCCGCAAAGGGCGGGGAAGTCTGAGATTTCTGATCCGGGCTGGTTTCTTCGCTCATACCGGGATTCCTTTCCCTGAGAAGCGTCTGACGGTTGCTCCCGTGTGAGACTGCTGCTGTGAAATCCCTTTCCACTACGCATTCAGTTCGATCAGGAACGCTCGTCGGTTCAACGACAAAAAGGGCAGAAAGGCAGGATCAGCTCCTCCTCTCTGCCCACATGAGTTCAATAACCACTCAACACACTGTGGTTACAGCTGGCTGTCCAGTGATGCTGCGAAACGTTCTTTGGGAGTCACACCCACAAACGTTTCAACCACTTGACCACCTTTATAAAGTTTTACGGTCGGGATGGCGCTGATGCTGCTTGCGGAAGCAATACCGGGGTTTTCATCGGTATTCAGCTTTCCAACACGCACACGGCCAGAGTAGTCGCTGGCAATTTCTTCGATGGTTGGCATCATCATTTTGCAGGGACCACACCAGGGCGCCCAGAAGTCGACTAATACAGGTTCAGATGCTTCCAACACTTCAGACTGGAAGTTGGCATCAGTAAATTCCAATACGTTTTCCGCCATTACTGGTTGTCTCCGTTACTATTTGGATTCGGTTGGTACTTTAAAAAAAGCAGATAATATCAGTATGACCTTAGGTCCCTTGATCCTGAATTAACAGGGTGTCGACGCCAGGTGTGTCCTTCCACCATCTTGTGGAAGGTTTCAGGCAATCTCGGGTCACTCCAGGTCTGATAAGACTTTACCCTGCAATGACATCACTGGTACACTCAAGGATCGGATTGACCCTCAAGAATCACAGCAGAAAACCCCAGTTGCGCTCAGTCAAATTCTAGGGAATTATAGAGATACTCTGTTTTGTGTCAATGCTCTCTCTGAGGCGTAAAAGGCCAAAAACTCTTATCAAATAAGGGATTACGCCACGCATTACCACTCGGCTGTGAAATAATTTAAGCTCGACAAATTGTCCGTGGGTCGACAAAATAGGGCTCACAGGCAATTGCCATAATACTGTTATATTAAAGAACTTATTGAAGTGAAACCCTGGGAGCGAAATATGCTGTCTTCTCGCCGAATCCGGATGCTCGTCGGACTGGTCAGTCTGCTGGCCCCGCTGACACTCCTGGCGGATGAAAAAACCGGCGAAGATCCCTTCAAACCGTTTCCGGAGCAATTGCAGCCTTCCCTGTTCAACGAGGTGGAAGACAAAGCCCTGGGCGGCGTTCTGGATGACGAACAGACGCTGTACTACTACGTCCTCAATCACCTCCGGGAAACCAGCCTGCAGGATCAGAAGCAGGCCGCGGAATTTAATCTGCAGAACCGCCGCTCCGAACTGAAAACCTTTCGTGAACACCCCGAACTCAAGCTCCCCCTTTTCCCTGATATCTTCAAAAATATGAACCGCTGGAAAGGGAGGCTGGTCACACTCACCGGGCGGGTTCGCAAACTGGTCCATTATCCCGCCTCCGAGGACAACAAGTTCGGTATTAAAACACTCTACGAAGCCTGGATGTTTACCGATGATTCGCAGCAGAATCCCGTCGTGGTCATCTGCACCGAAGTCCCCCCGGCGCTGAAAAACGGACTCCCGGAAGGGACCGATGTGATCGATCATGTCACCGTCACCGGTTACGTTTTCAAAATGTACCTCTACTCAGCCCAGGATACCTCGCGCATCGCACCGCTGATTCTCGCACAACGACTCGAATGGACGCCCCCCAAAACCGATGAAACCGGAGGGCAACTCTTCGTCGTGATTCTGGGAACCACGTTCATCCTGCTGATCGCAGGCGTCGGGATTATGATGTGGCGGAATAATCAGCGGGACAAAGAATTCCGCGAGAAACGACTGCAAACCAGCCAGGGGGAAATCAACTTCGATCAACTCTCCTCCGAAACATCACCCCAGATCAAACCACCTGCAAACGAAACCGGATCCGCGCGCGATTCAAAATCAGACTCGTCGCCCCCCGATTCACCACGGTCCTGAAACCATACACCCACAATAATTCAACAGCACGAAAACGGAATTGATGACTTCAACTGTTCTGAACCGTCCCCTGAAACTGGCCGTCCTGATTTCCGGTGGCGGCACCACCCTGACCAACTTCCTCGCACAGAAAGCCGCCGGCCAGCTCGATATTGAGGTTCCCCTGGTGATTGCCAGTCGCCCCGGTTGTGGCGGGATTGCCAAGGCGGAAGCCGCCGGCCTCAACTGCGAAGTCATCGCCCGCCGTGATTTCGAGAACATCGAAGACTTCAGTCACGCGATCTTTGAACAGTGTCGCGCCTGCGAAGTCGACCTGGTGACGCTCGCCGGTTTCCTCTCGCTGATTCACATCCCCGAGGATTTTCTGTACCGCGTGATGAATATCCATCCCGCGCTGATTCCCTCGTTCTGCGGGCACGGCTATTACGGCCATAAAGTACATGAAGCCGTCGTTTCACGCGGCGTAAAGGTCAGCGGTTGTACGGTGCATTTTGCCGACAACGAATACGACCATGGTCCCATTATCGCCCAGTCCGCAGTCCCCGTGAAAGGGACTGACTCGCCCGATGATGTCGCCGCCCGGGTCTTTGAAGCCGAATGCGAGCTCTATCCTGAAGTGCTCCGCCTCTACGCTGCCGGTAAAATCAAAGTCGTCGAGCGTCGTACCGTCATCGCAGATTAAAGCGACTGACTCCCCGGCGGCGGACCTTTGGGTGTACTCGAGAAGGGTGGAATGGGCTCATTGGTGTGCATGACCTTGTCATACAGATCCGGGGGCAGCACCCGCATAACGGTAAACAGACCGTGCACGCCATGGTACCAGCCCTCACGCATCCCCTGCGTCTCACGTCGGCTGGTCAGTTTGTGAATGTCTTGCTTCGTCAGTTTCGCACTGGACATCATCTGCGGAAAGCCGGGAACAATTTCCTCCGCGTCGTTCCACTTCTCGCGCACAATCGGTCCGACCTGGGTCACCATGTGGTTCATCATGTGATGGAACATGTGACAGTGCAGCACCCAGTCCCCAGGGTTGTTAGCGATGAATTCGACATCCCGCGCCTGGGCCACGCCGACAATCACGGTGTTACCCGGAATCCATGCCGACTCCGGAATGCGGCCTCCCTCGGTTCCCGTCACCCAGAACGTGTGTCCGTGCAGGTGCATCGGATGCTGGTGCAGCGTACTGAAATTCAGGAAACGGATTCGTATCCGCTCACCCAGTTTACAGACCAGTGGCGTCGTATAAGGACCGCAACGGCCATTGATGGTCAGGAAGTTCCAGTCCATCGAAGTCGTGTTGGGAATGCTGGCGTTCGGCATCATGGAGAACTGCTGTGTCATCAAAACGAAATCCCGATCCACAACCGGTTCGTATGCCACTTTGGGATGAATGATAAAGGGGACCACCATCCCGATCGCCTCCTGCATCGCAACGTGCGGATGCAGAAAATAACTCCCTTCCTGGTGCACGTCGTACTCATAGACGAACGTCTGCCCGGGTTTGACCAGGGGTTGTGTGACAGCAGGGATCCCGTCCATGTAGATTGGCAGTTCCAGCCCGTGCGAATGCAGCGTCGTCGCTTCGGGGAGATCGTTTTTGAATACAATCCGTACCCGCTCTCCCTGGTACATTTCCAGAGCGGGTCCGGGGAACTCCCCGTTGTAACCGTAGGCATCCATCCAGATCCCCGGCAGGACTTCGCGACGGACGGGCATCGCGTGCAGATGAAACTCGCGAACCCCGTCGATGACTTTACCGCTGGTGGTCTTCAGGTCCGGTGCGGTAATTCCCACGGGAGGTGCGCCGGTCTTCCCCAGTCCCGGCACCAGCTTGCCTCGGTCAGTCGCACTGCCGATCGGACCACCCAGCCCCGGATGCAGGCGGGGGTACCCATCGTTATTCTGATCTGCATTCTGCTGTTCGGTCGTCGAGAATGAGTCGTTCTGCTGGCTCAGTACCGAACGGGTTGCGAACAGACCTGCGGTCGCTGCCGCACCTTGTGCCAGAAAATTTCTGCGATCGTGGGGAGTTGTCATCATTCCTCTTTCATCAGGCCGGCTCGCCTGGTTTTGATTCACTTTAACTGATGATTCCGTTCGCTTTAGCGGGGCTTGGGCACCGCGTCGATGTGTCCGCCACCCATGGGGGCCGGCGGAATATTCAGTCCGCCCGTCAGCAACATTCCGCGAATCGCCACTTCGGTTTCCTGGTTCTGCAGCTGACTCTGGATGTAATCCTGCTGCAGGTTCAAATACATCTTTTGCGCCATCAGCACATCCAGCCACGGAGCCCGGCGTTTGTAATAACTGTCGTGCGTAATTTCGTAAGCCTGTTTCGCCTTAGGCAGCATGCGATCCCGGTAAGCTTCCACATGCTGGCGGGAGGTCCGGTAATCGCGATAAGTGTGCGAAAGTCGGCTCATCAGCGAGAGTTCTAACCGTTTCACATTGGCCCGCGACTGATTCAGGTCGGCCAACGCCTGGTCCACCGTCCCCTGGTTCCGGTCAAAGATCGGAATCGGCAGCCCGACCGACACGCCCGCCACCGAGTTGTCCGTTTCATAGTTGTGACCAAAGTCCACATTCAACAGGACATTCGGAATCGGCTGCACCTTTTCCCGTTCTACGGTGATCTCATCATGCTGCACCCGTTCCCAGGCAGCTACAATCTCCGGGCTGCTTTCCAGCAGTTGATTGAGCACCGTATTCCAGTCCAGCAGTTCGCTCTGCGGTTCCAGCGAACCTATCAAGGTTGTGCATGCGAGTTCGGGCACGCCCACCATTGCTACCAGTTCACGCCATTCCTGCTCCAGATCGTTCTCAGCGGTCTGCAGAGTGAGTCGCACCTTTTGCAGATCCACTTCCGCCTGCAACAGTCCCGACTGATTGGTCTGTCCCAGGTTGAACATCTCTTTGTGGGTCTGCAGGTTATCTTCCGCATTCGCCAGCAGCTGCTTCTGAACCGCCAGTAACTGCTGGGCTGCGAGAGTCCGATAGTAATGAATCTGCACATCGTTAAGCACCCGCGTGCATTGTGCCTGCAGGTTCGTTTCTGCGATACACATCTGCTGCGTCCACTTGGCGCGACTCAGCTTCAGCTTGCCGCCGGTGACGATCTCCTGTGAGACAAACGCACCCTGCAGTTCACCCGCCGTACCTTCAATGCCAATCTGGTCCGCTTTATAACCCATCACCGGATTCGGCTTGAGGCCGGCCTGATAAGCGGCACCCCGGGCAGCATCCACCTGAGCCTGGGCTTGAATCAGGGTCGGGTTGTGTGCCTGGGCCAGTGCTTCGAGTTCCGCGAGAGAACAGGAATTCGCGGGCAACGCTGTCGTGTGATCGGGTTCGGAGGGCAGGGGGGCAGCGATCTCAGAGAGCGGCAGTTCCACCGGTTCTTCATGGGCCACCAGTTTTGTCTCAGCAGCCTGCTGCGTCTCTGGGGTAGGCGCGGTCTCTTCTTCCAGGGAAAGTGTGTACGACACTTCCTGTTTTTCAGCTGCGGGAGTTTCTGACTTCCGGGCCAGGTAGGACGCGGGACCTGCAGCACAACCGCAGAGCGTGCACGTGAGCAGTGAAACGGCTATCGAAGATTTGACTTTCACTCCGGTCCTCCCTGAATCCTGTTTCCACGCGATCCTCGCGCAGACTTCCATGGGAGGTGATCGACGTGAGCAGGGGGCTGAGTGATCACCAATCACTGAAACAGACAGCAAATGTGCAGATCAGAATCGTTGAAACCGGGGAACCGCTAGAACTGACAGAACCCGTCCCACTGGCAGTGACCGGTATCCAGGGTGAAGAAACAGAGAATTCAGGCCCTGAAATGTCTCCAAAAAGCGACTCAAGTCCCGGTTCTGATGTAAGTTTGGGACATAGACTTCCGTCAAACCAGGTAAGCAGGCGGGACTTTAGCGAATTCCGCTCTCAGATGAATATTTGCTTTAGGAAAGATGAAGTCTCTGGGAAATATCAAAACAACTGACAGTTTTTGATTGAAAGTGAAATATATTGAGTGTATTTTGAAGATATTGATTGAAAGAAAGCGCTACGAGAGGCATATTCTTTAGGGAAATAGATCGTCTCAGGAGGAGTTTGCATGTCAATGTTACTTGACGAAAGACGGGAAAGCATCCTAAAGATTGTCGAAAACAAGGGGTTTGTCTCCCTTGTGGATTTGATGGATTCTGTCGGTGCCTCGGAATCTACGGTTCGGAGGGATTTGGAGTATCTTGACGGAATCGGTCAGATTCGTCGCACTCGTGGTGGCGCTGCTTACGTGGGAGAGTCATTAGCCACTTTTGAAGATCGGTCTTTTATGTCGTCCAGGCAAAAAAGGCTGGTTGCTCAAGCTGTGGCTGATCTGATTGCTCCCGGAGAGGCTGTGCTGATGGATGGAGGCACAACTACTCTCGAAGTCGCTCGTCAACTGGCGGGCAAAGAACTACAGGTCGTCACCAATTCACTGCCGATCGCCAATCTGCTGGTCAACCAGCCCAAGGTCGATCTGATGTTGATCGGAGGCTTCCTGTTTCCCAAAACCGGCGTCGCGTTGGGGAAGACTGCTGTGGAATCGCTGAAAAGCGTCCATGTGCGTCGCCTCATTATCAGTGTCGGCGGAATCACGGAAGACGGGCTGTACAACAGCAACATGTTACTGGTGGAAACGGAGCAGCAGATGTTTGCCGCTGCAGAAGAAGTGATTGTGGTGACTGACAGTACCAAATTCGGGCATTCGGCTCTGGCCTACCTCTGCCCGCTGGCGGACGTCGATCACATCGTCGTGGACGACGGAATCACAGAAGAGTGGCAGCAGGTACTTCGCGATGCCGGCATCAAACTCACGATTGTCGAAACCTGACAATTCTGAATCGATCATCGAGACCATACAATAAATTGAGATCAGATATTATGACACAACTGAAAAATTCCATCTCTCGCTCGCAGGTAGAACAACTGGTTCGTCAGGCTTTATCTCAACAACTCCCGGGCACATCAGCTCCGGGACTGCAGACGGCCCCGAACCCCCTGGTTGTGAATATCTCAGCACGACACGTGCATCTCTCTCAGGAACACCTGGAAGTCCTGTTCGGCAAAGGCGCTGAACTCGAAGTCCAGAAAGACCTCTACCAGGATGGCTACTTCGCCGCCACCCAGACCGTGGCGATTGTCGGCCCCCGCCGCCGGATGATTCCCAACGTTCGCGTTCTGGGACCCTGCCGTGGCGATACTCAGGTCGAACTGGCCTATACCGATTCCATCTCTCTCGGACTGGATCTGCCCGTCCGCATCAGTGGCGACATCAAAGGCACACCCGGTTGTGTGCTGATGGGACCCCAGGGAGTCGTCGAACTCGATTTCGGCGTGATCCGGGCTGCCCGTCACGTTCACATGTCACCCGCTGACTGTGCTTACTACGGTTGTGCCAACGGCGACAGCCTGCACCTGCGGGTCGATTCCCCCGGTTGCACCACGGTCCTCGAAGATGTGGTCGTACGCGAAAACCCGGACGTCAAACTGGAAGTCCACATCGATACCGACGAAGGCAACGCCGTCGACCTCGATCATGCGACTTCGGTCAAACTCTTCGTCCCGGAATCCTGTAAATGCAAACACAGCTGATCCTCAACAGATCAGCCACCGGTGCGTCACGCGGATGCATCGCTTAATTCCTGTTGCGGATCCGGGTGCCGGGTCCGTAGAAATCACGAACTGTTTTTTTACTGTCTCTAACAAGGAGAACTGACTCATGGCGAAAGCAATGGAAGCCCTGGGAATGGTGGAAACAAAAGGGCTGATCAGCCTGATTGAAGCCGCCGATGCAATGCTCAAAGCAGCCAACGTACAGATGATTGGCTGGGAAAAAGTAGGTAGCGGTCTGGTAACCGGTTTTGTTGTCGGTGATGTCGCTGCTGTCAAAGCTGCTGTCGACGCCGGTGCTGCTGCTGCCAGCAAAGTTGGCGAAGTTGTCAGCGTACAGGTCATTCCTCGTCCGCACGAAGAACTGGCTAGCGTACTGCCCAGCAAGACTGCCGCTGCTAAGAAATAAATAACGGGTTCTGAACTTTGACAGCTGAAGTCCCTGAATCTGAACGCTTTGAGGATGAACATAACCAGTTGACGTTCAACTGGTATGAAGCAACACAGGATTCAGCTCAACCCATTACATTGAAAGAGATAAACATAATGAGTTCTGAAGCAATTGGTCTGATTGAAACAAAAGGTCTGGTCGCTCAAATCGAAGCTTCCGACGCCATGCTGAAAGCTGCCAACGTGACTCTGGTTGACCAGATTCAGATTGGTGGTGCCTACATTACCACCGTGATCCAGGGTGATATCGGATCGGTTCGTGCTGCTGTTGACGCTGGTGCTGCTGCCGCTTCTCAAATCGGAGAACTGGTTGGTGCACACGTCATCGCACGCCCCTCCGAAAGCCTGATGTCACACTTTATGTAAGAGACGTACTGTTGGTTCTTCCCGAAGTTCGCTGTTGAACAGAGGGAAAAGGGAAGTCGAAACACCAGTCCTCAAGTCACAGAATGGATTCCTGCAATGAAAGTACTAGTTGCCAATTTAGGTTCTACCAGTTTCAAATATCGCCTGTTTGATATGCCTGCAGAAGTGCAGCTCGCACGCGGGGGCATCGATCGGATCGGCGGCGAACAGTCGCACTGTTTCGTTGAAATTGGTGAGCATCGGGAAGAGCACGAACAGAATGTGCCCGACCATGCAGCCGCCGTCAACCTGTGTCTGTCTCAGTTGACCAACTCCGAATGGGGTTGTCTCGAGTCAGCCGACGAAGTTGCCGGTATTGGTTTCAAAGCGGTCTTTGCCGGAAATATGAGTGGCGTACGTCTGGTAGAAGAAACCCTGCTGACCAAAATGGAGGCCCTGTCCGACATCGCGCCGGCTCACAATCCTCCATATGCCCGGGCCATGCGACAACTGCGTCAGGCATTCCCTGAGATCCCGCTGGTTGCCGCACTCGAAACCGCCTTCCATGAAACCATCCCGCCGGAAAATCGTACTTACGCCATCCCGTTTCAATGGGACGAAGAGTACGAAGTCAAACGCTGGGGGTTCCATGGTGCCAGTCACCGGTATATCGGCTCACGTATGGCCGAACTCACCGGTAAAGACGATCTGAAGGTGATTTCCTGCCACCTGGGAGGCAGCAGCTCTCTCTGTGCCATGCACGGAGGTGTCTCTAAAGCCAACAGTCTGGGTATGAGCCCTCAGACAGGATTGCCCCACAATAACCGTGTGGGTGATTTTGATCCGTTTGCTCTGCCGGTTCTGCAGAAGGCCACCGGAAAATCTCTGGAAGAACTTCTGGAAGACCTGTCGAGTAAGGGTGGTCTTTTGGGAATGAGCGGATTGAGTGGCGACTGTCGCGATCTGGAAGAAGCGGCCGCCAACGGACACGAGCGGGCTCAACTGGCCCTGGGCGTGTTCCACTCAGCGATCCGGCATTACCTGGGAGGTTACATGACGGTTCTGGGCGGCGTGGATGCGATTGTTTTCACGGGTGGAATCGGTGAGAACAGTGTCAGCCTGCGAGAAAAAGTCTGCAGCAACCTGGAATGGGCGGGAATTCGACTGGATCCGGAACGCAATCAGAATGCGTCCGAGGAATCACAGATCCAGGCGGACGACAGTAACGTGCAGATCTGGGTCGTGCCTACCAATGAGGAGATTGTCGTAGCACGGCAGACAGTAGAAACCATCGAAGGGCGTGCGTAACGCCCCGAGAATAGAAATATCCTTTCACGGGATTAAACAGGAGTTGGTTCGATGTTTGTAGGACGTATCACCGGAAGCGTCGTTTCGTCTCAGAAAGTCGAAGCGATGGTCGGTCAGAAACTGTTGATTGTCGAACCGTTGCGCGTCAATGAAAAAGACCAGAGTGATCTGACTCCCACAGGACGGTCGTTTATCGTCGTCGATACCGTGGGGGCCGGGCAGGGTGAGGTCGTGCTGTGTGTGCAGGGGTCATCAGCCCGCTTCACTCCGGAAACCAAAAAACTGCCCATCGATGCAGCCATCATCGGCATCGTCGATCAGGTTCACATTGGCAACCGGGAGATTTTTAACTCGAAGGACTGAAGTTCGTTCTGAACCGGAATCAAATCATGACCAGACAGTTACCACAGGCAACGCCAGAGCAGAGACACCGGACGATGTTCATCATCTGGTTTGCCCTGATCATGGGTGTGGTAACCTTCGGAGTGGTCGTGGTCGGAATCCTGGGAAAGGACGAAGCACCCGGCGACGGTCTGCCGCTCCTGACATATGTGGGACTGGGTGCTACAGCGGTCATGCTGGTATTACGCACCTTTGTGCCGGATCTGGTAGGACGCAACATGTTCAACCAGGCCATGGAGAGAATTAAGACAGAGAATATTCAGGACGAAGACGAGGTTCTGGCAACCTACGATCAGATTTTCATGTCTCGTCTGATTGTGGGACTGGGCTTACTGGAAGGAGCGGCGATGCTCAATCTGGTGGCCTATATGACAGAGAGCCAGGTACTTTCACTTGTGGCTGTCGGCATATTGCTGCTGGTCATGATTGCTTCAGTACCAACCAAATCAAAACTGGAAGCATGGATTCGCAACCAGATGGAAAACTATAACCTGGAAAACCAAAACTGAAATAAAACAGACTGAGTCCGCCACAGGAAACACTCGCTTTCACAGCCGGCGACTCGGGGAGAGATAGATTATGCAGGCGACAGAAGAAGCCATTCGCAGTGTCGTTCAGGAAGTGTTATCGCAGCTCAATAACCGGGGCGGCTATGGTTCCGCACCCGCGGGCGGCGATGGCGACTGGGGCGTGTTCAACAGCGTCGACCAGGCGGTTGCCGCTGCCACCGCAGGTCAGCAGCAGTTGCTCAAGGCCACTCTGGAAGACCGGGCCAAGGCACTCGAAATCGTGCGGCAGATCTGTGATACCCAGGCGGAAGAACTGGGCCGCATGGAACTCGAAGAGACCAAAATCGGTCGCCTCGATCACAAAATCGAAAAACTGCATCTGATCAAAAGCATTCCCGGCATGGAATTCCTCAAGACCGAAGCCGTCTCCGGGGACAACGGGATCAGCCTCACCGAATACGCCCCCTTCGGCGTCATCGGTGCCATCACTCCCGTAACGCACTCGCTGCCGACTCTGGCCTGTAACTTCATCAACATGGTCGCTGCCGGCAACACGCTGGTCGTCAACCCGCACCCCAGCGGTGCAAAAATCGCCTGCGAAGGAGTGCGTCGCTTCAACCAGGCCATCTACCAGGCGACCGGCCTGCAGAACCTGGTGACCATCGTCGGCAACCCGACCTTGGAAACCGCCGACGAAATCTTTAATCACCGCGGCATTCCGCTGCTCGTTGTGACCGGGGGACCGGGTGTCGCCCGTGCCGCTCTGGCCGCTAAGAAACGGGCCATCGTCGCCGGACCGGGGAATCCTCCCGTGGTCGTCGATGAAACCGCTGATCTCGACAACGCCGCCAAATCGATCATTATCGGGGCGGCTTACGATAACAACCTGCTCTGTATCGGCGAAAAAGAAGTCTTCGCCGTCGATAGTATCTTTGACCAGCTGATGTCAGCTATGGGACGTCATGGCGGATTCCAGCTGAACGCACAGCAGGTCGCACAACTCACTTCGCTGGCCTTCGCTCCTCCCAAAGAACCGGGCGGACACGCTATGCTCAACCGCGACATGATCGGCAAAGACGCCGCCGTGCTCGCCGGGATGATCGGCGTCAATGTGCCAGCCGGAACTCAGTTACTTTACGGCGAAACCGATACAAACAACCCCTTCGTACCGGAAGAACAGATGATGCCCTTCGTGCCTTTCGTTCGCTGTCGCAACGCCGATCACGGAATCGAACTGGCCAAAGAATTCGAACATGGATTCCGGCACACCAGCATGATTCACTCAAGAAACATTGAAACCATTACCAAAATGGGTCGCATCATGGACACCACTCTGTTTGTGCAGAATGGTCCCTGTGGAGCAGCCCTGGGCAACGGTGGTGAAGGCTACGGTTCCTTCAGTATCGCGACACCCACCGGGGAAGGGGTCACCAACCCGCTGACCTTCACCCGCTTCCGTCGTTCCACCACAGTCGGACATTTACGAATTATCTAAGTTAAGTTTCGCGGATCACCGCTTCAGGATTGAAATCATATGTTGACAGGCAGAGTCATCGGACGGGCAACCGCCACGGCAAAGCATCCCAGTCTGGCAGGCTGGCGACTGCTGCTCGTCCAGACACTGGATATTGATGGCAACGCAGATGGATTTCCTGAACTGGTCATCGATCAACTCGGATGCGGCAAAGACGATCTGGTGCTGTTGACATCAGACGGGGCTGCCGTCCGGGAAATGGTGGGGGCCGACAATACCCCCATCCGCTGGGCCACCATGGGTGTGCTCGATGAAGATCAGGTGTCTCCGAGGAAAAAGAAATAAACTAATGCAGATTTCTGAAGAACTGGTCAATCAGGTCGTCGCCGATGTCTTGTCGACCCTTTCCCGTCAGGGGCAGGTCACACAGGCAACAGGCAGCGGTATGACCCAGGTCAGGAACAGTTCCTCAGTCATCCTGTCAGAGAAAGTGATCACGGCCGACCTGCTCGCAGAGAAAGCTAAAGGACAGACCGTCATCGGCGTCACCGCCGGGGCCATTCTGACCCCTTCGGCTAAAGATTATCTGCGGGAACACAAAGTCGAGATCCAGCGTGCGACAGCCGCTGCTTCCACTAAAGCGAAGCAGGGGGGCACCTGGCGGGCGATTGTTCTCAGTCGGGCTGGCGTGGTGGAACAGGCTCTGACAAATATCGAACAGCAGACCGGCGCAAGCTGGTCACAGGAACTGGCAGGTTCTCTGGACGAAGCCATCCAGGGGGCGGTCAGCAGTTTATGTCGTGCCGATGCTGCAGGCGTGGTCCTGTTTGTCTCGGCAGCAGAGAAAGCAGCCTGCCTGGCGAATCGGAATCAGAAAATCTGTGCCGCCGCCATCCAGGATGTGAATCACCTGCGAACGGTTGTGTCGCAAATGAGTCCAAACCTCGTTTGTATCAACCCGGAACAGAAATCGTTTATTGAATTGAGAAACCTGATGAAAGCCTTTGTCTCCGCCGGCACTCCGCATCCGGAAGTCTGAGTGGGCTGCAAAGTCAAATTCAGGGAACAACACAGGGAACCAGATTATGAAAATCGCAGAAGTCATCGGCAAAGTGACACTGTCACGCAAGCATCCGAGTCTGGACGGCGCGCGGTGGATTATCGGGATTCCCTTGAAGAGCGACGAACTGAACACAAACAAGAAAAAGAAAACGGAACCGTTTGTGATCTACGATGAGTTGGGTGCTTCACCTGGCAGCCTGATTGCTGTCAGTGAAGGAGCGGAAGCAGCAGCTCCCTTTAATCCTGATACCAAACCGATCGACGCCTATGTGTCGGCCATCCTGGATCAGGTTGAAGTTTACTAACGACCAGTCACACAAACTGAAAACACATACTTTTTAAATTTACGTTGGGAGTCAAAACCATGTCGAGTCAATGGAACAGTGGAATTCACGACCGGAAACTGAAAGAAGAGATCTGCGAAATCGGACGTCGCGTCTACAACAAAGGCTTCGCGGCTGCCAACGACGGTAACATCTCGATTCGTGTAGGCGAAAACGAAGTACTCTGCTCACCCACGATGATCTGCAAAGGGTTTATGAATCCCGAAGACATCTGTGCGGTTGACCTGGATGGCAACCAGATCGCCGGTACCCGCAAGCGGACCAGCGAAATCCTGCTGCACCTTTCGATCATGAAAGAACGTCCCGACGTCAAAGCCGTCGTGCACTGTCACCCGCCTCACGCGACTGCCTTCGCTGTTGCCCGCGAGCCGATCCCACAGTGTGTGCTGCCCGAAGTCGAAGTCTTCATGGGCGAAGTTCCTATGGCTCCTTACGAAACACCGGGCGGACAGAAATTCGCCGACACCGTACTGCCTTTCCTCAAAGGGGGCACCAACACGATCATTCTGACCGGTCATGGTACCGTCAGCTTCGGTAAGTCACTGGAAGACGCTTACTGGAAAACCGAAATTCTGGATGCGTACTGTAAAATCCTGCTGCTCTCCAAGCAGCTCGGACGCATCAACTACTTTACGGAAAATGAAACCCGCGAACTGCTCGACCTGAAGCAGAAGCTCGGTTTCGATGATCCCCGTTTCCACGTTGAAGACTGTGATCTCTGTGGCAACAGCGCCTTCCGGGAAGGTTATACCGAAGGTCTGCCGCAGCAGAAAGCGTTTGAGCCAGCTCCCAGTTACCCGGGATACCTGCAGAAACCATCGACCCAGCCCGCAGCAGCACCTGCCGGCGGCAACTCAGATCAGCTGATCAAAGCGATCACCGATCAGGTCATGTCAGCCCTGGGACAGTAATCCCCGGGTAAACGTTTGCAGAATTGTTTATAGCTCACTTCGTCATAAATAGAAAAGATTTGATCATGAATGTCAGTATTATCGGTGGTGGGGGACTCGTCGGTTCCTGTGCTGCCTTTGCATTACAGGCCGGAGGCATTGTCCGGGAAATCGCTCTGGTAGACGTCAATCAGGAACTGGTCGAAGGCCAGGCCCTGGACCTGCTGCACGGCAGTTCTCTGACCGCAGATCAGAAGATTTATGCGGGGGGCACCGAACTGGTGAAAGACAGCGACGTAATCGTCATCACCGCCGGTCTGCGTCGTAAGCCCGATGAAAGCCGCCTGGACCTGATCAACCGCAACGTTGAACTCTTCAAAAACATCCTGGCTGACGTCAAACGTGTTGGCACCAAACCCGGAGCGATTGTCTTCGTCGTCTCCAACCCGGTCGACGTGCTGACCTACCTGGCCATGAAAGAACTCGGACTGCCGCCTCAGCAGGTCATCGGTCTGGGTACCGTTCTCGATACCACCCGTCTTCGCAGTATGCTGGCAGCCCGTCTGGATGTCCCTCCGACACAGGTTTCCACCCTGATTCTCGGCGAGCACGGCGACAGCATGGTTCCTGTCTGGTCAGCTGCCCAGGTCGGCGGACTCCCTCTGGATAAGTTCCCTGGTGTGAATGCCGGTCTGATTGCCGAAGTCGAAAAGAAAACTCGTGGCAGCGGAGCCGAAGTCATCAAGAAAAAGGGCGGAGCTGGTTTCGCTGTCGGCGTGAGTATCGCCGATGTCGTGCACTGTATCGCCCTTGATCAGCGTCGCATTCTGCCGGTTTCATCACTGCAGGATGGTGCCTTTGGTCTGCGGGATGTCTGTATTTCGGTTCCGACCGTCATGGGACGCACCGGCGTCATGCAGCACCTGGAAATCGAACTCTGGCCCAAAGAACAGCTGGCTCTGACCCAGTCTGGCCGGGTCCTGAGGGAAACCGTCGACAAAGTCCTCGGCTGATTCTCAGCCGGGTGACCCCTGAAGTGTTTTATGCGTTCTGCTTTTGCGTTTTGTTTTTGAAATGATTGTGTGATGGAAAAATCTCTCGACAGGAAGCTTCAGTCAATTCACGCTGACCCCAGCGGCTCGAAAGAGTTTATCATTGCTGATGCCAAAGACGCCGACATGGCCTTCGGCATCGGTGCCCCCGGACTCTCTCCGGAACGGCACGACCAGGAACTCAAATACAAAACGCTGGCAGAATACCGTCAGCAGATTCGCGAAGTCATCAAGCAGGAAGTGGTCGACATCGTCCTGATGTCTGCCAGTACCAGCGAGAAACTGACGATCGACGAGCGATTGTTTGACAACTCGCCGATCACTCCCGCCGCCCGGGCGAACGACACCACCGACGTGCACGTTCCCCGCGGAGGCAAACTGCATCTGCCGCCGGCCAAACCATTCCGGTCGGCCAGCCTGGACCACATCCAGTGTGGACATCTCGATTGTAAGCCTGAAGAACGCGCCTACGGTGCTGACTTGGGTCTTTACTCAGTAACCTTTAATAACAATCTCGAAGAAGACCTCGCGACCCTTGAACGCTACAAGGAATTTCGCGAAGAAGCCGAACGTAAGAAGTTCCGCCACTTCCTCGAGATTTTCGATCCGAACATCAGTAACGCGGTCGCTGCAGATCTGGCTCCCGGGTTCATTAACGACCTGATCGCCCGGACTCTGGCCGGCGTTGCTTCGGCGGGACGTCCCGTCTTTCTGAAAATGGTCTACCACGGTCCACGGGCCATGGAAGAACTGGTCGCCTATGATCCGCACCTCGTCGTCGGTATTCTCGGCGGTTCGGCAGGCACGACTCTCGATGCCTTCCAGCTGATCTACGATGCTCGTAAATACGGAGCCCGTGTCGCCCTCTTTGGTCGTAAGATCAACCAGGCAGAACATCAGCTCGCCTTTATTCAGTTTCTGCGTTACCTGGTCGAAGACAAAATCCAACCCGCAGATGCCGTCAAAGCCTATCACGGCGTTCTACAGGAACTGGGCATCAAACCGCACCGCGATCTCGAAACCGACCTGACTTACCAGACCGCCGTGATGAGCTATGGCGGTGAAGACGGCAAAACCTTCAGCTTTCCGGAGAAGAAAGCAGGCGGTAAGCCGGCGACCCCATCCGCAGAGAAAGCAGCGGCTACACCCGCAGCAGGGAAGACTCAGGAAGCTCCGAATTTCGCAGCCATGAGTTCCGCAGAAAAGCTGGCCTATCATCAGGCACGCCTGAACCGCATGTTCGGTAACTAACTTCCGGACGCAGTCTGTTGAGACATCAGAGTAGGCGGCTTAGAATACACGCAGGTATTCAGCCGCCTGCTTTTTTTATTTCAGACAGTATTCAGTCAGCACAAGGTCCAGTCGCTTGAGTCGTTCCCCCCAGAAGAAAGCCGAACCGACCCCCTCTGCGGAAACAAAACCGCTCGGCACACCCCTGTTTGCCGGCATCATTCTGATTATGGCCGTCGCGCTGACGTGGGTCTTCTGGAGCGGTCTCTGGTCAGGTGGGGGACTGATTGGCGGCGACCTCTATACCTATTTCTTCCCGCAGAAAACTTTCTTTGCAGAACGCCTGCAGGCCGGCGAATTCCCGCTCTGGAATTCCTACATCGGTCATGGTTTCCCCCTCGTCGCGGAAAGCCAGACCGGCGCCTTCTATCCGTTCAACTATTTCGCCTACCGCTTTCTGCCCGTGAATACCGCTTATAACTTCGTACAGCTTCTGCATTACATCCTCGCCTTTGTCTTCACGGCTCTGTATGTCAGGCGGATTGGTTATTCGATCGCGGCAGCACTCTTCGCGGGGCTGGTCTACACCTACGGCTGGTTTCCGTCACGGATCTGTCTGGAATGGGCCATCATCGGCGGAGCCTGGCTCCCATTGACGCTCTGGTGTGTGGAATCATTCTTCCAGACCCGCTTCTGGCGCTACCCGATTCTACTCTGCTTCGCACTCAGTATGCAGATCCTGCCTGGCCACTTTAACCTGGCCTTCATCACTCAACTGATGCTGCTGGTCTATATCCCCGCTCGCATCTGGTTCAGTCGTGATGAAACCACCGAAGCACTCAAGCCCTATCGCAGACGCACGGTCATCCTGTTGCTGCTGGCCTTTGTTTCGACCTACGCACTGTCAGCAGTTCAACTGGCGCCGACCTGGGAACTCAAACAGCACAGTCAGCGGGCCGAGGTAGGCGAACGTTCGCATAAGCCCGGTTATGGCCATATTCCCGTCTGGTACCTGTCGCAGATCGTCGCTCCCTGGGCCTGGTATCCTTATGAAGTCAATCTCGACGCAGGGCTGGCTCCCGGTTCGGAAGCCACAAATCAGGTAGAAGCACATCTCTACTTCGGGATTGCCGCACTGCTGCTGTTGATTTACGGTACATTTTCCGGAGCGTGGACACGTGATCGACGACTGGTCTTACTGGCAATCATCGGTTTTCTGGCACTCCTTTATACGCCCGGCTGGTTAATGCCGATCACCAGGCACATCCCCGGCTTCAGTTTCTTTACCGGTCCCGGACGCTACGGCATCGTTACGACATTCGCGGTCGCGGTAATCGCCGGTGTCTGCCTGGAGCGTCTCATCGCCCACTGGAAACCCACGATTCAGATTGGTGTGGTGACGTTAGTCTGCCTGTTTACCACGGCGGATTTCTGGGTCGTCAGCCGCTACGTGACCTATGCCACGGTCATCCCGAATCCACCGATTAACAATGTCGATAAGAGTGCCCTCCGAGAGATTACCAGCAAATACGGTCAGCCGGTGCGCTTGTTTGCCCCGGGCGCAAACCTGCCGACCTTGATCGGCGTGGCTTCCACGCCCGTCTATCTGGGCATCGGCCCCGAGCAGTATTTCGACCCCGCGGTGGCCATGCCGGAACCGCTGCCTTTTAAAGAACCAGCCACGCCAGAGCAGATTGAATGGTTGAGAAAAGCAGGGGTGACACATATCCTGAGTCAGCATCCACTGGACCTGAGTCGCTGGCCGGTCAAACCGGTGTGGAGTGATTTCGATGCGGTGATCAATCCCGCCTGGGGCCGCTTCGATGAACCGGTCTACTTCTATGAACTCGAAGGGTCCCGCGGTCGCGTTGCCTGGTCACATCCCGTGGCTGATCAGCAGGCAGAGATTAAGTCCTACCGGGCCAATGAAATTGTCATTGAGGCAGAGACGCCGGAAGAAGACACGCTGATCCTGACCGATCTCATGTATCCCGGCTGGTCGGTCTACGTGGATGGTCAGCCTGCCGAAGCGGAACTGGTGGATGGCATGTACCGGGGCGTGAAACTTCCCGCGGGGCAGCATGAAGTGATCTGGGCATACCAGTCGGGCTGGTTTCTGATTGGCGGGATCATCAGTTGTATCACGCTGCTGGTGATCATGACGATCGCCCATTTCCGGTTCTGGCACCCGCTGTTATTTCAGATGAAAAATCGGGGGAGGCAGTTTCCGCCTGCTGAGCAGACCGGAGTAGAAGCGCCTACGAAGAAGAAATGAACTCGATGTTCGAGCCGTGTCCCTCGAAGCTGTCCGAATAATTGCCTTCTTCATCTTCATCATCAGCGTCCAGCTCGTGGCTGTCCAGATTCTCGTTCGCTTTTACGTTCTGGCCGCTTTCGGAAATCGCGACGGGGAACTGCTGAGAGATGTCGATGTCTTTGCCAGGCTTTTTGAAATGCTGTACAGAAGGAGCCTTGGTTGGGGAGTCGTCGGAACTGAGGGTATTTTCCTTCGGTTCCTGTTTCTTCTTGTCGTCCGCACCGATGTTTTCCAGGTGGTAAGCGACGTTACCGATCTTGATTTCGTCGTGCAGCTTCAGACGAACTTCCGAATCGATGCGGGTTCCGTTGACGTAAACCCCGTTCATGCTGCCTAAATCGCGGATGACCGGGCGATCGTTGACAATCGCCAGGCAGCAGTGTTTGCGGGAAATCTTCGGGCTGTCGGTGATGACGATATCGCAGTCCGGATGCCGTCCAACAAGAATGATCGCCTTATCTAACACAATGGGGCGACCCTGGTTCACGGGGACTAAACAGACTGCCATAAATGACTCCAAATACAAACGTAGCTTACTTCTAATGAATCTTAATTATACGGCTGGCCCTGAACTAAGTAAAAGAAAAAAGTCAACGCTCAAACAAGAGGGAACGATTTCCGTCGTACGACCCGCATATTTTATATGCGCGCCGGTTTTGTTAATTCTTTATAAATATCGACCATTTATAGATATGCACACGATGTTGACCACCAGTTTCTCCTCGAATTCAGTGAGATCACCCGAAAAAATCTTTTCACTAATTCCCACACTCGACGTGGACACTGTGTCTTACAATTGATACCAGCGGAATAACAGTACAGGTGTATATGCTTTTGTGTAGGTGCGGGGAAGGGTTAATACCGCGAGCGTGTTGGCTATTCTTCGGTTTTGAGTTTAATGTGACAGTTCGGTAGCGCCTGACTGAATTCTGTGAGTTGCGGATTCGAAACCACCAGATGAGTCAGAGACAGGTTTCTCAAATGCTGCAATGCTTTTAAAGAATCGAGAGACGCCTCCGTCACTTTACTCTGGTTCAGTTCGAGCTGATTCAACCGAGGCAGAGTCAGCTTAACCAGATCGGTAATTCCTTTATCTGAGATCTGCGTATGATTCAATTTCAGAATTTGCAGGTTTACCATCCCCTCTAATTCCTGGATTCCCGAATCAGTAATACGGCTCCCGGTCAAATCGAGCTCAGACAGGTATTTTAGATTTTTGATACGTTTGAGTTTCGCATCGTCGAATTCAGGCCAGTGAATACCTAACTGTCTCAACTCTTTCAGTGCCGAGATCCGTATCAGACAACTGTCGAGCACTTGTGCTTTATCTGTTCGGTCATCAACGGTGAAGATACCTTTGACGGGATTCCGAAAATACACGGAACCAATTGCCTGGTGATTCCCCAGTTTGATTAAGCTGACATCAGCGCCCGCTTCTTTCAGTTCCTGCACAATGTTTTGCAGAGTCGATGCGACAGGTGTTGTGTATTCAATCTGGCATTTTGGCAAGAGACGCTGAAAGTTCTTAACTCCCTGTTCCGTGACATGCGTGTCATTCAATTTCAGTCGATACAATCCCCGCAGCGTTTCCAGATCTTTGAGCCCTCTGTCGGAGATGTAGGTGGATTCCAGAGATAACATCCCCAGCGAGTTCATCTTCTTCAAAAGCTGTGTTCCGCCGTCTGTAATGGTCGTTCCATTGAGAATTAATGTCCGTAGCCGCGGTAGAGTGATCAGATCTTGCAGTCCCTGATCGGCCACGCGAGTCCCCTCCAGAATCAGGCCTCTGAGGTTTTTGAGGGAAGCAAGATGTACCATGCCGTCGCTGTAAATCCGGTTCTGGCTCAGATTGAGTCCTTTGAGATTTGTGAGCCCTGAAAGATGTTTGAGGCCGTGCTCTGTAATCTGATTTCCACTCAGGACCAGTGTTTCCAGTTGAGTCATGTCCTTTAGCTCTACCAGTTGCTCATTAGTGATTCCCGCATTCTGAATCTGCAGCAGATTCAGTTTCTTGAGCTGGGCTACCTGTTTCAAACCCTCTGCAGTCAGCTTACCAGCATTAATTCGTAGAGTTCTCAGTTCAGGAACATGCTGAAGTTCTTTGAGGCCCGGATCGGTTAAATTGTTATCGGAAATTTCCAGCTCTTCTAACGTCCTAAGCCCCTTTAACAGTTTCAGACGTTCATTGATGGGAGGCAACTCGGTTTGGTTTCCCAGTCGAGGATAGAACCGGATCGTAAGCTGCTCTGTCCCATCATCTCGTAGTCGGCGAACACGATAAGCACCCGCTGCTTTCAGTTTGGCCAGTATCGCTTCAATGTCAGAATCCAGGGGCGGTGATGCCTGTATCTGACAGTCCGGGAATTCCTGCTTGAGTGTTTCCAGTCCGGTTTTTGTAATGCGCGTGCCATGTAAGTTGAGATCTGTCGGTTTGATAACTTTATTCTTGAAATGGAGCACGCCTGCATCTGTCACCTGAGTGCCATACAGATCCAAACTACGTAAGTGAAAGAGGGAGCTGAGAGTTTTGAGTCCCGAATCATCAATGGCTGTCTCTCTTAGCCCTAGTTTATAAAGCTGCGTGAGTGATTTCAGGGGATCGAGACCCACGCTTGCGATCTTCGTGTGATTCAGATTCAGTGTCTTCAGTGCTTTCAGTTTTGATATATGAATCATCCCGGCATCTGTCACCAGTGTCTTTGTAAGATTCAATGAGCTGAGATTTGTCAGATTGGCGAGAGGTGGCAGGGCAGCATCGTCGAGTTGGGTATAATCGAGATTCAGGTATGTCAATTTTGTCAGCGGTGCGAGGTGGGAGACCCCGGTACTTGTGATTTTCGTTTTTGTGAGGGAGATGCTTTGTAACTGGTGTAATTCACCGACTGTTTTTAATCCGTCATCATTGAGTGGAGTGAGGGATAAATCCAATGTCTTCAGTTTTGACAGTGGCTTCAATTCATTCAGGGTAGATCCGGTAATTCCTGTGCTGTAAAGCTTCAGTGTCTCCAGGCTTGGTAGTGTTTTTAAATGTATCAGGCCTTTATCTGTGATCCGAGTTCCTCCCAGGTTCAGTGATTTGAGTTGAGGCAGTTTATTCAGCGGAACCAGACCCTGGTCGGTGATGCCCGTACGATTGAGATCCAGACTTTGGAGATTCTTTAAATCACTCAGGTGCGATACACCTTTGTCAGTAATCACAGTACCAGATAACTGTAACTGTTCCAGTTCTGATAAAACGGAAAGATATTCCACGCCCTTGTCGGTAATATTGGTTTGGATAAAAGTAACGACTTTTAAACGGGGAATCATTTTTAATTGTCTGAGCTGCTCGTCGGTGATCCGATTTCCAAAAAATCGGATCGAGGTAAAATACTCCGAAGTGTATTTTCCATTCTTATACTCTCTTTGATTCTGAATGTGCGCTCCCAATGCCTTGAGGGCGGCAATCTCTGTCTTTCCCTGCATGGAAACGTCAGTGCTTCCGCCGGTTTCGATTTTACATTTCGGCAGGGCTGTCTTAATTTGTTGTACGCCTGCTGAGGAGACGCCGGTATTGATCAGATTCAATCGTTGCAGATGTTTCAGGCTGAGGATGTGTTTTAGCCCAGCATCGGTAATAGCTGTTCTGGAAAGATTTAATGCTGTTAAGTGGGAAAGCCCCGTTAGATGTGACAGACCTTCATTTGTGATGGGAGACTGCATCACGGTCAGCGAGGTCAGCCCCGTCAGATCTTTTAAGCATACTAGACCCTGGTCACTGACATTGGTCTGATTCAACGTCAGTGATTTCAACCCAGACAGACCTTTCAGGCAGGAAAGGCGGGCGTCGTTGATTTGAGGACCACTCAGACTGATTGTCGACAAAATCCGGTGCGCGTTCGCATCTCGATATCGTACAAATCCTTTTAACTGTTTCACTTCCTCAGCCACTTTGAGATGCGCAGGCAGGATCGGTCGGTCAAATGCAATTTTGCAGTCCGGGATCTGCGCCTGGAGCCTCTCAACAGCAGTGCTACTGACTTGAGTGAGCTTTAAATCCAGGTACTTCAGCTTCTTCAGACCTGACAACTGAGCCAGGCCGGCATCACTGACTTTGGTCTCATAGAGATTCAGCGAGCTTAGTTCTTTTAAATCTTTCAGATGGATCAGTCCTGCATCTGTTACTTTGGTCGAGACCAGCCACAGACTCTCCAGTTGCTTTAATTCCTGCATGTGTTTGAGGGCCTCATCACTCAGCTCGGCATTGCGAATGTAGAGGTGTTTTAATGCCGGGAACTGTTTGAGATGCACCAGCTCTGCATCTTTCAGAGGGCAGCGTACCAGATGTAGTTTTTGCAGCTGATTGAAATACTGCAGATGTTTTAAACCTGCTCCTGTCAGCTGGGCACCATAAAAAGCCAGATCCTGCATCTGGTGAAAATCTTTTAGATAGACGAGGCCCGTATCATCGATTTTTGAATTGGCAAAGAAGATGGACTTGATGTCGAGTTTGGCATCATCTTTCTGGAATTTAATATCCCCGCGAAACTGCTTGATAATGGCAATCGCCTGTTCTCGGCTGATAGTTGCGTCATCCGCTGCCTCCACCAAAGAGGCGATCAGGGCCATTACACACAGGCTGAATAGCAATATAGTCCGTGAGAAGATTCGCATACCGCAGTGCTTTCGAAGTGCTGACAGGTTCAGTAAGAGTGCTGATTGGGGTTTGCACGCATGGATACAACTATAAACCTGTGCGCAGCAGGAAGCAAACGGGAGAATCTCTACTCTGCTATCACAGCAGTTGCCGGGCTTTGATGTCCAGGTAGCGGCTGATGAGATTGACCGACAGATTCTCCGGCAGCGTGTCCAGAATCAGCAGACCTGATTTCTGTAGCGCGGCGATCTGTGTGGTCTGGGTGGCCACGATGTCTGCGGCTGCGGCGATCTGGAAGGCTTCGCGGTCTGTTTCCGGGATCGCGTTCATCCGCTCCTGCAGGGGAACGTTTCGCAGGAACGCAGAGAGTACCAGATGGGGCCAGCGCATCATCCGCAGGGCATCGCTCAAATGCGAGAGATGCACTTCGTCCAGCGCGTGTGTGAGTACAACGACCAGCGAACGTTTACGGTAGCGCAGCTGGAGCTGTTCCGACATCAGTCGGTAGTCTGAGGCCTCGTAGACCGGATCCAGATCATAGACCTGGCGGATCAGTTTCTGGATCGAACCGGCGCCGCGCACCGGGGGAACCCAACGCTCGACCTTGTTCGAACAGGCCATCAGCGAGACTGTGTCTCCCTGCCGGAGTGCCACATAACTGAGCAGGATCGCCGCGTTCAATGCCCGGTCAAAATGAGTCACGCCTTCGTCGGCGTTACACATCGAACGACCGCAGTCGAGCAGAAAGATGATATTCTGATTCTTCTCCACCACGTATTCGCGACTGATCAGTTCCTGGTGCCGGGAGGTCGCTTTCCAGTCAATGCTGCGAAATTCATCGCCACGACGATACTCGCGCAGGCGATCGAACTCAGTCCCGCGTCCCCGCAGACGGGACATCTTAATGCCGGTTTCTGCCAGGCGGTTCCGGCGGGCCATCAGTTCTACGCCATGTACTGCTTTAATATCCGGATAGATGCGGACCACCTGATGAATGTCCCGCTCATCGTAAACCGTCCACAGGCCGAGTCGGCTTTTCATCTGCAGAAAGACGCGGCGGAACCGGTTTTTGCCCCGGTGATGTGGTTCGACATGATAAATGCTGTACTGGTGCTTGTTCGGAAACAGTTCAATGTCGAAAGGCAAGTCAGTATAGCTGCATGGCATCGGCGGTTCGTCATGCACGTGAATCTTGAGAGGCACCGAACCACGGTTGGTAAACCAGAGTTTGACGCTGTTCGGGGTACCGACGCTCAGGACTTCATTCACATCCCGATTGACTTCAATCGCCAGCAGCGAAGGGGTAACCACCAGATCGACCAGCGACAGCAGAAACACACCCAGGCAGACCAGAATTCCCAGCTGTCCCGCTTCGGGCCAGACCGTTCCCAGCGCAAAGGGAACCATCGAGGCGGCGAACAGAAACAGCAGGGAGAGACGGGGCATCATTGGCGGGGCGCCTCAACACTTTCCAGGATTTCTCGAATCACGTCGTCGACATTCACGCCTTCAATCTCGGCTTCCGGATGCAGACGGATACGATGCCGCAGCACGGGCAGGGCCAGTTCCTTCACATCATCGGGAACAACAAAGTCGCGGCCCTGGCAGGCGGCCATCACCCGCGAACCGATCAACAGGTTCACACTGGCACGTGGACTCGCACCAACTTCAATGGTGTGCCAGCCTCGGGTGCGGGAGACAATCGAAGTGATGTAATTGATGATCGAGGGCTCCACGATGATTTCAGTGGCCCGTCTCTGAATCTCCAGAATGGTTTCCGTATTCAGAACCGGCTCGATACCGAAGGTGCCCAGATCGCGATTGTCTTTACCGGCCGCGTACAGATCGAGGATCGCGTTTTCCTGGTCCTGTGTCGGATAGTCGACCAGCAGTTTGAACATGAACCGGTCCAGCTGCGCCTCGGGCAGCGGATAGGTTCCTTCCTGCTCCAGCGGGTTCTGGGTGGCAATCGTCAGGAACGGACGCTCCAGCGGATAGGTTTTACCATCCACCGAAACCTGGCGTTCCTGCATCGCTTCCAGCAGTGCCGACTGTGTTTTCGCCGGGGCGCGGTTGACTTCATCCGCGAGCAGCAGGTTGGTGAACAGGGGGCCTTCATTGAACGTGAAAACCTTTTCGTGCATGTCATACACGGTATGCCCGGTGATGTCGGAGGGCATCAGGTCGGGGGTGAACTGAATTCGCCGGAACCTGCTGGAGAGGACGTGGCTGAGGGTATTGACCAGCAAGGTCTTACCCAGGCCGGGAACCCCTTCGATCAGCACATTTCCCTCGCAGAACAGGGCGATTAGCACCCCTTCTACCAGATCTTCCTGACCCATGAGAACTTTTCCCACCTCTGTCAGTGAGCGCTGATAGTAATCTTCAATCTGAGAAACTTCCATGAATGACCTGTCACCCCGATTATCTGTCTGAAGTAAGTGGAATCCCAAGTGGTCGTAAATCGACGAGCCGGAACTTATGTTCCCTGTGGGCCTATTCTAAATCGAATCGCGCACCAATTTCGAGTATACCGCGCGAGAACTCGCAGGAATTTACAAATTGTCCGTTAACGTCCAGACGTAAAAAAAGGCCTCCATACCGCTGGAGGCCTTTTGTGTCTTAGAGGAGTAAGACAAATGTATTATGCAAATTCGGGTCGTCGACGGCCCAGTTGTTCTTTCAGGCGGTTGACAATGCTGGAATGCATCTGACTGACACGCGACTCGGACAGACCCAGGGTGCTGCCGATTTCTTTCATGGTCAGTTCTTCGTAGTAATACAGGATGATAATCAGGCGTTCGTTGCGGTTCAGGCCCTTGGTGACCAGTCGCATCAGATCCCGCTTCTGGATGCTCTTTGTGGGATCTTCTCCCTTGGCATCCTCGAGAATATCCACTTCCCGTACATCTTTGTAGCTATCGGTTTCATACCACTTTTTATTGAGGCTGACCAGGCCGACAGCGTTGGCTTCGCTTTTGAGTTTTTCGAACTCTTTGCGAGACAACTGCATCTTCCGGGCAATTTCCTCGTCCGCCGGCGGGCGACCATGTTCTGCTTCGGCTGCCTTGCGGGCGGCTTCCAGCTTACTGGCCTTACTCCGCACCAGACGGGGAACCCAGTCCATGGTACGCAGTTCGTCCAGCATGGCGCCACGGATACGGGGAACGCAGTAAGTTTCAAACTTAACGCCCCGTTCCAGATCGAATGCATTGATGGCATCCATTAACCCGAATACACCAGCTGAGATCAAGTCGTTTAAATCGACCCCTTCAGGGAGCTTCGCCCAGACTCGTTCTGCATTATAACGAACCAGGGGAACATATTGCTCAATCAATTTATTGCGGAGTGTCTGGTTGGATTGATCCTGCTTGAATTCCTTCCAGATCTCTGCGATTTCTTCACTGGCTTTGATGGCCATTTACTCCTCCGTGATCAACTTACAGTCGTTTCAAATAGGCACGATATAAAATGAATGACTGCGGTTACTTTTTATTCTTATTCAAGATTTGTTTTCCATTTTTCAAAACTCGCCCGTACTGATTCTTCAACCAGACGGGAGGCAACTTCTCCGAACACCAGGCCAAGACCAAAAAATATGACTGCAGCTATGAGTGCGGATTGGGTCGCTCCAAGGAAATCAGTATGAGAAAAGATTCCTCGTACTGATTCAGTCGCAAAAGCGATCAGCGATAATCGAAATGCATAATGCAGGGCCACAGAATATTCCCGGATAGAGTTCGAAAAACGTCGGGATGAAACTCTCTTCACTTTCAGGAGAGAACTTCACACCTCTGTCTTTTAATATCGGTGTCCTGCCTTAGAAAATTTAACCTTTCTCCTACAATTTGATTAATCGTTAAAACCTAACATTTCAGACCGTTCCCGGTGCGTAACGCGATCACTGAGTTCAGGCCCTAAGTTTGGGCTTGAAAACTGGTTGGATAGCGCAGTAACAGACCAGCGTCTGCACGCACGCGAATGGAATCAATTGTCAGGGGTTTACAAGTTAGACGTGACGTGAAGGCCAGGAAAGAACGGGAATGAGAGAGATGAGAGAGTATGTTCCCGGTGTTTCCATCCTGATTTTCAAGTTTATGCGGCTTCGCCCAGCAGACGCTGCCAAAGTCGCGGAAAGTAAGACTCTTGTTTGTTTTGTTCCTTTGTTTTACGCACATCGATCACATGCCGGGCCAGGCGGAAGATCGCCTCGGCAGCCGGGCTCTGCGGATGACTGAGCACCAGCGGATCCCGATCGTAAACCGATTGAACGACCTGCAGATCGTGGGGGATCTGCCCTGCCTGACTCAGACCGGTGTGCAAAAACAGTTCGGTAGTTTTTTGAAGTTGCTGAAATACCTTATCGCCCTGGTCGAGAGAAGTGCATTGATTGACCAGGGTCTGGATTTCCAGTGATTGAATTGTTGAGAGGGACTTGATCGTCGCATAAGCATCCGCGATCGCCGTTGGTTCGGGAGTCGTCACGATCAATACATCGTCTGCAGATGTGACGAACTGGCGGATACTGCGATGGATGCCGGTACCGTTATCCAGAATCAGATAATCATGCGTCGCTTCCAGTTCCTGCATCTGACCCAGTACATCGCGGCGAACTGCTTCTGAACAGTCCGCGAGATCAGTCAGGCCGCTGGCGCCGGTAATCACGTTGATGCCCAGCGGTCCTTCCAGTTGAATTTCCTTAAGTGATCGGGCACCACTTACCACATGCGAAAGATTCCAGTAACCGTTCAGTCGACAGAGTAAGTCGATGTTACCTAACGCCAGGTTGATGTCCATCAGGCAGACCGAAGCGCCGGTTTTGGCCAGGGCCAGTGCCAGGTTCAGTGAGATCACCGATTTCCCCACACCCCCTTTACCACTGCAGACCGCCAGGGTGCGACAGCGTGTCGATTTCGATTTTTCTATCACACCCGGCTGACGCTGCTCCATCAGTCCACGCAGTACCTTCGCCTGATCGCCGTGAGACGAACTGGTAGACAGGGACTGCGGTTCTGCAGACTCTTCGGTATGCAGATCGGCGTGATCGAAATTGAAATCATTGACAGCGGGAGCCATCGGTTGACCTTCAAAACAGGGTTATTTTAAAGTGATTGAAATGACAGGTAAGGAAGTGAGTGAGGTGATGTGAGATTATTGCAGTTTGTCTTCGCCCAGAACCAGGCGTGAAATCCGGGCAGCATTCGCCGGTTCAATATCGTCGGGGACATCCTGTCCCGTAGTCAGATACTGGATCGGCAGTTTTACTTTCTGACTCAGAGTCAGCAGACTGCCCATGACGGGGGCTTCGTCCAGTTTGGTCAATATCATTGACGTTGGACGAGCTACTTTGAATCGTTCGGCAATCGCTTCGAGAGTGCGGACACTGGAAGTCATGCTCATCACCAGGGCGATTTCATCGATTGCAATATCGCGGAACAGGCTTTCCAGTTCCTGAATTTTCAGATCATCGCTCGGGCTGCGACCCGCGGTGTCGATCAGGACCAGGTCCAGTCCGACCATCTCGTCGAGTGCCATCTGCATTTCCCGTGGCGTGCTTACGACTTTCATGGGCAGGTCGATGATTTCCGCATAGGTTCGCAACTGTTCGACAGCGGCAATACGGTAGGTGTCGACAGTGATCAGGCCCATTTTAATGTTATCACGCAGACGGAAGTTCGCAGCCAGCTTGGCGATCGTTGTTGTTTTACCGACGCCGGTGGGACCGACCAGGGCCACCACTTTGCGTTGACCAGGCAGCGGACGAATCGGGGAAGCACATTCCAGTTGCGCTTCAATCAGTGCCGCTAACAGGGACTGACTGGCCTGGGTGTCTTTGAGTTGTTCGGGAGTCGCATGCTCTTTGAGACGGCTGACGAGATCGTGAGCAATGGTTTCGTCTACTTCAGCGTCAATCAGATCCGTATAAATGTGAAACAGTTCCGGGGGAACATCGGTAACACGTTGTGAGCGGGTGCGGCGATCCAGTGATTCCAGCATTTCCTGGATGGCATTCAGCTTTTCTGCAAATTCCTCAGTGGGATCGTAGGCCGGCTGCGATGCATGACTCGGTCGGGGACGGGAATCCTGCAGACGCTGTTCGAGACGATTGTGAACCGGCGGTCTGTTGTCTTCTTCTGCTCGTCTTTCTGGAGCAGGTGTCCGTTGGATCGGTGCGGAGCGATGTTCGGAGGGTAACTCACGCGACGGTGGTTCAGCGTAAGTAACGGATTCATTGCGGGCGCCCGCCGGTTGGAGATTGGAAGCACGATGTTGTAACGGGGAACTGGTGGGGCGTCTGTTATTCTGCACGGCGGCAGGTGTGCGGACTTTGATACCCAGACCTGCCGTGATTTCAAATTCTTCTCTGGTGCGGGTCCAGGGCAGGAGTCCTCTGCGGCCCGGCACCTGTTTTGTCTGCAGGATCACAGCATCGCTGCCCATTGCTTCGCGAACCAGTTTCAATGCTTCCTGCATTGAGGCGGCTTTAAAAGTGCGAACATCTGACATGGTTTTCAGTTCCTGTTTGGTTATTTACGTTTGATCTCAGTGGATCGTATTTGTTTCAATTAAGTGTTGTGTATGACTGACGTTGATAGTATTTATCTCTATGCTGCCCCCACAACCGCATTCGATTTCAGACGGTCTGCTGATACCTGTCCGATCGCTTCCACATCCGTGTCGCGGGTAATCTCATTCAGACTTAACACGACCAGTCGTGGTAATAACGGCGATGTAATCTGTTTCAGGCCGGCGCGGATCTGGGGATTACAGAGCACGATCGGGTGTCCGCCCATGGCAACCAGAGGTTCTACCTGGTCGGCAATCGCCTGGGTAATGATCTCACCCGTCCGCGGTGCCAGCTTGATTGCCAGTCCATGCTCGTTGTAATCAATGCCCGACATCAGCACATCTTCCAGTTCCGGATCGAGCGTCACGACCCGCAGCAGGCGATTGCTGTCGCGGTACTGCTGGCAGATGGAACGGGCCAGTCCATTCCGCACATATTCGGTGAGCAACATCGGCTCTTTAGTTCGGTCTGCATAGTCGCCCAGCGTCTGCAGGATGGTTTCCAGGTCGCGAATCGGTACCCGTTCGCGGAGCAGATTGGAAAGTACATGCTGGACTTGAGAAATCTTGAGGACGTCGGGAATCAGTTCTTCCACAACTTTGGGAGACGATTCCTTCAGGTTTTCAACCAGTCCGTGAACCTGTTCCCGGGTGAGCAGTTCACTGCTGTGTTCGCGGACGACTTCGGTCAGGTGAGTAATCGCAACGGCCGAGGGTTCGACGACATTAAAGCCCATCAGCTCAGCACGTTCTTTCTGTCCCAGTTCAATCCACTTGGCGGGACGTCCGAAGGCCGGCTCGATGGTGTCGATCCCCGGGATATCGCCGTTTGTGGCTCCCGTATCGATCGCCAGGAGACCATCGGGATAGATCGTACCCCAGGCCACTGCAACGTCGCGAATCTTGATCTGGTAATCGCGTTGTCCCAGGCGAATGTTGTCGCGAATCCGAACCTTGGGAAGAATGATTCCCAGTTCCTGGGCAATTTTGTGTCGGATGCGGGTCACACGATCCAGCAGATCGCCGCCGGTTGCCGGGTCGGCCAGTCTCAACAGTCCGACACCCAGTTCCAGTTCGAGAGGATCGACAAACAGGTGATCTTCCGGTTTGGGTTCGGCAGGCTGTTGTTGCTGTTCCTGCTGTTGTGTTTCCGCTTTCTGTTTTTGTACTTCGGTGGCCTGCTGCCCTTTGCGTCGCAACATCCCCGTAACCGCACAACCGATGGCCAGAGCCAGCATCGGGCCGGCGGGCAGTCCTGTGAACGCCAGAGCGAACAGGAAGGTTGAAGCGAGGAACAGGGCTTCCGGATGTCCGGAAAACTGTTTAACGACGTCCCGGGGGAGGTTACTGTCGACTGAAGTTCGGGTAACGATCAAACCAGCGGCGAGTGAGATCAAAAAGCCCGGCACCTGAGTCACCAGACCATCGCCGATCGTCAGGGTGGTAAACACGAGTGCTGCTTTCGACAGCTCCATGCCGTGGTCTACCATACCTACATACAGACCGCCGACAACGTTGATCAGCGTGATGATGATACTGGCAATCGAGTCCCCACGGACAAACTTACTGGCACCGTCCATTGAACCGTAGAAGTCAGCCTGTTCGGTGATTTCCTGGCGACGGGTTTTCGCTTCTTCTGAGGAGATCAACCCGGCATTCAGGTCGGCATCAATGGCCATCTGCTTACCCGGCATACTGTCGAGTGAGAACCGGGCGGCCACTTCACTGATACGTGTCGCACCCTTGGTAATCACCATAAACTGAATCGTGACCAGGATCACGAAGATAATCAGACCCACAACCAGATGACCGCCTGCCACGAACTGACCAAAGGCTTCAATCACGCCGCCTGCCGCTGCGGTACCATCATCGGCTCCGCGGGTTAAGATCAGACGGGTGGTCGCTACGTTCAACACCAGCCGCGCCAGTGTGGTACCCAGCAGGATCGCCGGGAACACGCTGAATTCCAGCGGGCGTGTGACGTAAATCGTGGTCATCAAAATCACTACGGAAACAGTGATATTGCATGACAAGAGCAGGTCCATCATCATCGGAGGCAGAGGCGCAATGATCACCAGGACTGAACTCACTATGACTAGTGGGAAGATCAGACCCGAATTGCGCATTATCGCTCCGGATAGACCGGTCTTAGACTCCGGTGGCATCCATGCCTCCGCATTCGTTGGGGTTAGGGTTGGTTTTAAGTGTCAGAACGACAGATTTAGTGTGATGTGAACTATTAAGTTTTTGAGATGGATGAGAGAGAGGCGAGTGATAATGGAAACTCAAAAATCTGTCCAGAGGATTTCTTCATATTTCGCTCAAGTTTTTTTCAGACCGGGCCGACAGCCCTGTTTCAGGCCAGCATTTTCTCAACCACATGCGCTTCTTCCACGCCCGTTAAACGGAAATCGAGACCCTGGTAAAAATAGGAAAGCTCATGGTGATCGATGCCGAGAAGGTGTAGCACCGTCGCATGGAAGTCGCGTACATGAATCGTGTCTTCGACAGAATAGTAGCCTAGCTCGTCTGTCTCTCCTATTGTGACACCCGGCTTAGATCCACCTCCGGCGACCCAGATGGAAAACGCATCGATATGATGATCGCGACCAATCAGATCACGGGGCTCACCTTGTGGAGTCCGCCCAAATTCACCCCCCCAGATGACCAGCGTGTCATCCAGCAGTCCCCGTTGTTTAAGGTCCTTCACAAGTGCAGCCGATGCCTGATCGGTCTCCAGACAGCGGGCATCCAGCGATTCTCCCAGATCCGTTCCTTTGTTTCCGTGATGATCCCAGTCTGTATGATAGAGTTGCACGAAGCGACAGCCTTTTTCCACTAACCGCCGGGCCAGCAGACAGTTACGGGCATATGAAGGTTTCGCGGGATCGACGCCGTACAGATCGAGTGTCTCTTTCGTCTCGCCCGAGAGATCCATCAATTCAGGGGCGCTGGACTGCATGCGGTAAGCCATTTCATACGCAGAGATACGGGTGGCGATTTCCGGATCGCGCGTCTTCTCCAGGCGAAGCGAGTTCAATTGATTCACCGTATCAATGAATTCCGATTGTCTCACCGAGTTGATCCCGGACGGGCTGGAGAGATTCAATATCGGATCCGCTCCGTTCAGAAAGGGGACTCCCTGGTACGTGGTCGGCAGAAAACCACTGCCCCACAGCGGCGCTCCACCCCGTGGTCCCCGCGGTCCGGATTGCAGCACGACGAACCCGGGCAGATTCTGTGACTCGCTGCCAATGCCGTAAGTTACCCAGGCACCCATGCTGGGACGACCAAACTGTTGTGTCCCGGTATTCATGAAGAGTTTAGCCGGGCCGTGGTTAAAGACGTCTGTCTTCATACTCTTCAAAATGGTGATGTCGTCCGCGACCTCAGCCAGATGTGGAACAACTTCCGAGAGTTCCATGCCCGATTCGCCATGCTTCTTGAATTTTCGTCGCGTGCCCAGCAGCTTGGCGTCTTTTTTCAGAAACGCAAACTGTTTGCCCTCCACGTACGATTCGGGGATGACCTTGCCTTCCAGTTCCTGCAGCTTCGGTTTGAAATCAAACATCTCCAGCTGACTGGGGCCACCCGCCATAAACATGTAAATCACATTCTTGGCTTTGGGCGGATGATGGGTACCATGCAACTTGCCTGTGCCGGCCTGTGCGCGTTGTTCCGACTGCATCAGTGAAGCCAGACCGATGGCCCCGGCTCCCATCGCGCAATTCTCGAAAAAGTGACGTCGTGTCTGATCGCGTAACATCAGGTCATCGAAATTCATCTGATTCTCCCGGTCTGCCGGTCAGGTCTTGCGGCCGGCATCCGCTTGAGGGGGGAACTATTCCCTGGTAATAAATTCATCCAGATTCATCAACACGCGGGCGACCGCCGTCCAGCTCGCCGCTTCGATCACGTCAATCTGTTTGGGTAAATCGTCAGCCGCGACCTGGGCCGCAGCCTCTGGTGACTGTTTAAACTGAGCACGCTGTTCCTGCAGATAGTCGGTCATCACTTCCAGCTCCCGATCAGAGGGGGCACGGGACAGGCAGATTTCAAACGCGGCGCGGATGCGACCTTCATCGTATGGAGGACCTTCCTGCAGGATGCGGAGCGCAAACCCTTGAGTCAGTTCGAACAGCGAATGATCATTGGCCAGTGTGAGTGCCTGGAGGGGCGTATTGGAACGCACTCGTCGCGTACACGTGGTATTACTGTTTGGTGCATCGAAGGTCGGCAGCATCGGATACGGACTCGAACGCCAGAAATACGTATACATGCCCCGCCGATAGCGGTCTTCGTTCTGCTCTTCCGGCCAGCTCTTCTTATTTTGTGTGAGTACATAAATCCCCTCTGGCTGAGGCGGATAGACACTCGGCCCGCCGATCTTACGACTCAACAGACCACTGCTGGCCAGAAACAGATCGCGAATCGACTCCGCTTCCATCCGAAACCGGTTCTGTCGAGATAACAGCAGATTCCGCGGATCTTTTTCCTGATGATTCGGGTTAAAGTCAGATGCCTGCCGATAGGTCGCAGAAGTCACAATCAGTTTATGAAATTGTTTCACATCCCAGTGAAGCCGCATGAATTCCGACGCCAGCCAGTCCAGCAGTTCCGGATGCGTGGGATCTGAACCCTGTGTCCCGAAGTCGTTTTCGGTTTCCACAATGCCCCTGCCGAAGAACCGTTGCCAGTATCGGTTCACCGTCACACGCGCCGTCAATGGTTGCTCTTCACTGGTCAGCCACCGGGCGAGGTCCAGTCGCGTCGGTTGGGAAACATCCTCAGGCAGAGACGGTAACACAGCGGGAACGCCCGGACTGACCTTCGCACCTGGATCCAGAAAATTCCCTCGCAGTAGAATGAAGGTTTCCCGCGGCTTGGGAAGCTCCCGCATGATCATCGTGGTCACGATCGCTTTGTTGACTTTGGTCTGTGCCGCCTTCTGTTTCGTCAGCCGCTGATTCAGAGCCAGCCATTGCGAGTCCGACTGGTGGAAGGCCTCTTCCACGGTCGTTTTCTGTTTCGCATCCCATTTGTCCTCTGGCTGTTTCAGGATCGCCAGAATTTCGGGTTTGATGTTTAAGACTTCCGGAGCCACCGTGGTTGCCGCGAGTCGGAAGCGACCGACATTGTATTTTGCATTCCGTGTATGCGTCAGAGTCACCCGCAGTTTGACCGGCTGTTTGGCTTTGATCGGTTCTTTGAGCTTGAGTATCGCCCGCCGGTTGACGTTCATATTCCCCTTGCGGGTATTGATGGCCCAGCCGGTTTTGGGATCCCCGTCTACCAGATTGCTGGCGGGGAATTTGTCCTGTGAATGATCGGCGGTTGCCTGGATCAGCTTGACCGGCTGAAAGTCAGACCAGCCCGCTTCGGTCTGCTCTGCCATTTCCACGGTCACTTCATCCAGCACAAAGTTTCCGTTCCCGGCCCAGCCCGGCCCCTTACGAGGCAGGCTCTCGTGAGTCAGTACTTCCAGCCGCAGACCGGAGGTCCCTTGTGGGATCGCTGCGGTTTCGACGACGTACGTATCAAATGCAGGAATCTTACCCCCTGCCAACAGCGAATGGTCTTCAAGAACGGTGAGCGTGGCTCCATTCTTGGATTGGATCGATCCCGGTGCGAGAACGCTCCACTGCTGCTCTGACTGTTGCAGGTCCTGCTGCAGACGTTCTTTCCAGGCAGCGAACTTCGGTTCCAGTGCTTGTTTGCGTTCCTCCAGCTGTTTAGTGAGTTTCGCGATTTCCTGCTTCAACTCTTTCTGTTCGGTCTGCTGTTGCTCAGTAGGCAGTGGCAGTGTGGGGGGCGCGCTATTGATATCTGCGGTGCTGTTAAAGATCGCATACAACTGATAGAAGTCCCGCTGGGTAATGGGATCATACTTGTGTTTGTGGCATTGGGCACAACCCACCGTCAGTCCGAGGAAGGCAGCGCCCGTGGTATTCACACGATCCACCACTGCTTCCACGCGAAACTGTTCCGGGTTGGTGCCCCCTTCCTGGTTGATCAGTGTATTCCGATGAAAGCCGGTCGCGATCAGCTGCTCCGTCGTCGGTTTGGGGAGCAGGTCACCCGCCAGTTGCTCGGTAACAAATTGGTCAAAGGGCATGTTGGCATTGATCGCCTCGATGACCCAGTCCCGGTACTTCCAGATCGATCGGGGACCATCAATGGTGAAGCCGTTGGAATCGGCGTAGCGGGCCACGTCCAGCCAGTGCCGGGCCCAGCGCTCCCCGTAATGCGGAGAGGCGAGCAGGCGATCCACCAGACGCTCATAAGCACCAGGCTTCGTATCAGCCAGGAATTCCTGTACCTGTTCCACTGACGGAGGCAGTCCCGTCAGATCCAGGCTCAGACGGCGGATGAGTGTCGTTCGATCCGCCTCGGGGGACGGCTTGAGTTGTTGTGCCTCCAGGCGATGCAGAATAAAGGCATCGATCGGATTCCGTCCCCAGCTTTTCTGTTTGACGTGAGGAGGCTCGGGACGCTCAATCGGCTGGAACGACCAGTGATCTGTTGAAGCATCAACGGTCTGCAAATTTTGTTCGCTGGCAGGGATGGTGCCCCCGTCATCAATCCAGCGACCGATCAACTCGATCTCAGCTGGTTTGAGTGGCGGCAGATCGTGGGGCATCCGTGGGATTTTCCCCTCCCCTTTCAGGCTCAGGTACAACAGGCTTTCGTCGCGTTTGCCGGGTACGACCGCCGGTCCTCGATCGCCTCCTTTGATCAGGTTGGCGCCGTAGTCCACGCGTAAGCCGGATTCCTCTGCCCCCTGGGAATGGCAGTCATAGCAGTGCTGCTTGAGCAACGGTCGGATCTGTTTTTCAAAACCGACCTGAGACTTCTCGTCTGCAGCGGGAGCCGTCTGTACTGCGATCAGCAGGATACAGGCAGCGGTGATCACAACTCCTGACAAATTCCGCATGAAAGAACCTGATACAAAAAATGAGCCTGATTTTCGCGAGCCGGGAGTAAAATCAGAACAACGCGGATGACGAGGCAAAAATCTGGTCTGCTGGAGAAGCGGGGAAGGTCGCCCGATCGTAAAGTATCTTAAATATCAGATTACCAGCGGAATTACCGAAATGCAAGTTTTTGTCAGATGCTCAGTGGAAATCAGGGTTTATTGTGCCCGAGATGCCCCGCATCTGGAGAGCTCTACTCACCTTCCAGTCGTAGTGCCGTAATCCGCACTGGCTGTTTGTCTGCCATGAAACAGAGATAACACTCTTTACCGGATTGAGTTGCAGGCTGGGCGCATGTGAGGATCCGCCGCCGACCAATGCTGATCACAAACCGGTTTCCGGTTCCCACCAGCCGCACAGGCACGCTACCGGGTTGAGCCTGTTGCAGATCCACTTTCACATTTTTGAGTTCAGTTTTCGTCTTCTGTCCGGCAGCGGTGACTGTGACTCCGGTATTCTGAAAATGGATCTGGCTGGCGACCAGGACCTGGTCCGGCTGCGCGGGATCCCGTGTCAGCAACTGCAGTTCAAAATCCGGGAACGACTGTTTGACATCGACGCGAAAACTGACGCTGACCTTTTTGTAAGGACGGATAAACGTCGCGATACAGAACTGGTCCGCCGGCGATTCCATACCTTCGTCGGTAAACTTCCAGCCTGAGTTTTTCCAGAGCAGGCGATAGAACGGATTCTGCCAGCTGGTCGAGTCGAGCTCTCCCTGTTTTACCGTCTCCTCATCAGGCAGCAATGGCTGGCGATGCGCGGTCTGCGTCAGTACGGTTTCCGTTGAGGGTGTCACGGACTCCTCAATCGGAGTCGTTTTTTCTTCAGCCTCTTCCTCTGTCGAATCCTCTGCGGTCAACTCTGGTTCCACCGTCTGCTTCTCTACGGTGGTCTGATCGGGCAGCTGATGTCGACTTTGTATGCGATAAATGAACAGCCCGGAAACCAGCACGATGCACAGAAACAGGATCAGGCCCGGTTTGACGCGTCTGGTATTGGGTGGTGTTGACTCAAAATCCTCGTGCATAACTTATCCGGCACTGTCTTTCACAGCAGATTGACACAGTTGCTTAAAGTGATCTCCCAGTGAGCGCTCCAGCGCAAAGGCAGGAATCCCGAACTGGGTTTTTAATGATTCATACTCCTCCACCGCCTGTTGGAGATCGGAGTCTGTCAGGGGAGCAGTACGTTTGACCGCTTTGATGAGCAGGTTTTTGGGAGTGTGTTGTGTATCGATGAACTCGATGACCTGTGTGCGATATCCACAGATCTCCAGCACCTGTGAACGGAGCGCATCTGTCAGCAGGGCCGCTGTTTTTTCTTTGAGAATCCCGTGTTTGAGCAGACCCTCTGCAGATTGACTTGTGATCTGCTGGTAAATTTCATTCTGGCAGCAGGGAACCGCGAGAATCACACTCGCATCCGCCTGGACAGCGGCAGCCAGGGCAGCATCGGTTGCGGTATCGCAGGCATGTAAAGAGATGGAGAGATCGCAGTGGCCCTGCTCATTCTGAAAGGCAGCGATGTCACCCGTTTTAAAAGAGAGCCCCCGGCAATCCAGGTTCTCGGCGATCTGCTGGCAGTGTTCGACCACCGATCGCTTCAGGTCGAGTCCCGTGATGTTCACATCACGCTGCAGGATCGAGGTGAAAAAATGATGGGTGGCAAACGTGAGATAACTTTTTCCACAGCCAAAGTCTGTGATCCGGAGTGTGCCGTCTTCAGGCAGCGCCGCAACGATATCGTTGATGAACTCGAGATAGCGGTTGATCTGGCGAAACTTGCGGTACTGTGCAGCCTTCACTTTTCCATTGCGCGACATCACCCCGATCTCTTCCAGAAAGGGACAATGCACGCCCTCCGGGATCAGGTACTGTTTCGCGCGGTTGTGTGACGTCACCTGCTCGGGTTGCGCTTTGGTCGGAGCGTGCTTCTTCAACTGCACAGATCCCTTATTCGTTTTCTGTAAGTGATAGTCTGCCTCATTCGTAAACAGATAACCTTCCAGAAACAGATCTTCCCACAGTTGCTCCACTCGTTGTATCGTCTCTCCCGGCAGCAGGTTTTCGTGAACTTCCTGCTGTCCCCGAGTGAACGAGAGTTGATAATGCTGCTTATCTCGAATCAGCACCGGCCTGATCGAAACCTTCCGCCGGGCCGCTGCCTTTTTTTTGATCGGCTTGCTCAACACCATTTGAATACAGTTTCCCTCCTGTAATGCTTTTATTACCAGGGAAGGTAATCCCGCTTCAGGATGTGAGGGTTGAGGATTCATCGAATGGTATCTGATCCTGCGCTGAGTTGATGTTTTCTCGGTTTCGATATGCAGCTTCAGAGAGGCCAGTCAGCAGCGGAATTGCCACGATCTGGCCACCGGTTACGAATAGATAAGTCAGGTAACCGGTTTGATCGGGAAGGATTGTCAAATATCCACCCAGTAACAGTTGTAGCGTCAATGCGCCGCAAAGAAAAGCCGCAGCCGGTAATTTGGCACAGAATGAGTCCCGCTTCCAGAAAACCAGTTGAACCACACACAGGATCAAAGCAGACAGAAATCCTACGCTGACCACCTGCTGCCAGCCCAGGTAAACTCCCATCAGAACCAGCAGCCAGAGCGTCCGTGGCGGGAACAGCGTCGGTTGCGCTCCCGGCTGAAACAGGTTTCGCCAGCAGAATAAGATTCCCACGATCACACCATACAGCAGTCCCCAGCAGACAGTCAGCACCGAACTGAGTTCAAAGCTGACATGCAGCGCGCCATGGTAACGCAGTTCACTTAACATGATTTCTGTCGAAGACACATTCGTCTGAACGGAGACCTGGGCAGGAACCGGATGCAGTTCCGGAATCAGACACCCCGCAACGAGGCCAATCCCCAGGCACCAGAACAACAGGCGGCGGGGAATCAACTGGCGGTCATATTGAATATAGGCGGCAGCCACCACGACGATAAACAGGTAACAGTAATAGACGGCCAGCGCGATCAGGTCCCAGGTCCGTCCCTCCAGAATCTGGTAACCCCCCGAAAATCGGTTCGGAGGTCGGTAAGGCAGCAGAGCCCCTCCCGAATGGACAATCGCGAGATAAAGCAGCAGGAAAACGACACCCACCAGGGCTTCCACAATCGGGTAACGTGCCGGGATGGGAGCCTGGCAGTCGCGGCATTTACCTCGCAGCAGCAACCAGCCCAGGATCGGCAGATTATCACGGGTGCGGATGGGGGTTTCACAAAAGGGGCAGCGGGACTTCGGTTTGGAAATATTCAGCCCCAGTGGCATCCGGTAGATCACCACGTTCAGAAAACTGCCGATAACGGAGCCCATCACAAAGCACCAGACAGCAGTAAAAACCTCCAAAAGCCAGTAGGAGGGACTCCAACTCATCGCTGTCAACAGTGGTGTCATTATCTGTCTGTCTCTGGTTGCGCCCGTCAGCGGGCGTTCCTGTCGGCAAACCAGGATGCAGCTGTCTCAAACAGGTGACAATCTGATCCCCGCTACCGGAATTCGGGACGGTTCTGGCTTGATTAAAAATCGAGAGAAAATCATATTTTGCAGAATTTCCCCAATCCATCAGGAATGGAATAATCGTTGCAAAAAGAGAAAGTGGTTGATTCCCAACATCATAAATAGATCCCTGGCAAAAATACATACACCATCTTACGTAATTGATACTTGATTTTTTCGAAAGTCGCGCTGGACCGCGCTTTCTCAAAAACCCCGGTCAACAGATCGAATTAGTTGAACCGATAATTGTTACATTCCGGTTTCCAAAAATCCGGGCCACTACTCCTTCGGATACGAATCAACTCTCTCTACTCACCTGAAATTCGTATCAGACTGAGTCTATGTATCGCAGTCAGACAGTTCCCATCGGGTTCTCGGGCGGACCTGAACTGTAGATTGCATCCTGCAAACAACTACGAATCCACCCAGAATCAGAACGGGAAAGACACAGGCTCACTGTAGTTCCCGGAACATTCAGATTACATACAGAAGATTTGGAAAGCAGACGGAAATGAATTCAAGGCTGACCCCCGACCTTTGGATGAAATGTTCAACTCTCATTGTTTTCGCCACCGTATTTCAACTGACCTGTAACCTGTGGGGTGATTCAGGTCCGCAACTGCTCGTACCCGATCTGGAGCAGGATCAGGGCGAAATCAGACAGGTGAACACTACTGACGCTGACAATGAAGAACCGCTGGTCGCCCAGAAGCCGGAATTCAGTATCGAAGCCCGTAAACCCGAGCTGATTGCAGACGACGCTACTGATAAATCAGAAGCCGACAAAAAAACAAAGAAGGCTTCGGTACCCGAACCGAAACCTTTCCCGGGAATTGCCCAGGATTCCAAGCCTTCGATGAAGAAACCCGAGCCTCCGCCAGTTCCCGAAATTGTGGATCCCCTGGACAAGCTCGTCGATGAAGCCATCGAAGTTTCACATCGTCGTATGCTTTCCACCGAAGTGCACACACCCTGGCAGATCGCTCACGGGATTCTGGCGCTCCGCTGGGAATACACGCTGTATCAGAATAATGAAAAAGTAAGAGCTCTCGACTGGGTCTCCACCGGTCCCAGCTTCCGCGGTCGTCCCTGGTTCATCACTACCGAAAATGGCGCGAAGGGACACCCCTTCACCGAACCTTACGCTTTTGAAGGTCACCCCAACCAGTTCCTGGCCTTCTATGCCATGGCCGGCGTGCCCCTCGATCATAAATTCAACACCGGCGAAAAGATCGTCACTATTGACGACATGATCCGCAACGCCAAAGCAGAGGTGAATACCGACGAAGAAATCACCTGGACTCTGTGGGCATTCTCACGCTACCTCCCGTGGGATACCGAATGGGTCAGCGAGCGGAATGAAGAGTGGAGCATGGAGAAACTGGTTCGGGCTCAGATGCAGTCCGAACCGACTCGCTCTGCCTGCGGTGGAACTCACGGACTGTTCGCTCTGGCCAGTGCCGTCAACTGCTACTCCCGCGATCAGAAGCATCTACGGGGTACCTGGCTGGAAGCCAGCATGCGAGTGCGTCAATACATCGAATACGCCCGTTCCATGCAGAATCGTGACGGTTCATTCTCATCCAAATATTTCGAAGGTCCAGAATACGCCAGCGACGTCAACAAACGGGTCTCCACCACGGGGCATACACTCGAGTTTATCATCGAAGCTCTGCCGCAAAACCGGCTGAATGAACCATGGGTTCGCAGTGCGGTATACCGGATTGCCACCGATCTGATTGAATACAAAAAACAGCCCCTGGAACCAGGCGGAATGTATCACGCCATCGATTCGCTGGTGATCTATCGGGAGCGCACTCGCCCCGAGTATGCTCAGTACCTTGAAGAACTGGCGAAGTCGAAAGAGTTCAAGGAACCTGTTGCCGCTGATCCGATCGTTGGATACTCAGAACGCTTCCGTCAGCAGAATCCGACACAGCACCATCAGCAGCCACAGTATCAGCAGAACAATAATCAGTCCCGGGACTACTCCTCACAGGCTCGTCGTCGCGGACTCTTCTCTCGCTTCCGCTAAGCCGCTGCCGAAACTAACCCGGCTGGTCAGGGGAATTGCCCTGGCCAGTCGCTGAGTCATCAGACTGTTTCATGTTCCGAATTGAGGGAACCCAAGTTCGCTGTTCATCCACCGCTTCCCGAATCGATTCGAGGGTCGGTGGCTGATTGCTCCCGTACTGCGTCTGGCTGTTTCGCTTGCGGGGACGGGGCGTATACTCGTAAGTATCGTTTTCTTCTTTCTTCCACCAGTGCCAGAGCTTAAGCGATTCCTGGCGCGCTTCCGGCGGTTTGTCACGCAACAGCCACGATAACAGCAGCAAAACGGTAATCACGCCGATAGCAATCATCATCGGCCTGCCCGGCGGTTCGCCACTGGTGACGACCACGAACACACAGGCGAACAATCCACCCATGAGTGTAAAAACTGTCGCCAGCCAGGCTGCTGCCTGATCTCCTGAACCACGAGGGGAGCGACCTGCCGCCATCGTTTCTTTCTCCCACATCCTGCAACGTTACTATCTGAGCAATGAGCCAGAGACCCCAGACGAGGTCGCTGACTCTCATATCAGCTTAACAGAAGAAGCTGCTGTGCCCAAATAAATTTCATTTCGGCTTACAGGAAAATATCCAGATAGAGGACGAAGATCATCAGCCCCAGCACAAAGATCATGCCAACGTAGGTTGCTGCAGCCAGAACCTGCTCGTTGGGACGTTTGCGGGTGATGCCTTCCCAGCACAAAAAGACCATGTGCCCGCCATCCAGAACCGGGATCGGCAGGAAGTTCAGCACTGCCAGGTTGACGCTCAGAAAACCGAGGAACAGCAGCAACTGCGAATAGCCGTCGTTTGAAACTTCATACGCCACCTTGGCGATGGTGACCGGGCCGCTCAGTTCCAGCGGAGACACGCGACCGGTAAACAGACTGCGCAGGGTGAGGTAAATGTCCTTGGCGGAATTCGTCGTGTATTGCACACCCATTCCCAGCGCCTGACCCATGCTTTGTGCCTGCTGAGTTTCCCGCAGCGTCTGCAGCTTGATTCCCCGGACCGGCAGGGACCATTGCTGGCCCTCTTCCTGATTCGGATTGACCCAGGGAGTCAGCTTGGCCTGTTTGATTTGTCCTTTATGACTGTAGGTCAATTCAACGGGCCAGCCTGGTCTTACCTGCATTTCCCAGAACGCATTCGCCCAGTTCATGTTCTTGTCGTCAAACTCGTAGCTGACTTCTTCCAGACCCTGCCATTCACTCAACGGTTCACCTTCCGGAGGCATGATTCTGATTTTTTTAATGTGGGCATCAGCTTCAATGCCTGCTTTGTGTGCCGGGCTGCCTTCTTCGACCTTGAGAGTGGTCGGAATCACGTGGAAGGCGATTCCCAGTGAGCCCACCGACAGGGGGGTATTGGAAAAAATTGGATGTTCCAGCCAGGCAGGATTGTCCAGAGGCACCACGTTCAGATTGACCTCAGCCGGCTGCGCCCCATCCTGGGCACGGCTCACAACAATCGGGACGGTCTCGCCGGCACGCGAAGAAAAATAGTTGGGCAGACGCAGCGGATTGATCACCTTGCCGACATCCTGACCATCGATATGAGTTATCTTGTCACCGGCTTTCAAACCGGCACGATCGGCGGGTGAGCCTTTCTGAATCGACTCGATCGGCCCGATATCCATCCAGAGTCCCAGGGTGTGGAACGGGTTGTTACCGACCGTGATCTCCACAACTTCAGACTCGGAAGCACCCTTGCGTGTCACGCCCGTTTTCAGTGTTTCTGAACTGCGGGCGGCAAACAGCCGTTGCAGCTGGGCATAGTTTTCGACCGGTTTACCGTCGATAGTCACAAACGTGTCTCCCGGCTGGTAAGCGGGTTCTGCTTTTGACGCAGCGGTTCCCTTCGCAGTGACGCTCATGCCAGGATCTTCATAGACAGGAATCTGTAGACTCTGTGACTGCAGCAGACCAATCTGGGGACGGGTCCCCGTCCGGTCCGGCGTGATATCCACTTCGAACTTCTCTCCATTCGGGTGGATCCCTTCCATCTTGATATCACCATCGCTGAAGGCACTGCTGCGGATGATATCCATGAAGGAATTGGTTTTTTCACCGTTGATTTTCGTAATCACGTCGCCCGGTTGAATCCCGGCTTCCCACGCAGGCATGCCTGGTATGGCAGCACCGACCACGCAGGGAGTCGAAGCGACGCCGAGGCGAAACGCGAAGGCAAAGAACAGCATCCCGGTAATGATATTCATAATCACGCCGGCAGAGATAATGCCCATTCGCTGGTAAACTGGTTTGGCGGAATAGGAGCGCGGATCGAGGGCGATCTCCTCGCTCGTTAACTGGCTGGGATCGACATCGTCCTGTCCCAGCATCTTCACGTAACCACCAAAGGGAATCCACGACAGCGCGTATTCGGTTTCCCCGTGTTTGAAACTTTTGATGATCGGACCAAAGCCGATACTGAACCGCTCCACTTTCACATCACACCACTTGGCGACCGCGAAGTGGCCCAGTTCGTGAAAGAAAATGACCAGCCCCAGACCGATGGCCACCATGGCAATGTTGGTCACTTTGCCGAGTAAAGTTGCTCCAATTAACAGACTGGTCAACATGACTTCCACCTTTTAATCTCCTCACGGGCCCAGTGATCCAGTTCAAACAGTTTATCCAGACTGGGGTGGGGTTCGTATTGATGTGATTTTAATACTTGTTCACAGGAGGTCGCGATATCACTGAAACGCAAATCACCCGTTAAAAAACGTTCTACGGCTGCTTCGTTAGCTGCATTCAGGACGGCACCGCATGTTCCCCCCTGCTCCGCGACTTCAATTCCCAGTCGCAAGGCGGGAAATGCTTCCAGATCAGGTGGCTCAAAGCTGAGTTCAAAAGCACGGCTCCAGTCCATTGGAGGGTTCAGACCTTCCATCCTAACAGGATACGTAAGTGCGTACTGAATGGGAAGCCTCATATCGGGAGGCGAAAGCTGGGCAATGACAGATCCGTCCACAAATTCCACCATCGAATGCACAATCGACTGGGGATGCACAACCACGGAAATCTGATCCACGGTCAGCTGAAACAGCCATTTGGCTTCAATCAGCTCCAGTGCTTTATTCATCATCGTGGCAGAATCGATGGTAATTTTTGGTCCCATGTCCCAGGTCGGATGTGCCAGGGCTTTCTCCGGGGTGACGTCTTCCAGGTCCGCGGGACTCGCTCCCCGAAACGGACCTCCACTGGCGGTCAGGATGACCCGTTTCACTTCGGATGCCGATCCCGCCTGTAGCGCCTGGTAGATGGCACTGTGTTCACTGTCGACGGGCAGCAGGGTTGCCCCGCTCCGCTCTGCCAGATCCATAATTAGTGGCCCAGCAACGACTAATGTCTCTTTGTTCGCGATACCAATCGTCTTGCCGGACTCAATCGCTGCCCAGGCACCCTTCAGTCCTGCCGCTCCGACAATGCCACAAATCACAGTGTCGATCTCATCTGCTGCAGCGACCCGCTCGATTTGCTCATCGCCGAACAGGACTTCGGTTTCCTGAGGAAAAGCACTCAGATCAACGGCAGATTTCAGGTCGGAATTGCTCACTACAGCCCAGCGCGGGCGGAACTGCTGAGCCTGTTCCGCCAGCTGTTGCCAGCTGCTGTGCGCAGTGATAGCCGTCAACTGCATCTCTTCTGCATGGGCGGCAATCACATCCAGTGTACTCGTGCCAATGGACCCCGTAGACCCGAGAACGGCTATTTGCTTCATTCGACCCTGTTATTTCATCCTCAGTCGGACAGATTGACTGTTGTTTCAATTCTTAAAGCAGAGTGGAAAAAAGACATGCCTTGGTTCTGTTTTTTTGCCCTAACCACCAACGAAACCGCATTTTAGGCGTAATAATTAAACATGGCAAGAGGCATTCAGTCCCTACCGGAGCCTTTTCAGCGTGGACCAAAGCCAGGAACACGCATTTCCAGGCAAAGCTTTGATTGACCCCCTTGTCGAAAGGACATACATTTACAATAAAACATAGATGCATTCTGTGTTAAGATCCTTTCAACTCATGATACAGATAGAAATCCAGGAATTGCTGCGTCTGGCATAATGTTCAGTTCGGCCTTCCGCTTCCCGTGACCGGCTCAGCACACTCCTCTGACAGAGATAAATAATCCCATGCCCAACTTGGATCCGAAACAGTCGAACCGCAGAGAACGTCCCACTCCCCCTGAACGCAATCCCAAAGGCGATGGCCGTCGCCCCGAACCCAAAGGTCCCAAAAGTAATGCACTCTGGTATCTCGTGGTCGGCGGGCTGATCCTGTTCATCACTCTCTCGGTGGTCTCTAATAATAAGCGTGGCGAAAAAATCAAGTTCGGCGATTTCGTCAAAGGACTGGATGACGGCAAATACAACAAAACCAACGTCCATGAGTTGAAGTTCGGCACTGACTACATCGTGTTCCAGGATCAGCCGAAACAGGAAGGCTCCGAAAAAGGAACACTCGCCAACACAACTAAAAATTATTACATCCCGGTCTGGGGGATTCCGCAGGAAGCCCGCGCACAACTGCAGACCAAGCTCGAAAATAAAAGCATTATCGTCGACTCTGAGAGTCGGCCTTCCGAGTGGGAATCGCTGATTGCGGTGCTCTTCTTTCCGGTCGTTCTGCTCATCTTCGTCATCTATCTCTTCCGGCGGATGGGCGGCGCAGGGTCGCCGATGTCCTTCGGACGCAGTCGCGGACGGATGTACGCTCAGGATGATATCGAAGTCACTTTCAACGATGTAGCCGGGATCGAAGAAGCAGTCGAAGAACTTCGCGAGGTCGTCGAATTCCTGAAAACACCGGCCAAGTATCAGGCTCTGGGAGGCCGGATCCCTAAAGGGGTGCTGCTTGTCGGACCTCCGGGAACCGGTAAAACCATGCTCGCCAAAGCCGTTGCCGGCGAAGCGGGAGTTCCCTTCTACGGACTTTCCGGGTCCGACTTCGTCGAAATGTTTGTCGGCGTCGGTGCCGCCCGCGTGCGGGATATGTTCCAGCAGGCAGCCCAGCGCTCACCAGCCATTATCTTTATCGATGAACTCGATGCCCTGGGTAAAACGCGTGGCAGCGGCATGCCCGGCGGTCATGATGAACGCGAACAGACACTCAACGCCCTGCTCGTTGAAATGGATGGGTTCGGCTCCGATCAAAGTGTGATCGTCATGGGGGCCACCAACCGTCCCGAAACTCTGGACCCCGCCTTGATGCGTCCCGGTCGTTTTGACCGACACGTCCTGGTTGACCGTCCCGATGTTCGCGGCCGCGAAGCCATCCTCAAAGTCCACAGTGCCAAAGTCAAAATGGACGAGTCCGTCAACCTGCAGCACATCGCCAAAATTACCCCCGGCTTCGTCGGTGCGGATCTGGCCAATCTGATCAATGAAGCTGCCCTGCTCGCTGCCCGTAATAACAAAGAAGCAGTGACAATGCGGGAATGCGAAGAAGGCGTAGAACGCGTGGTCGCCGGCCTGGAAAAATCAACCCGCCTGATTCACGAAGACGAAAAGAACCGGGTCGCTTACCACGAATGTGGTCATGCCCTGGTAGCCTGTTCGCTGCCCAACGTGGATCCGGTACATAAAATATCGATCGTACCCCGTGGTCTTGGTGCCCTCGGTTATACATTGCAACGACCCGAAGAAGAAAAACAGCTGGTCACCCAGAGCGAACTGGAAAACCGTATCTGCGTGCTCCTCGGAGGCATCGCTGCCGAAGAAATTATCTACCAGGAAACATCCACCGGTGCTCAAAACGACCTGCAGCGGGCAACCGACCTCGCCCGCCGTATGGTGACGGAGTTTGGTATGAGTGCCAAACTGGGCCGCGTACATTACAGCGAAACCCGTCGGTCGCCCTTCCTCGGGGATACCTCCTCAGGTTCGGAAAGCATTCACAGTGAAAACACGCTCCGGGAAATCGATCTTGAAATCAGGCGGATCATCGATCAATGCGCGAAGATCGCTTACGAGGTTCTGGATGAACGCCGGGAGCTGCTCGAGCACCTGACCCAGGAACTGCTTGAATGCGAAGTCATGGACATGGACCAGCTCCAGTCGATTCTCAAGCAGCATCAGCGCGGCCCGCAGATCAAACCGGGAACGTTCGTTGATAACAGTGCAGAAAATAAAACTGCCGAAAAAGACAAGGAAGAGCCTGCCTCAGACAACGATCAGTCAACTGATGGAACCGGTACATGAGTAAGATCAACAGCATCTGCGTATTCTGCGGCTCGAAATCCGGCAGCGATCCTCAATACCATGAGTCTGCTCAGGAACTGGGACGTCTGCTGGCCGAACGAAACATCACGCTGGTTTACGGCGGCGGCAGCGTAGGACTGATGGGCATCATTGCAGACGCCGTTCTCGCAGCCGGCGGTAAAGTGATCGGCGTTATTCCGCGACAACTGGCTACCCGGGAACTGCTCCATCCGGGAGTCGAAGAAATGCACGTCGTGGAAGACATGCATACCCGCAAAGCGAAAATGGCTGAATTTTCCGATGCGTTCATCGCGATGCCGGGCGGCTTCGGTACTCTCGAAGAACTCTTCGAAGTTGTCTCCTGGGTTCAACTCGGCATCTATCTCAAGCCGATCGGACTGCTCAACACCTCAGGTTTCTATGATCCGCTTCTGAATCTGGTCGAGCATTGTATCGATACCGAATTCATTAAACCGAAATACCGCGATCTGATCATTGCCGATGAAACACCGGCCACGCTTGTTGATCATCTCGAGAAACACCAGCTGCCGCACATCGAGAAAATTCTGAGTCTCAAGCAGAGCTGATCTCAAATAAAAACAGCACTTCAGGCGAGCGGCATTTTTCCGACAGCGATTGCCGTGGCCGTAGCAAATTCCCGGCTGTGGGAGATCGTGATCAGAATCTCTTCGATTCCCAGTTCTCCCGCATACTGCTCTACCCCTCCGGAAATCACAATGGTCGGCTTCCCGCTCTTCAGGTTGACCACTTCAATCTCTTTCCAGCCGATCCCCTTCACAAAACCGGTCCCCAGCGTCTTCATCACCGCTTCCTTGGCCGCCCATCGTCCCGCGTAATGCTGTTCCTTGTTCTTCTTGGTGCCACAGTACTCGTTTTCACTTTCCGTGAAGACACGCTTGAGAAAGGTATCACCATGCCGCTCAATCATTTGACCGATGCGTGAAATTTCGACGATATCTGTACCCAGCCCGACTATCACTGATATTTACCCCGATACTGATCTATTGTATAATGGAAAACAAAATTCTTTCCCTGGATTTCTGAAACAGAATCGGCCGCACATGGGTATTACCGGGCAAGGGAGAATTAATATTAGTGCTTCTTCGTATTTTAACAGTATTTCTATCTACGAAGGCCACTACTCTGGTGTATCTTGAGGGTTCAATTCGCGTCGAACCATTTCGCAGACTTAACCAGCGCCCATCATTAAATCTGAGTCGAGAGGGGAGTTCAAGGTCGAATGAGAGGCTTCTATCGTCTAATATCGGGTTTCCTGTCCTGCTTGCTGTTCACTTCTACTCTTCTGGCCGAGCCCACAGAGTCGCTGGTGGGCAAATCGGTCGACAACTTCAAATTGCAGGATTTTCGAGGCAAACAGGTGCAACTGGAAGACGCCCGCGACCAGAAACTGGTCGTCCTGGCGTTTCTGGGAACCGAATGTCCGCTGGCCAAACTCTACGGCGATCGTCTCCAGAAACTGGCTGACGAATACGAGACCCAGGGCGTAGCCTTTTATGCCATTATGTCCAACCAGCAGGACTCGCTGACCGAAATCGCCGCGTATGCCCGCAAGCATGGAATCAAGTTCCCCGTGCTCAAAGATCCGGGCAACCGCGTAGCGGATCAGATTGGTGCCGTGCGGACCCCGGAAATCTTTCTGCTCGATCAATCGAGAACTGTCCGCTACCACGGTCGTGTCGACGATCAGTACGGCGTCGGTTACATTCGCGACGAACCCAAACGCCAGGACCTGAAAATTGCGATCACAGAACTGCTCGCCGGGAAACCTGTCAGTGTCGCTTCCACGAAACCGCTGGGTTGTTTCATTGGTCGCATCCGGGAACCGGATCCCAACAGCAGTGTCACCTATTCTAATCAGATCGCACGCCTCTTGCAGAAGCATTGTGTCGAGTGCCATCGACAAGGCGAAATCGCGCCGTTCGAACTGACCGAATACGAGGAAGTGGCCGGCTGGGCCGAAACCATCGCCGAGGTCGTTCGCGATCAGCGGATGCCCCCCTGGCACGCCGACCCCGCTCATGGGAAATTCTCCAACGATCGCAGCCTGACCAAAGCAGAAAAAGAACTCATCTACCAGTGGGTAGAAAACGGCGCTCCCGAGGGAGATCCCAAAGAACTGCCCGAACCACGCACGTACGTGACCGGCTGGAAACTGCCCCAGAAGCCTGATGCCGTCTTCTACATGGATGAGAAACCATTTAAGGTCCCGGCACAGGCAGGCAAACGGGGCGTCAAATATCAGTACTTCACCGTCGATCCCGGCTTTAAAGAAGACAAATGGCTCACCGGTGCAGAAGCCCTGCCCGGTAACCGGGCGGTCGTACATCATATTCTCGTCTTCGCGCGACCCCCTCAGGGAAAACGGGTTCGCGTGTTTGGTGAAGGCGATCAGTTCCTCGTCGGTTATGTACCCGGTTCACGGGAAGTCATGTTGCCCGAGGGGATGGCCAAGAAAGTTCCCGCCGGTTCCAAGCTGGTCTTTCAAATGCACTACACTCCCATCGGCACCGAACAGGAGGATCGCAGTAAAGTCGGCCTGGTCTTTACTGATGAATCCAAAGTCACGCACCAGGTCATGACCGCGCACGTGCTCAATCATGAGTTCACCCGACGCAAGTTCCCCATCGATGCCAACAACGACAATTTTAAAATCGAAGGCACTTCCCCTCCCAGCGACCGCAATATGCTCCTGCTGGGCTTCATGCCCCACATGCACCTTCGCGGCAAATCGTTCCGCTATGAATTGCGGAAAACACCGGATGGACCGGGCGAAGTACTACTCGATGTACCTGCCTTTGATTTCAACTGGCAGACAGCCTACAAGATTGAAAAGCCGATTCCCCTTGAGCCCGGCGACTACATCCATTGTGTCGCACACTTTAATAATTCGGACAGCAATCTTTCCAACCCGGATCCCGATAAACCGGTTTACTGGGGCGATCAGACCTGGAATGAAATGATGATCGGCTATTTCAATGTTGCTGTTCCCCGGGAGGAAGCCAAAGCGGAAAACCGTGCCCAGGCCGTTGCCTTCCGTCTGGTGCTCAAACGCGACAAAAATAAAAATGGTCAGCTGGAAAAATCAGAAGTTCCGCTGGTGGAACTCCCCGTCTTTTTCCGGGCTGACCAGAACAAAGATGATGTCGTGACTGTCAACGAACTCGCAGACATGCTGGAAAAAACACGCGGCAATAAAGAGGAGTAACAGCTACGGTCAGGGTTGGGCCGATTTCTTTTTCGACTTGCCTTTACCCTGCTGCTGTTTCTTCTTCTTTCCCTGTCCCAGTGATGCATCATGCGGTGCATCGGGAGCATTTTTTGCAGGGAACCATTTTGCCAGCCGTTGTTTGGTTTCCGCATACTGCGGATCGTCAGCCAGGTTCTTCCATTCCATGGGATCCTGGTTGTGATCGTACAATTCTTCATCGCCATTCTGGTAGCGAATCAGCCGATAACGGTTGTCCCGCACTGCATGGTTCAGTCGCCCGTGCGTGGTTAATGCTGGACGTTCCCACGTTTGCGCGGGATCTTTCAGTAACGAAACCATACTGATACCATCCAGGTGATCTCCCCGCGGAAGCTCACACAGTTCGCACAGTGTCGGATAGATATTCATAAAGTCTACTGCCTGATCACATTTGGTTCCTGCCTGTGTCACTCCCGGAACAACCATCATTAATGGAGCCCGGGTCGCTTCTTCCCATAACGAAAATTTCCGCCAGTGTTTCTTTTCTCCCAGGTGCCAGCCATGATCCCCCCAGAGAACAACGATCGTATTATTCGCATACGGACTCGCATCCAGAGCATCCAGCACTCGGCCCACCTGCACGTCCGCAAAGGCAATACTCGCCAGGTAAGCCTGCACCGCATATCGCCAGTTCTCGGTCTTCAGAATCTTGGCATGATCTCCACCTGGTTTCGCCATCCGCACGCCGGCTGGCGGTATGTCATCCAGATCGTGCTCGGGCACATTGGGAAGCTGAATCTTGTCCAGGGGATACATGTCATAATACTTACGCGGCACCTGCCAGGGCATATGCGGCCGATAAATGCCGCATGCCAGGAAGAAAGGCTTCTGGTCAGGCGTGCTCAGGAAATCAATGGCGTAATTCGCCATCTTGTAATCGCTCATCTCCTGGTCCTGTGCATCCAGCACACCCCAGATAATCGTACCGGCCCGGGAGTGTGGATCCTTGAGCACAGCCTGCGTCGGTTGGGGATCACCGGTCTGCTTCAGATAGTCATCCCACGATCCGTAGTCGTTATATCGTCCATGAAAGATTTTGCCTGAACCAATCGACTGGTAGCCATGATTGCGAAAATGTTGAGGCAGCGTCACGGCGTCCTGCATCACGGGACGCCAGGGCTGGGAGTTCAGATAAACGCCCGAACTGGATGGGCGGATGCCCGTCAGCAGCGCAGCACGCGAAGGATTACAGGCAGGGGCGGCACAATGCGAATTTGTAAACAGCAGTCCCCGGGACGCAAGCCGGTCGATGTTCGGTGTCTTACAGTCCGGATGACCACCCAGGCAACTGATCCAGTCATTCAAATCATCTACGGCGATAAACAGCACATTCGGCCGCTCCGTCTCCGCAGCCTCGACGCGAGTTTCACCGCACAAAATCAAAGACAACAGCAACATTAAACCGAGGAGCGCGCGACCCATTAGTTTCCCCTTCTAGAAAGTCATGAATGATATGATCGAACGCCGATTATAGTCGCCGCAGGTCACTCAAGGAAAGGAAATAAGACAGGAGCCTGAACTGACTACCTGTTTTTAGAGATGATTTCCACCGTTTCACCCGCTCTGGCGGCTTCCAGTATTTTGAATAAACGGTCGCGTTGAACCGTGCGGCCTTCCTGGGGAATCAGACAGGAGATACTTTGTTTCGTATCGGAACGAACGACACTCTCAAACGCCTCCAGCGAGAGATCATCCTTTGACAACCATTGAATGGGCCGCTGTGGTACATAGGCGATAAGCCAGACCGGTTCATTTTTCTCGGACTTCTCGGAAAGCCTGATGGCATGCAGGCAGGTCAGGTAGTCGGAGGGAGCCGCATTATCCGCATCAAACCAGGCCAGGCTGGGGGGCTTTCTGGTGCGGAGGTAGCTGGGGACCGTACGGTCAGAACCCGTTCCCTTGATGGTCTCCTGCCATTCATCGAAGCTGTTCGCCATCAACTCCCGCCAGCTGATATCCTGCTCCCGTGCAGCTTCAAAGACCGAACTCCCATTTAGGTCTTGATAATTATCCTCTCCGAGAGCGACCTGTCCCAACTGGCATTTGACGGTCGAATTAAAAGCCGCCTGTTGCGCATCCCGCACTTGCAGTAACAGGAAAAATACACCGCAGACAAGGAGCAGGAACAAAGCCACTTTCAGGATTCGACGTCCTGGCTGACTTTGTTTCCCGTCCATATCTCGCTCTCCTGTATTCAGGCACGGAGATGCTTGCTGTCGATTCCGACCAGTATCAGAACAGGCGGTTATACCCATTCAATGCAGCCACACGATACGCTTCCGCCATCGTGGGGTAGTTGAAGGTCGTATTGATGAAATACAGCAGCGTATTCGCTTCACCAGGTTGTGACATAATGGCCTGGCCAATGTGAATGATTTCCGAAGCATTCGGCCCGAAGCAGTGAATCCCCAGAATTTCCAGGGTCTCACGATGGAACAGCAGCTTCAACATGCCGGTCGGACAGTTCATGATCTGGGCGCGTGCCAGGTGTTTGAACATCGAATGCCCGACTTCATAGGGGATTTTGGCTTCGGTCAGTTCCCGTTCGGTCTTACCCAGCGAGCTGATTTCCGGACTGGTATAGATCCCGGTCGGAATATCCCGGATCAGAGCCCGCTCGCATTCACCGTTATCCAGATGGCTGGCCGCATACCTTCCCTGCACATAAGCGGCACTCGCCAGTGACGGATAACCGATTATATCACCGACGGCGTAAATGTGTGATTGCGTTGTCTGGAAGTCATCGTTGACAGCAATCTGTCCGCGGGAGTCGGGTTCGATCTCCAGGGTTTCCAGCCCCAGGTGTTCCGAGTTCCCGGTGCGTCCAGCTGCAAACAGCATGATGTCGGTCTTCAGTTTTTTTCCCGACTGCAGATTGATGATCACTCCGTCATCGGTTCCTTCTATCGATTCGTAATGCTCACAGTGACGCAGCAAAACCCCACTCTCACGCATGTGATAACTCAGTGCATCGCTGATTTCGTCATCCAGGAAGTCCAGCAGCGAGCTGCGTGTATTGACCAGGTTGACCTTCATCCCCATCGACCGCAGCATGGACGCGTATTCGCAACCAATCACCCCTGCTCCGTAGACACTGATCGAGCGGGGGGTAAAATCGAGATCCAGAATTGTATCGCTGCAGAAAATATGGGGATGGCTGAAATCAATATCGTCAGGTCTATAGGGGCGCGATCCGGTTGCGATCACGGCATAGTCGAACGAAATTTCTTCGGTCAGCCCATTAGGCGTTTCGATATGAATGTGGTGCGGGTCCAGGAACCGGGCCTCCCCCTCTACCAGGTCGACGCCATTTCGTTCATAAAACATCCGTCGCATGCCGACCTGCTTCTGAATCACGGAGGCAGCCGTCTTGCGGAGCTCAGGGAATTCCAGGTCAAAGACCATCCCGGCCCGTCCCATCTGCCGCATGTAGCCGTTGATCTCCGACATCCGCAGAATGGAATAACGTAAGGCTTTACTGGGAATCGTACCCTTGTGCGTGCAGTTCCCGCCGATCTCGACAAACTTTTCGATCGAGATCACCGATTTCCCCTGTTTAATGGCCTGCATTGCAGCCCCTTCTCCACCGGGGCCGGTACCAATCACTGCCACGTCATAATGTGCCTTAGGCATCCCTGAATTTTCCTTGACTGTTGCTGACTGTTCGCTGAAACGAGCATCCGGGTTTCAGCAGAAGTCGAAATGAAACGAATACTTACGGTCTCTCAGTTGTTAACTTACCACCAATCCGGTTCGGCAAACAAGTCTCGCACACTCATCGCGAAGTCCGGTAAAGAGTCTCCCCCCGTGATTTTGCCATTGATGTCAATCACTTCGCTGCCGCTCGCAGTTCGATATTCCAGCACTTCTTTTTCCGGGGGATCGATGACCCAGATCAGCGGCACTCCCCAGGAGACATAGTCATCAACATGCGCTTTCATCCCCGAGCGGCGCGGGTTAGTCGAGGCAATTTCTATGATGGCATCCGGTCGACGCTCCGTCATCGCCTTGTCTGTCTCATCAAATTGCCCACCACTGTTATAAATGCTCACCGCAGGAAACCGCACCGTATCAGGATCGCGTTTGACGACCAGTCCCAGTTCGAAAGTCGCGGATCCTTCCCGCCGCTCATGCAGGTAGCGGGAGAGTACCTTTGAGATGTTGAGCACAATCGTACCGTGCTCGATATCAGGAGCATCCAGATTAATGATCTGCCCCTGGTCCAGTTCGGTCCAGCGTCCGGAATCGGGGAGCTCGATTCGGGCATCCAGAAATTGTTCAGCGGTATAAATCGCCGTATCGGACATTCAATATTTCCTGTCAGGCCGCATGGTTTTGTCGTTGAAAAGGGATGGGAAAAACAGTTTTTCCACTCACCTTTCAATTTTCACGGCTACATCATAGCATACACGGAAGCTCGACGTCAGTCACGATTCACAGTTTCGCCAACCCCTCATGAGTTTGATCGAGAGATATGAAAATTCGTCCCTATCAGCCCACCGATCTGGACATACTGAAAGCAATTACCGTCGAAGCCTTTCAGGGAGTCTCCATTGATCAGGGAATCGAACAGAAATACGGTTTGATTCAGGGACACGACTGGAAATGGCGCAAAGCCGGACACGTGGCAGCGGACGCCGATCGGGAGCCCACAGGGATTTTTGTCGCCGAACTGGATGACAAAGTCGTCGGCTACATTTCCACCTGGCATGATCCGGAAGCCGGCATCGGCTACATTCCCAACATGGCGTTCGTCCCGGAGTGCCGTGGTCAGGGGATGGGACGCAAGCTCCTCGAACACGCCCTGGCACACTTTCGAGAGCTCGGTCTCTCCCTGGCAAAAATTGAAACACTGGAACAGAACGCCGTAGGCAATCATCTCTATACTTCACTCGGTTTTCAGGAGGTCGCCAGGCAGATTCACTTTGTGGCTCCGCTCAATCCCTCCGATTCCCAGTCATCAGCCTGATTCAGCAAAGGACGCGATTCAAGATGAAAATTACAGTCATTGGTTCACGGGGACAACTGGGACAGGACCTCACTGCCCGTCTGGCGGGAGAAGGTCACCAGGTCTCCGGTTTGACACATCAGCAGATTTCGATTGAAAATGCATCCAGTATCGCTGATGCCCTTGCGCAGACGGCTCCCGAACTGGTGATCAACACCGCCGCCTATAACAAAGTGGACCTCGCGGAATCGGAACCGGAAGTCGCTTACGCAGTCAATGCTCTCGGCCCCCGGAATCTGGCCCTCTACTGTCAGCAGCACCAGATAGCCCTGATGCAGATCAGTTCCGACTATGTCTTCGGGCTGGATCTGTCGCGGGAGCAGGGTTACCGGGAACAGGATGCCCCCGGCCCCGTCAGTGCCTACGGTCTGAGTAAACTGGCAGGAGAGTATTTTGTCCGTGCACTCTGCCCTCAGCACTATGTCATTCGTACCTGTGGCCTGTATGGGAAAGCTGGCAAAACCGGAAATGGCAACTTTGTCGAAACCATGCTCAGGCTGGGACAGGAACGCGATTCCCTCTCGATCATTAACGATCAGCACTGCACACCCACCAGCACGCGCGATCTGTCCGAAGCACTCGCCCGACTGATCGCGACTGAGCAGTACGGCTTATACCACGTGACCAACCGCGGACAGACGACCTGGTATGAACTGGCGCGGACCCTGTTTGAGATCGCCGGGATCGAAGTCGAAACGCAGCCCATTACCACCGAACAATATAACGCCGCAGCCGACCGCCCCCGATTTAGTGTCCTCGACAGCTCCCACCTCGAGCAGGTGACCCGGTTCGAGATTCCGGACTGGCAGACCGCGCTGGAGAATTACATTCGGTCTTAAAGATCAGGATGTGTAATTGTGATCAGTTTCAGGGTTAGCTTCTCTGCGCGAACCCGGGCTGTCGTGTGAGTGTCCAAACCGGTTCTCGCGATTATGGCTGGGATACCAGTTTCTCAGTTCAAGATCCCCTGCTTTCGCATCTCCAGGGGGCCGAAACTATTGCAGCTGAGAATTTGGTTTGATACACTCCCTCTTCCCGCGATGTTAATTTACGGAAGTCTCTGCATATTCAGAGCTTCAAACGTTGACATTCCACGGGAAAAACAGCATAAAGAGTGCTGAATCGGCTCTGTTTTCAGCAGCCGGTACAGTCAGGAGAGATGGCAGAGTGGCCGAATGCGCCGGTTTGCTAAACCGGTGAGCCGTGCAAACGGTTCCACGGGTTCGAATCCCGTTCTCTCCGTATTCAAAATAATGGTCGTTGTAAATACTTAGAAATAAGTGATTTGCGACGACCATTTTTTTTGACACAGTCAACTGTGACAAAAACTGTGACAAAACTGCCACTTGTAAACTCACGAATTTCAAAAATTATCAGTCCTCCAACGCCTACTTCAAATGTGATTCGACGGAACACCCGTCGAATTATCCTATGAAACGTAATGTATCCATGCGCTGTTTCGCTTCTTCGTCGTGCAGATGATAATAATGCTGCACCATCTCGCTGCTTCGATGTCCAAGCCACCGCATTACCATATTTTCCGGAACTCCACTATTAGCACAGGTGGAGCAGAAGTAATGCCGAAAGCTATGTGGTCGGCCATCAGCAAAGCCAATTTCATCCTCACTCTGGGGAAACTTTTTTGCTAACGGTTTAATTACATCCCTAATTAAAATAAGTCGTACTGTATCTGGTTTGAGCTGTCCACCTCGAGGCCCTCGAAAAACATTTCCTGAACGGTTAGGCATTTTATGGAACACTTCCAACAGCGTTGAGTTTATTGGAAATGATCGGTTATAACCAGATTTCGTTGTCCTTTTACTGGCCTTGGATTTTTTCTTAATCATAGTCTCATCTGTTAAACGCAACATCCCTTCTTCTAGATCAATATCAGACCATCGAAGAGAGGCTAATTCGCTGATTCGCAAACCAGTGCAGGCAAGACAGATTATAATATCCCCTAGCCAGTTTAAAGCTTTGTTTTTGCGACAGTACTTTACCATCACTGCTACTTGTTTCGGCTTCCAGCAATAGGTTGAAGTTCCTTGTTTCTTTCGAAGAGGCAAATCGATACGTTTGCCTTCTGGAAGGTAGCCATCCTTAATTAACCAGTTCACGATTTGTTTAATTGTATTCAATTCAAGACAAATCGTGTTCTGGGAATATTCTTTATTTTTGGCATACTCCTTATTTTCCAGATAGGCTGCGTAGTTTTTTAATAGTTTAGCGTCGACTTGTTCCCACGTTGATACTTGCTCCACTGCACAAAACTTGATGAATTTATCGAGTACTGTTCTGTAGCGTTTTTGGCTGCTTTGTCTGATTCCACCGATGAGAATCGAACTGGATATGTCTGCTTCGTAATGTTGGCGACCTTCCAGGAGAGGTAAAGATCCTTTCTCTCGGCTGTCAAGTTCATCAGCATCGAGAAGTCCATGTTCGACGGCTTTAATTCTGTCGAGTTCATATATTGCATCTATTGCTTCCTGGTAATTCGATGTTCCTAGTGAGTGACGACCAACATTAATTGTGTTTGAACGTCCGTCTGCTTGGTATAACTTTCCTCTCTGAGAAAGCAACCAGCTAAAATATTGGGCTTTAATTTTTTGATTTTTTCGCTTTCGCGGCATAGCATCCTCACTTTTTGTTTTTAAGTACTTTATGTTTTTTCTTCCAGGCAGGTTCCGGACCAGATGTCTTGGCCTGGGGCTTCTTCGCGCGTGGTGGTACGGGAGGCGAATTCTCTGAAGGAATTTTTCCTGAGGAATTCAGGGCGTTTTGGGGGATAAGAATTCGACAGCGAAATCCCCCCGGCTGGATATAAGGAAGTCGCCCTGACTTGAGATACCGGTGGATGGTGGGAACAGAGAGCCCACTGAATTGCGCAAATTCTTCTGGGGAAAGGAATTCCGGATCGGATAGGTTTGAATCTGCGTGACTTGTCATTGGTTTCCGGTAGTTTTCAGAAGGAATGAAATACTTTCACCCTCTACCGGTTACCAATTAGTGTAGACGTTATTTTTCGATCTCACTTGTCCTGGAACGCATCCAGGTAAGTAGCTGAGCTAATTCAGAAGTTTTAGCTTTAATTTCCAGGTTACTTTGGATTTCATCATCACTCAGACCTTGGTCAATTAGGGAGCTAATATCCATTATCAGATCGTGTAGTGTATATTCATGTTTTTTTTGTAAGTGAGTTTGTTTTAAAGAATCAATTCCTAACCCGAGTCTTGACTCTGAAACCGGGCGCGGTGTCCGGGACTTTCTAGGTCGTATCTGACTTAGAATGTTATGTTTAAGATCAAACTTACTGAGCTTAAAAACGCCGATTGTGTTCCACCACAACTCGGGAGAATAAGGTTTCCCGATTATCATTTCGAATGCACTTCGATAATGATTACTGACCGTGGAAATTGACGAACCTACTACTTCTGCTATTTCGCTTAATTTTTGCTCTTCAGAAATGTTATAAGCGCCTTCTTCTGAAAATCCTTCACGCAGATCCCAAACCTCTAAGTAGGTTTTATTTTTGTCTGAGCGGTCCCTCTGCTCTTTCAGTTCACGTTCATTTTTCCACTGTCCATGGAGACTCTTAATTGCCTCGCTAATTTGACGCTGAGACGCAGCCGGATTAACCGAAACCAGTGGTTCAGCAGTATATGAGTCAAGTACCTCGCATTTGTACGAAGCCAATTTGGATAGACTATTTTCTCGACTATACTTCTCTTTATCGTTTTTTTCACAAGAGGCTTCTATGAGGTAGAGGCCTAAATCCCCGAGGGTACTCTCTGGTAAAGTTGCCAATAAAATACCAGCCATCCCCCGTAATGTGACAGGATGAACTGCCCCCGATAACCACGCGTTATTGAGTTCAGATTCGCCCAGCTCAGAAAATGGAGTTCTCGGGTCTGGAGGTTCCCCGGAAACTCCGATTAGAGCCAAAAGTTTAGCTGCTGATTCACGCTTTATTTTCTCGAATGGATTTGTTGAGGTAATTTCTTGTCGATGGAAGTTTGCGGAGTCTTTCCAAAGTTTTTGATAAAAGGGGTGACGCCGAGTCACTTCCCACCTCATCGGGATTGATAATGATCTCAATTGAAACGGCTCACGCTTTATTGAATCAATCACTTGAATCAGTGGTCGAATAAATTGAATGAAGTCCTGTAAGTCTTTTTGATTTGTAACTTTATCAGATGGTTGCATGTCGGCAGTACCTATCGAGTCCGTGATTGACACCAGTTGTTATAACCTTGTGGAAAAATGATTAACTCCATAGTGCAGCAGGCAATAGCTGATGTTAAAAAATTTTGATACAGATCTGGCGAATCAGATTGGTAATTTGCAATAGCTGTGTCTGCATTCTCTTCTGACAGCTAATCAGGTTTCTCCTTATGTATTATGACACGAAAACCAACGAAATTTAGCTAATAGCTAACAGTAAAGCAAACTTGCCTTTTTAAAAGTAATGGAAATGATAAGCAGCCTGAAATTACATAGTCATGTTTTTTTTTTAATAAATAGATAAGCATTTTCCATCCTATTTATTATGACACGTTTTTGGCCAAAATTTAGGTGTTTTTAACCGTCCCGAGAGTCTCTAAGCAGAGAACTGACTTTACTTGGTAGAAATTATGGTGAAAGCCTTTGTTAAAATGCAGTTTGTTTTTTGGAAGTTTAAACGGACCAACAATTTTGGATAAAAAGTCAGTCAGATGGCGCTGATGTGATTGCAGCGATCTGGTTTTCCACGTAATTCTGAAGAATTCGTTCCTGCTCCAGCCGACATTGATTATTCAGGCAGTACTCATACGCCTCCGCTTCCCGATTGGTCAGATTAGGGGGCGCTTCGGGCTGACTCGGATTACCTTTAACGATAGCAGTGGTGTGACTGTTGAGGGTTTCCTGATCCATCATCACACTGTCTGTATGCGGAAAGAATTTTCGCAACCGCGATAAGATCTGGAAGCCCTCCACATCGATATCTCCCCAGTAAATCAGTTGATTCTTACTCAGCCAGCTCAAATCTTTGAGTTGCATGACTGCGTTTCCTTCACCGCGAATGGCCACCCCTCGATGGAATGTAGGCAGGGTCAGTAGATTCAGGTTGTTTTCTACAATAAAAACAGTGGTATCCCGGACATCCAGTGTTTTCAGGTAACGTAACGGCAGGGAGAGTTCATCGAAAGGCAGATTCAGTTCCGACTGTAACTCAGGATCAAGTAATCGGAATGAGTGATGGGGTTGACTGTCGCGAAACCCAAAACGATGGACCAGTTTGTTCTCATTTACATTGATCGCATACGCAGGCAGTAGTTTATCCAACCACTGTTTTAACGTGTGTTCATGATTTTCCACAAATTTGGTGTCTACAAGGACCGGTAATTGTCGGATGTAACAATCAGGGACCGGGTGAGCAATGAGATAATTTGTGACCTGTATTAAACCGTCTACCGACTCTGCCAGTTTTGCGATTTTGGTAACTTCGGCAACTAACCAATCCTCTAATTGTGGGAAGTGAAAACGTACCTTTTCAATCACAGTTCGTGTCTTTTCAAACTCATCCTGCTTTTTGGCCAGACGCAGCAGATCCTCGAGAGTGTCGACTGTAATGGCAGTCGGAACCAGGTTCGTTCCAAAATCCCGCTTCCGCTTTAGTTCCCGGTGGACGGTATAACCCCAGCCACGCTGATCTTTTGAATGGGCGAGTAATAGCTCATGAGCATCAATGGTTTCTTTGGGATTCCGTGGGTCCAGTGTCAACCGGACTTTTACCCGATACGGAAAAAAGTCTTCGACTTCTCCACTCACCCAACGTTTAAGAAAACGGGGATAAGCCTTAGCGACTTTATCTGCGATCTCTTCGGGAGAAACCAACGGCATTCGCTCAACCATCATTATTTCGTATTTTGAGAATTACGGGACTGTGTACGACTCAGCTTGATGTTCTTTTTCACTTCTTCTTCATACTCTTTCGCCGTCATACTGAGTAGCTTGGAGCGGCTGGTCTCCGTATCCTTCACAACATACAGATAACGATCGACAAATGGTTCGGTCACGCGGGCTTTTGCATCCAGCGGCGCCACGATCAGTAGTTGTAGCCCAAACTGATCGAATAAATTCAGGGCGAATTCCGCGTTCTGGTCATCGACTTTGGAAAACATTTCGTCCACCACGACAAACTGAAAGCGGCCTGGAGTGAATCCATCAGGATCAATGTCATACTGATAAGCCAGAGCCGCAACCAGGATCGTGAAAGCGAGCTTAGCTTTCTCCCCACCGGACTGGCCCGAACTGCCATCGTAGCTGCTACGGGTCTCTCCTGATTCGATCACGATTTCTTCAGCGACAAAATTGTACCAGTTACGTACATCAATTACTTTTTTTCGCCAGGCTGATTTTTCCTTATCTGAAAGACGTTGTACCAGTAATTGAATGCGCTGAAATCGGGCTTCATTGGCTTCGGGGCTCTGCTCCAGTGATTCATCCAGACATTCCCGCAACGATCGTTTAAAATCTTCGATTTCACGATCATTCACCTGGGAGGGCTTCAATCGCATATAGGTTGCAGGAGAGTAATGAACTTTTCTCAGTGCACCATTCAACTGGTCGATTTTCTCTTCAATCTGCTTTTGCTCGGTTCGTAACTCGGTATTGAATAACGCGATCTCCTGGCTGACCTGATCGTTCAGTTTGTCTTTAAACTGTCGCTCGTATCGGGGTAAATCTTCTTCTTTGACCCGGTCCAGGACTCCCAGAAAGCTCTCTAAAGATTCTAGTCTGGCGTCAAGATCGTCTGTCTCTTCTTTAAATTCCCTCAAGTATCTGGACATCGCCTCGAATAGTTTTTCTTTCAGCCGGTCGAGTGGCTCTCTGATCCGCTCAATTTTCGCTCGTATCTTTTTATTCCACTCCCGCATCCGTTCTTCCAGGTTGTCGATCGCGAGTGTATCCACCTCTATTGACTCGGCGATCTCCGGAAAGAACTTCTCATGCTGCGGGTAATCGTCTCGCTCGCGCTGTTGTTTGATCTCAGCATGCGTCGAATCAAGCCGTCTGCGGGTAATAGAAATATCACTTTTTAATTTGGCCTGTTGACCGATCTTCTCATCGCGTTCCTTCCCCAGAGAGACTTCCTGTTCCTCCGCTTTTGCTAACTGTTTTTTGAGTACACGCACCTTGTCATTTGACCCTTCCAGCTTCTTTTGCTCTGTCTGGAGTGCTTCGATTGCTGACTGATGACGTGCAATGTCGATCTGGTCAAAATCCGCTATAATTAGAGCCTGCTCGGCGGCTTGTTTCACGGATTGCAGTTCCTCACTCTGTTGGTCGAGAGAATTCAGCTGCGTCTGGAATGCTTCAAATTCCGTGTTGAGCCGCTGAATATGCTGCTGGATACGCTGTTTCTTCTCGGCATTATTCCAGCCCAATACGAAGAAACGGGGGTCGGTGGTCCGGTCCCGGTCATCTTTCTGGTGTCGTTTCCGGTTAAATTTGACATGACAGTTCGCCGTCAAAGCATTTCGGGGTATCTGATCGAATTCGTCAACACGATCACAACATTGAAAACTGAAACGTTGTTGGATTTCTTCCCGTACCCAGGGAGTAAGCGGATGCTTAGACTTGAATTGTATTTTGTGGTAAAGAGAACTGGCAGGAATACGGTCCCCGCTGCTTTCAGCGACACTCCCTACACACAGATAGTCCAGCCGCAGCCCTTTCCCAGCAGCATCAGTCAGTTTCCGTTTCTCAATGTAGGCTCTGACTCGAGGATAATATCGTTCTGGAACCAGCAAGCTGAGGGAGAAGGATCGCAGTACCATCTCAATGGCTGCTGTCCAGTTCCTCTGATCGGGATCTACGGCGATCAACTCAGCTGCATAAGGAAGCTCACTCTCTTTCAGATTCAGCTCAGTACAGAGCTGACTGCGTATCGTGGTAAATTGAGGCGGTAGATTACTGCGCTGCTGTTGTAGTGCCTCTAGTTCGGTGCGTTCTTCACGGAGGATCGTTTCAACGGCAGTTTTCTCGCCAATCACCGTTTCCTGTTTCTGTTTTAATTCATTCCGTTGCTGAATATTCGTTAACAGCAGTGCCTGTAATTTCGTCTTAACTTGCAGGAATTGCTCCTGATTCCAGACCGTTTCCTTAAGTCCGCACTGTTTTAGATTATCATGAAAGTTATGAAAATTCGGACTCTTGCTAGACAATGACTGTTTTTCATTCAGGATCAATTCTGGAATTCGTCGTAGCCTGTCTCCCCCTGCCTGCTCAAGCTCGTTTTTCAGTCTTCTGACGGTATCCCGTGACTGTTCCAGTTCATGCGTCAGTCGGTTCAGGATAGCTTCCAAAGCTGCTGCCTTGTTCTCCAGACATGCCAGTTCTGGCTCAAATACCTGAATTGTGAGCAATGAAAAACTGGATTCGGAAGCGGCATCCAGAAGTTGCAGATGGTTGAGTTTCTCCGCTTTGACTTGATACTTATGGCCAATGGACGCAACCGGCATCAGAAGTTCTTGAGCTCTTTGTGCCCTGACCAGTTCAGAATGGGCATTACTGAGGTCATTAAAATGCTTCAGCAACCCCTGGATTTTGTCCTGCCAGTTGGCTGCCTCCAACATATGAGCACGGATAAACAGATTCAGGCTTTGAATATCCTTTACAGCAACCGTCTGATTGAACATGCTAATGGCTTTGCCTCTCATTCCGGTCTGCCTGGTGAGCCAGCCCAGGTATTCGGCATAAGAACGTGTCGTCTGGTAACCACACTGCTTGAGATGTTCGCGCACTTCGTCCGACTTTACCAGTCCCTGCAAATCCGCCTTCAATTCCCGCGCTGACGGGGCAAAGGCATAAACCCGATCGTCGGCCCCGTCTGCTTTAAGGTAGAGAATTTGTGTGAGGGTAAAGGAACGATCGAGTTGTTCATCCTTGAAGACGGCGGAGATCGCCGTCAGATGATTTCCTTTCGGTCGGAGATAGCTAATCACGCTGGATTGTGTTTCATCGGTCGTTCGATTGTAAGCGCCCTTGATATAACTCCTGGGGGTTCGCTCGGTTTTCTTAGCACCGGCAGCCACATTGTAGTTTCGTGTTTTTCCATCGACTAACAAGGTGAGGATGGCGTCTACCAGGGTCGATTTCCCCGAGCCATTATGTCCTACTAAAAGCGAGGTCCGCCCCTGTGGCTCAAAGCAGAACACGTTCCCGTCCGAACTGTCGAACGTCCCCCAGTTAAAGACTTCCAGTTTTTGCAGACGGTACCCGGGGTATTCGGGCCCCATGTCAAACAAGTGTTGCATATCATGCGTGTCCTATTCGTTTTCGAACGCTGTGAGCTGATCCCGCAGGCGTTCCAGTTCTTCAATGGGAATCCGTGCTTTCAGAAGCTTACGGACTTCCCAGGAATCAGGCTCATCCTTAATACCACTGACAAATTTGAGGTTTTCAAGTTGTTTGAAGGAAGCGATTAACTGTTTCCGTAACGTGACTTCATCGGATTCAGCTGGAAAACAGGGTTTCCACAATTCGAGCAGTGAATCGACTTCGACGACGCAGCGTTCGTTATCGAGATCTTCCTCTTCAAATTTCCGATACTCCTCGCGCAGAAGCATGCACAGCAGGGTCACTTTATAAGTCAGTGGTGCTTTCCGGAATAATCGCGGCAGGCGTTCATAACCTCCGGTCCGTTCATCGTCGCTGAATTGACGCAGGTAGGCCATTCCTTCTGTGCGATCGATGACCAGCGACAACCCAATCTCACAGAAGTAGTCACTCAGGTCAGATTCATTGCTCAGCAACAGCGACCAGATTTCTTCCTGTTCCTCATAGATCACACCTTGCAGCAGGTGGACCGCCACGATACCCCGTTCGCGGAATTCCGGGATCTCACTCATCGGAGGTCCTTCCTGAAACACGCTCCAGTCTTTCAGTTTCAGACAAATACACAACCCGGGGAATCTCATAGTCCTGTATTCCCATGGGAGTGTCGATGCTGATCAGATCGAATTCGTTTTCGTTGACCTCATGCCCGCCATCATAAGCAAGTTGAATATACCCGAGTATTTCGAGAGGTCCGTTGTCGGGAGGGAAGACATTTAGCAGGTCAGGCAGAGTCACACGTTCGTTAAAATCGATTTGGCTTTTAATATTAGATCGCATGGCATCCCAGTCGAGCCGCTGCATTTCAGCAAGTCGTTGGAAGACATTCAACCGCTCAGCTTCGTTTGGTTCTTCCTGCTTCAGTTCCATCGCCTCAAACTGGATCGGAGTCTGCCAGAAAGGACGCTCCATGCCGTTAAACAGATCAATCTCTGTAAAGACTTCGATTTCTGCTTCGGGTTGTGATTCTGCCTGCCGGACTGCTGCTGAGTGAATCTCTCGTAAAACTGTTGCCAGGCGGAGTCGCGTCGTGCTGATGCGGGAATCCAGTAGCCGGCGGAGCGTCGCATTCAGTCGTCGCGTTGTCTGCTGGACTCGGGCTGCTTCTTTTGACAGATTACCGATCATCCCTTTGACGCGAGATTTCCCTTCCGTCTGAGAAGCCAGTTCGTCGAGTTCATCGAGTTGTCGGATCATCTTTTCCAGTTCGTCCTGCTTCGACTGGGACAGCAGCATTTTAAAAAACGCTTGAAAACTGGCCCCCTGGTCTTCGTCCTTGAGCCGGTCTTCCGCAGCCAGTGCAGAACCCAGGATTTGCCCGCGAGTATCTACTGCCTCCGATTGCTGTTTTTGAACATCGCGCGTGATGGACTTAAACGATTCTTCGACAGCTCGAAAATCTCCCTGCAGGGAAATCAGATCTGAGATGACATCCGAAAATCGTTCACGAATGGCGGTTGAACTGTGTGTTGATACGATTTCACCCGACTCGATTGATTGAATCTCTTCCTCGATACGATCACGTTCCGCTTGCAGATAACTCAATCGACGTTCCCGGTCCGCAGAGCCACGGATTACAATATCGGACAGCGTCTCAAGAATGCGTGTGAAGCGGGACTCCGTGCCGACAAATCCGAGAGAATGATCAGTGACATCCGTCAGGAATTTCAGGACATCTTCGGAATGTGGCGTCAGTTGGAAAACAGAATCCGCGTGTTGAGAGTCGTAATATCGCCTCAACCAGCGCGTCTCACCGGTAGACCACTGATTGAGGTAAGTTTCCGCATTGTCCCGCAGTACCTCCGGATCGGTTTCATGAATGTGTTCCAGAAAACCTTTCAGGCTCTGCACGAGTTCGGTATTCGGAGTCGCCAAATTCCCATTTGTTTTGAAGTGCTGGTTCAGGAAATAAACGATATAGGCCGCCTGATTGGCGCGCAACAGCCTTGCAGATGGATTCGTGGAAAAAAATGTGATCAGACGATCCAGTTCCATGGTTGTGGTTTCCAGGTGCCTTCATCTTCACTTCATACATCTACCTTAATGTACACCTTGGGAGGACTAAATGGCACAAGAGAGTTTCGAAAATCATCAATGAGACGAGCATTTCAGAGCAAACCATAAGCTGGCGAAAGATTATCAGTATTACAGATTTAGCAATTTATTTCGTAAGTCCTTACTAATTATAAATATGCGATTATATGTGGGAGATGGATGATTGTTAAACTGGAATAATTCTTTACTTATATAAGTCACTGATTACATGCAAAGGCACTGATGTATTGCTTTTCTTTGCAGTAGATTGAAACGTGAAGGGTGCGACGTTTCAGTTCACCCCCAGATCCTCAGGAGAGATCTGGTTGTAGCCATTTCCGATTTACCAGGTCAGACAGATAATAAGTTTGAAACGCCCCCCGCCGGTTTTCATGACCTCCGAAAAAGGAGTTCCAGCATACTTGGTAGCCATCTCCTGGTAGAAAAAGAGAGTGGTATGTGGGCCACTCAGTCAATTACAGGGGACGAAGGATTGCAACGACGTTCGACTCGCCGTCGGGACCGGTTGCTTCTTCAGATGTGAACACGGGCAATGCATGAATACGAAAACGTCCGTGAAGTGTCCCAAGATCGAGGTGACAATGTCCGTCCTGAATAGTTTGACTAACTGATGCAGC